>DATBME010000039.1:0-8026 GCA_036555005.1 Candidatus Limnocylindria bacterium | reverse complement strand
GTGCGGCGACTCCGCGCCCGGGGCGTGGGCCGCGGCATCGCCGCCGTGCTGGCCACGCTGCTGGGCGTTGCGCTGCTGATCGTGACCGTCCTGATCCTGGCCCTGGCCGTCGTGCCGCATGTCGCAGAGCTGATCAGCGCGGTGCGCGAGGGAGTACGCGACCTCCGCGAGTGGCTGGTGGCGGTGGGTGCGCCGGAGTTCCTCCTGGCCGCTTTCGACCGCCTGATGCTGTCGGTCATCGCCATCCTCAGGGTCGACCCGGTGGCGCTGGCCGGCCCCGCGGTGACCGTCGGCACGGTCCTGATCCTCAGCAGCTTCCTGACCATCTTCCTGCTCAGCGATGGCGACCGCGGCTGGAGGCGGGTGACCGGGTCCATGGATCCTGCGCACGCCGCAGCCCTGACGGCGAGCGCGACGTCCGGCCTGGACCGAGTGAGCGGCTACCTGCGCCGCACCGCCCTGCTGGCCGTGATCGACGCGATCGTCGTCTACGCCACGCTCCTGGTCCTGGGCGTGCCGTTGGCCGCTCCGCTCAGCATGCTCGTCTTCATCAGCGGGTTCGTGCCGTACCTCGGCGCGATCCTGTCAGCGACGGTGGTGGTGCTGGTCACGCTCGCCTTCGCCGGCCCGATCCCGAGCCTGGTGGTCCTGGCCGCCATCGTCGTCGCGAGCGTCGTGAGCGGTCGCCTGCTGGCAAGCACCGGCCTCGGAACAGCGGTCGACGTCCACCCGCTGCTGGTGCTGGTGGCCATCCCGACCGGCGCCGCCTTGTTCGGGCTGCTGGGGCTGATCGGCCTGCTGCCGGTGATCGTCTTCATCCTGGCCGTGGCCAAGTCCATCATGGCGGTGCTGTCGGTCCAGGAGGCCGAGCCGCAGCGCACGGACGGCGTGGTCCCTCGTTGGCTCGACCGGCTGGCCCAGTGGAGCTGGCGCGGCCTGGTGGCCGCTGGCTTGGTCTGGGTGCTGATCGAGATCACGGTCAGCATCCCGGGCGTCATCGTCCCCGTGGTCCTGGCGCTCGTGCTGGCCGCAACGCTGGCCCCACTGGCATCGCGCCTGCGCCAGATGGGGCTTGGCCGCGGAGGCGCGGCGGCGGCTTCAACGGTGGGAGTCGCCCTGGTCGTGGCGGCCACCGTCGCCATCGCCGTCGTGTGGACGGTCGGCCCCATGCGCGAGCTGGTCGCGACCGCCGTCGACGGCGCCGAGGAGATCCACATCCAGGAGGTCCTCGACGCGGTTGAGTCGGTCGGTGGCTCGATCCTGGCCACGGCGGCTGCCGTGCTGGGGGCGCTGCCGCGGCTGCTGCTCATCCTCGTCCTGGCCCCGCTGATCGCCTTCTTCCTGCTGCGTGACGCCGGGACGTTGTGGCGCGACGGGATCAGTGGGGTCGTGGCGCACCGGCGGGAGCGCCTCGACACGATCGGCGGCCGGTCGGTCGGGGTGCTCGGCGGCTACATGCTGGGGACGGCACTGATCTCCTTGTTCGGCGCGGTGACCAGCGCGCTGATCATGATCATCCTGGGCCTGCCACTGGCGATCCCGATCGGCATCCTCACCTTCTTCGGCGGCTTCATTCCCTACCTCGGATCGGCCGTCACAACGCTGCTGGCGGTCCTCGTGGCGCTTGCGGTCGGAACCACCACCGACGTGGTGGTGATGATGATCTGGACCATCGTGTTCAACATCGTGCAGGGCAACTTCGTGACGCCAATCGTCTACGGCCGCGCCTTCAGCCTGCATCCGGCGTTCATCCTGCTCGCCATTCCGGCGGGCGGCGAGCTGGCCGGCGTGCTGGGGATGTTCCTGGTCGTCCCGTTCGTGGCCATAATCGCCGCCATCTGGCAGCCGGCCCTCGATCTCCTCGAGGCCGACCCGATGGCATCGGGATGAGCCTGGCCGATCAGGCTCCGGGACGCTTCCACTCGCTGCCGTCGGCGAAGCGCTCGCGCTTCCAGATGGGCAGCCGCTCCTTGATCGCCTCGATCACGTAGCGATTCGCCTCGTACGCCTCGGCCCGGTGAGGCGCGGCCGTGACGATGACCACCGCCGCGTCGCCGATCGGCACGATGCCGGTGCGATGCACCACGCCGACCGCCGCTCCCCAGCGCGACTCCGCCTCGGCCGCGATCTCGCTCAGCACGGCGATCGCCATCTCGGGGTAGGCGTCGTACTCCAGCTCCATGACTTCACGGCCGTCATCGGCGGTGTCGCGGGCGCGGCCCACGAAGGTCACCACCGCGCCGTGGCCCGATCCGGCCACCGCGCTCTCCAGCGCGGCTGCGTCGATCGGCTCGGAGGTCAGGGTCATGGTCGCGCCGCCGCTGACCGGCGGCAGGAAGGCGACCTCGTCACCGTCCACCAGCGGCGTGTCCCAGTCGGCGTAGGCGCCCGCCCGCGCCGGACGCACGAAGGGCCGATGCGGCCCCAGCCGCGGATAGCGCTCGACCATGGCCTCCCAGGCGTCACCGAGGTCGGCCGCATCGGGCAGGGCCACGACCGCACGATCGGCTGACAGCTCGCGCAGGATGGCGAAGGTCCGGACCGTGACCTGCATCGGCATCAGACCGGCACGCCGGTCAGGTAGGTGATGCTGGCCCCTGCGATCGAGCCGGCCATGATGAAGGCCAGGCCGATGTACAGCAGGCCGGTGCTGGCCTGGAGTGACGGCGCCCGGCTGGCCAGCATCGCCAGCACCGTGATCCCGATCGGCAGCAGGATGCCGACCGCCAGTCGCAGCCAGGTCAGCCAGCCGATCGGCCCGCCGAGCCGACCACTGCTGACCGAAACGACTGCCACGACGAAGGTCACCACCTGCAGCACCAGCGCGGCCAGCAGCAGCCACATCATCCGGCGCAGTGGCGCCGGCGACAGCTTCGGGGTCACCAGGTACCAATGGCCGAGCAGCATGGCCGCGCTGACGGCCCCGAGCGCCAGGGCGGCCAGCGCGAGCTGCACACTGAACAGGAGCGGGCTCAAGGTCAGGCCGCCGGCGGCAAGGGTGGCCAGGGCCAGGATGCCGATCAGGCCGCCGGCCACGGCCACGCCGGCCCGGGGCAGGTGGGCCATCGACGCGATCAGGTAGGCAGCGGTGGCCGCCACGAAGGCCAGCACCAGGACCCGTCGCGTGCCGGCGGTGCCATCCAGCGCGGTCCCCTCCGCCAGGTTCAGCTCCGACAGCAGGAGGACCGCTGCGAAAGCGGCCAGCAGCCAGGCCATGAACAGCCGGTAGCCCCGGGTGGTGCCTCCCAGCAGCTCGGTCACGCCCACCACCAGCAGGGTACCGGCGCTGAGCGCGGCCCAGAAGATCCAGTTGACGAAGGGCAGCGCCTCGACGGACATCAGTCGGCCGGCGCCAGCGAGCCGGTGAGCGCGATCTCCACCCAGCCATCGGGGCTGGTCCGGATCGGGAAGGTCTCCACCGGCTCGGTGGCCGGCGGGATCACCGCCGCACCGGTCCGGATGTCGAAGCACCCGCCGTGCCAGGCGCAGGTCAGCAGCTCGTCGCGCGGGTCGAAGCCGGCCTCCGATAGCGGAAAGTCCTGGTGGCTGCAGTTGTTCTGGACGGCGAAGAAGTCACCGGCGTGGCGCACCACCACCACCGGCGTACCGTCGATCTCGACCGGGATCAGCTCGCCGTCGCGCAGCTCGTCGCGGTGCAGGATGCGAGCCCAACGCGGGCGCGGCGTGGGCGCCGGCGCGACGGACGCCTCGGGCAGGGGCTCGGTCACGCCACGCTACAGCGGCCGCGCGAAGGCCAGCAGGCGCGGCTCGGTCATGTCCTCGATCGACCAGCGGATCCCCTCGCGGCCGAGGCCGGAGTCCTTCACGCCGCCGTAGGGCATGTGGTCGATCCGCCAGGTCGGCACGTCGTTGACGATCACGCCGCCCACCTCCAGCTCGTCGTGCGCCAGCAGGGTGCGCTCCAGGTCGTTGGTGAAGATGCCGCACTGCAAGCCGAACCGCGAGTCGTTGATCTCGGCCAACCCGGCGGCGAAGTCCGGGACGCCGAACAGGTTCACGACCGGCGCGAAGACCTCGTCGCCGCAGACGCGGGCCTCCCTGGGCACGTCCACCAGCACGGTGGGCGGGTAGAAGACGCCGTTCGGATCGCCACCGGTCAGCGCGCGGGCACCATCGGCCAGGGCCTCCTGCACCCATTCGTGCGTGCGATTGACCGCCTTCTCGTCAACCATCGGGCCGAGGTCGGTGGCCGGGTCGAGCGGGCTGCCGATCTGCAGTGCCCTGACCTTGTCGGTGAAACGGCCGGCGAACTCCTCGAAGACGGCCTCCACGACGTAAATGCGCTGGACGCTGATGCAGACCTGGCCGGCGTAGGCGAATGAGCCGTACACCAGCCGATCGATCGCCCATTCCAGGTCGGCCGTCTCGTCGACCACCGCTCCGGCGTTGCCGCCCAGCTCCAGCACCACCTTCTTCTTGCCGGCCTCGGCCTTCATCTTCCAGCCGACGCTTGGCGACCCGGTGAAGGAGAGCAGCTTGAAGCGGTCGTCACGGACCATGGCATCACCGGTGGGCCGATCCATGGGCAGGATGCTGACCGCTCCGGAGGGCAGGTCCGTCTCGGCCAGGTAGCGGGCCACGCGCAGCATGACGAGCGGGTCCTTGGAGGGCGGCTTCAGCACGATGCTGCAGCCGGCGGCCAGGGCGGGCGCCACCTTGTGGGCGGCCAGGTTGAGCGGGAAGTTGAAGGGGCTGATGCCGGCCACCGGACCGATCGGGTAGCGCCGCACGATCCCGCTGCGCCCGCGGCTGGCCGCGTTCCAGTCGAGCGGCAGCCACTCCCCGTTGAGGCGCAGCGCCTCCTCGGCGGCGGTGCGGAAGGTAAGCGCGCCGCGCGCCACCTCGCCGCGAGCATCCTTGATCGGCTTGCCCGACTCGCGGGTCAGCAGCTCGGCCAGCTCGTCCGCATCGCGGGCGATGCAGTCGGCCACGTGCGCCAGCGCATCGCGCCGCTCGTAGCTGGCCAGCCGGCGCATGGCGGCCAAACCTTCGACCGCCGCCACCGTGGCCCGCTCCAGCTCGTCGGGCCCGGCCTGCCAGGTGCTGCTCACCAGCTCGCCGGTCGCCGGGTCGCGGACCTCCAGCGGCGCGCCCGCCTCCACGAACTCGCCGGCGAGGTAGATCGGCACGCTGGGCGCTCGGACCTCGGTGGTCATGGTCCCGATTCTAGCGCCGGCCCCTCATCGGCTGGAACGCTTGACCTTACAGTAACTGTAGGGTTTAGCCTGCGGGCGATGAACATCTCCACCCTTGCCAGGCGCGCCGGCATTTCCGCCTCCGGCGTCCGTTGGTACGAGGCGGCAGGCATCCTCCCGCGACCGCTCCGTGAGCCGAACGGCTACCGCCTCTATACCGAGTCCGACCTGTCACGGCTGAAGCTGATCCTGACTCTGCGCCGGCTCGGCCTCGAGCCCGCCGCGGCGGGTCGGCTGGCGGAGCGCTGCCTGGACGGCGGCGCCCTTGACCCGGCGCTCGCCCTGGCCCTGGACGACCAGCGACGGCGTATCGCCGAACAGCGCGAGGAGCTGGAACGGTTGGAGATCGAGCTGGCCGACCTCGAGACGACGATCGATGCCGCCGGCCATGCGCCGTCCCGAGCGCGGCGGCCGATCAGCGTGCTGTTCGTCTGCAACGGCAACTCGGCGCGCAGCCAGATGGCGGAGGCGCTGCTCGGCCGCTTCGGTGGCGAGGACTTCCGTCCGCTCTCGGGGGGCACGCGACCCAAGAGCGTCCATTCCCTGACGGTCCGCGTGCTGGCCGAGCTGGGGATCGACTGGAGCCGGGCGCGAGCCAAGTCCGTCACCGAGCTGCTGGACCAGCCGCTCGACTACGTGATCACGCTGTCGAACTCGGCGCGCGAGGAGTGCCCTGCCTTTCTCGGGCGGCACAGCTCCCTGCATTGGCACCTGGAAGACCCAGCGGCGGTCGAGGGCGCCGAAGAAGAGCGCCTGGCGGCGTTCCGCGCCACCCGCGCAGAGCTGTCGGTCCGGCTCCGCCCATTCATCGAGATCGCGCGCCGCGCCGCCGGGCACCTTCCAGCCGTGGCCGCCCCCGGCACGACAGTCGCACGTGGAGGCACGCCATGAAGTTCGGGATCAACACCCCCGCGACGCTGCTGAAAGGAGCCTGACAATGGTCCTGCCGTACATCGATCCGCTCACCCTCCGCCAACCCGGGGAGCGCGTCATCCCGGAGCCACCCCGCCGCGGCGAGGCGGGCGGCGAGCCCTGCGCCATCTGTGAGCAGGACACCACCCAGGCGGTGTGGTCGGACGAGCACTTCACCCTGCACCCGCCCGTCAATGGCAGCCTGCCCGGCACGGTGTGGCTGGCCAGCCGCGTCCACGCCGACTCGTTCAAGGACCTGCCTCCCGAGGTCGCGGCCGCCTTCGGCCCGCTCGCCGGCCGGATCGAGCGGGCGATCCTCTCGCTCGGCGGCGTGGGGCGGGTCCACGTCTATCGGTGGGGCGACGGTGGCGCGCACTTCCACGTCTGGTTCATCCCTCGCCCGCTGGGCATGCTCGAGGCCAAGAACCACATGCTCCCCCTCTGGGAGGACGTGCTGCCCCCGATCAGTGACGATGAGATGGCGGATGTCGCGCGTCGGGTAGCTGCCGCGCTGTAACGGTCCTGGCCGGTCGAAGGTGAGGCCTTCCGGGCAGCGCGTGAGCAGCAGCGTTCGGCGGCCGATACCATCGGCTCGGCATGAATCCGGACTACCTGCTGCTCGAGATCTCGGCTACCGCCTTCTTCATCGGTGCGGCGCTGGCCGCGCTCCGACGCGGGCGCCTGCCGTTCTTCGAGCTGATCAGCGCCGCCGGCTTCGGCATCCTGCTGGAGGAGCTCGACCAGCTCATCTTCCGCACCTACCACTACAACCCGGACTGGGTGCTGGAGATCGACCGGGCACCGGTCGTCATCGGCCTTACCTGGGCGCTCATCATCGCCGGGGCGATGCGCATCACCGATGCCCTCGGCGTGCGACGCCGGTACGCACCGGTGGTGGACAGCGTGCTGGCCATCAGCCTGGACCTGGCCTTCGACGCGATCGCGATCCGGTTGGGGCTCTGGACCTGGGTCGGGATCGGCCCCGGTGACGGCTGGTTCGGGGTCCCGTACGGCAACTTCTACGCCTGGCTGTTCGTGACCTTCGGCTTCAGCCTGCTGACCCGATGGTTGCGCGAGGCGGCCCGCCAGCGGCCCGCCCTGGAGTGGCTGCAGCTGCTGGTCCCGCTCCCTGCCTTCGTGCTCCTGATCGCCGGCCTGATCCCGTTCATCCTCATCAAGCCGCTGGTCGACCCGGCGCCAGGTGGTGGCGGCGTGCCGTTCGCGGTGGCGATGCTCGCCTTCCTGGCGCTGGCGATCTGGGCGGTGGCCTACGACCGCGGCGAGCCCGACGGCAGCCGCGTGGCGATCCTCGACCTGCGGCTGGCCAGCTGGACCCGCGTCGCGATTCACGGCTACTTCCTGGTCGCACTCCTGGTGATGGGCCTGGCCGACGACCTGCCGGTCCTGCTGGTGGTGGCGATCGTGCTCCTGGTGGCGGAGCTGCCGCTGGCGCTGCTGGCCCGTCGCCGCCACGCGCGGCGGGCGAGCCAGGTCGCACCCTCCGGTCGGGAGCCGGCCGGCTCGCCGGCGATCGGCTGACGCTGAGTCGATGACGGACTGGGAGCGAGCCACCGACGAGTGCGTCGAGCTGCTGCGCGACCTGATCCGCATCCCATCGGTCAATCCGCCGGGCATTCGCGACGCGGCGGCCGGTCTCGATTCGACCGGCGGCGAGACGCGGGCAGCGGCCCTCTGCGCTGAGGTCCTCGGCGAGGCCGGCATCGCCGCCGAGGTGCTGGAGGTGGCGCCCGGTCGCGGGTCGTGCTTCGCGCGCCTGCCGGCCAGCGTCCCCGACCCGGAGCCGCCGCTGATCCTGCTCTCGCACCTGGACGTGGTGCCCGTCGACGCCGAGGCGTGGACGCACGACCCCTTCGGCGCTGGACTGGTCGACGGCCAGG
>DATBME010000008.1:0-39816 GCA_036555005.1 Candidatus Limnocylindria bacterium | reverse complement strand
GTCCAACGTACCGGGATCTGCCAGCGGGTCGGGATCAGGTCACCCCAGAAGACGGCGCGGTCACGCGAGTCGTCCGCACGGCCGCCGGGCTCCGGTGTCCCCAGCAGGACGGCCTGTGACCCCCGCGTGTGGCCGCCGGTGCGCACCACGTTCACCCCGCGCACCAGCTCCACCTCGCCGGTGACCTCCGCCAGCTGGCCCGCGCCGCGCACCAGGTCGAGCTGCTCGGTCTCCATCAGGCCGGCCAGCCGCAGCTCGTCGCCGTGGGCGGCCTCCGCCTCGTCGCGCTGCACGACGTAGCGAGCATTCGGGAAGTTCGGCCGCCCGTTGGCGTCGACCAGGCCGCCGGCGTGGTCATAGTGCAGGTGGCTGACCACCACGAAGTCGATGCTCGCCGGATCCTCGCCCACCGCCCGCAGTGCCTCGGCCGGGTCGCCGCCCTCGATGCCCTTGATGTCGCGGTCCTTGTCGGTCTGGCGCACGCCGGTGCCGGTCTCGACCAGCACCCGCTTGCCCGCCGACTCGACCAGCAGCAGGTTGAGGCGCATCAGCAGGCGGCCGCGCTCATCGGACTCCAGGCCGAACCGGGTCCAGAGGGGTCGCGGCACCACGCCGAAGAAGCCGCCGGCATCGGGCCGGAACCAGCCCGCGCGCACCACACGAACCCGTACGTCACCGGCGAAGGCGCGCGCCTGGTCGGCCGGAGTGATGGCGTGGAGTGGCTCGGGCACGCGCGGAGCTCCGAACTGCGAGGTGTGCGCCGGGGTCCCCCGCTCAGCGGCGGATGCGACCTCGTTCGAAGTCCCGATGGTACAGGCTGGCCGTCGGGTCACGCTGCCCGCGGTAGCGACTGCCCAGGCGGGCGTCGCCGTAGGCCAACTCGACCGGCGAGGAGAGGCGCTGGAAGCTGATCTGGCCGATCTTCATGCCGTCATACAGGGTGATCGGCAGGTTGGCGACGTTCGACAGCTCGAGCGTCAGGTTGCCCTCCCAGCCGGGATCGACGTAGCCGGCGGTCGAGTGGATGAGCAGGCCCAGCCGCCCAAGCGAGCTCTTCCCTTCGAGCCTGGCCACCAGGTCGTCGGGCAGCTGGACGCGCTCCAGGGTCGAACCCAGCACGAACTCGCCGGGATGCAAGATGAACGGCTCGTCGTCGCGGATCTCGACCAGCTCGGTCAGCTCCGGCTGCTCCTCGCGCACGTCGATGTACGGGTAGCGGCTGTTGCGGAACACGCGGAAGCGATCGTCCAGGTGCAGGTCCACGCTCGACGGCTGCACGGCCTCCGGCACGTACGGGTCGATGACGATGCGGCCGGCCTCGATCTCGGCGCGGATGTCGCCGTCGGACAGGACCATCGGTCGCTAGGACTCCTCCGTGGCGCGCTGGCGCATCAGGCGATCCACCTCGCGCTTCAGGGTCGAGATGTCCTCGTAGCTGTGATAGACCGATGCGAACCGGATGTAGGCCAGCTGGTCGATGTCGCGCAGCGCCTCGGTGGCCAGCCGCCCGACCTCCTTGGAAGTGACCTCCGGCTCGCCGCGCGCACGGAGCGTGCTCTCGATGTCGTCCACGGCCTGCTCGGCACGGGCGATCGTCACCGGCCGCTTCTCGAGCGCGCGCAGCAGCCCACCGAGCAGCTTGGTGCGGTCGAAGTCCTGCCGGCTGCCGTCGCGCTTGATGACCACCAGGCGGGCGCCTTCCGGGCGCTCGTAGGTGGTGAACCGATAGCTGCAGGCCTCGCACTCGCGACGCCGGCGGATGGTGCTCCCCGATTCGAGGTCCCGCGAATCGATGACGCGGGTCCCGTCGGTACTGCAGCGTGGACAGCGCAAGCGATCGATGCTCCCCGTGCGGACTACACAAGCAGTGGTACCGGCTCGCAGGATACCACAAGATATGGGCCCCCCTTCGCGCCGCACCCGGCAGACGCGCAGGACCGCGCGTCACGACGCGGCGCGGACGTCCGTGCCCCTGCCTCGGGCCTGCGTTGCCAGGATCTCGCGCGTTCGTTCGCTGTCGATCCGGAGGCTCGGCGCATCGGACCGATCACTTCTCCGCCTCTGTGATTACGATGCGCGCACGAAGAACTGCTGCGCCAGGGAGGGGACAACGATTCCTCGCCGGCTGATGGCCGACGCCGCGCGCGCCACGCAGACCGGGCAGACCCGGATGCGGCGCGAGATCGGCCAGATCCCCGCCGTGGTGGGCCGCATCCTGGCGGCGGCGCCGCACGACCTCCGCGAGATCGCCACCGCGCTGCGCCATGCGCGGCCTCGCTTCGCCGTCATCGCCGCCCGCGGCACCTCCGACCACGCCGCCAACTACGCCCAGTACCTGATGGAGATCCACCTCGGCCTGCCGACCGGTCTGGCCAAGCCCTCGGTCACCACCATCTACCAGCGGCCACTGCGCTGGAAGGGCGGCCTGCTGCTGGCCATCTCGCAGTCCGGGCAGAGCCCGGACATCGTGGCGGTGACGGCCGCCGCGCGCGCGGCCGGCGCGCAGACGGTGGCGATCACCAACCACCCCGACTCGCCGCTGGGCGACGCGGCCGAGCACGTGCTCCCCTGCCGTGCCGGTCGGGAGCTGGCGGTGCCCGCCACCAAGACGTATGTCGCCCAGCTGGCCGTCATCGCGGCGCTGGTCGAGGCCATCAAGCCGTCAAGCGACCTGGCGCACGGCCTGGCCGGGCTGCCCGAGCTGCTGCGCGCCACGCTGCGCACCACCGAGCGCTGGCTGGCCGGCGACGACGGGGCGAGGTCGGCTCCCGGACCCGCGGCCGTGCGTGCCTTCGCCAGGGCCAACCGCGCGCTGGTGATTGCGCGCGGCTACAACCTGGCGACCGCCCTGGAGCTGGCCCTCAAGTTCAAGGAGACGGTCGGGCTCTTCGCCGAGGCCTACTCCACCGCCGACTTCGCGCACGGTCCGGTGGTGCTGACCCGACCCAGGGTCCCGGTGCTGGCCATCCGGCCGGATGGACCGATGGGTGGGCTGGTCGACGAGGCGCTGCAGCAGACCGGCGCCCGCGGCGGCGTGCCGGTCGTCATCGGCGGTCCGGAGGCCGCCAGCACGCCCGGTGCCCTGGTGCTCTCGTTCGACCTGCCGGAAGCGCTGACGCCGATCGTCTACGCCGTCCCCGGACAGCTGCTGGTGGAGGCGGTGGCGCGCCGACGCGGGATCAGCCCCGACGCCCCGCCCGGGCTCGGCAAGGTCACGCGTACGCGCTGAGGGTCAGCCGGCGTCACGGTGCAGGCGGGTGGTGACGCTCACCTCGGCCCGCTTGCCGGGCTCCCAGGCGAGCAGCACCTCGACCACTTCGCGCATGCGCATGCGGGCGTGGATGATGTTCTGGTGTCCGCGCTTCCAGTAGTTGTAGGGCTCCTCGTCGTCCGGCGGGCGGTGCCGCATCCGCGTGATGGCGCAGCCGCGCTCGGCGGTCACGATGCCGCGCAGCGCCCGCTCCAGGTTGGCCTCGTACTCCATGTGCAGGGCATGCAGCTCCTGGGGGGCCAGCATGTCCTCCAACGCCTCGGCCCGCTGGTCGAGCTCGTCCTCCTCGGCCTGCAGCAGGTCCACGGCCTCGTCCACATCCATGGCGCGGCGCCGCAGGGCATCGAGGGTGTCGGCGGCGCTGCCCAGCCGGCTGTCGATCTGCGCGGTCTGCTCGGCCAGCCGATCGCGGTACTCGCGCAGCTCCTTGCCGTAGCCGTGCGGCCGGCGACGGCCCCCGCCGCGGCGCAGGAAGTTGGCCGGCAGCAGGGCGACGAGAAGCAGTGGTATGGCCAGGAGGAGTGGTGCTCGGGCGAGCCTGTGCATCGGTCTATCTTCCCTTGCGGCGGTTGATCTCGTCGGTCAGCTTGGGCACGATCGCGAACAGGTCCCCCACCACGAACAGGTCGGCGAACTCGCCGATGGGCGCGTCCGGATCCTTGTTGATGGCGACCACGTGCTCGGCGGTCTGCATGCCGACCCGGTGCTGGATCGCGCCGCTGATGCCGATGCCCAGGTAGAGCGCTGGCTTGACGACCTTGCCGGTTTGGCCGATCTGCAGCTGGTACGGGACCCAGCCTGCGTCGGCCGCCGCCCGGCTGGCCCCCACCGCCCCACCGAGCGCCGCCGCCAGGTCGTGCAGGGGCGCGAAGCCCGCCTCGCTGCCCACGCCCCGCCCGCCGGCCACGATGATGGTGGCCTCCTCCAGGTTGGCGACCGCCGCCTCCGCCGGGTGCGACTCCACGACCGTGGCCTTGCCGAGTGAGCTCTCGTCGGCCGCCGGCGCATCACTGACCTCGGCGCTCCCGCTGCCGCCCTCCGCCGGGGTGAACGTGTTCGCCAGCACCAGCACCACGGCCGGCTGCGGCGCGCCGTCCACCGGCTCGCTGACCGTGATGACCGTGCCCTGCAACGTTGACTGCTCGACCTGCAGGCGCCCGTCTCTGATCGCGGCGGCGCGCACCGGGCCGAAGGCGGGAACGCCCCGCAGGCCGACCAGCGCGGCAGCCAGGTCGCGGCCGTTCGGCGTGGCCGGGGCCAGCAGCACCTGGGCTTCCAGCTCGCCCAGCGCCGCGGCCAGGGCAGCGGCCATGGCGATGGCCGGCCCGGCTTCGGCGCCCAGGACGATGACCCTGGCCGCGCCCGCCGCGCCCAGGCCGGCGGCACCGGACTTCGCGCCCGCTCCGTACGCCAGTCCCACCGCCGATCCGCCGGAGGCGGTGGCCAGCTCGGCGGCGCCGGCCGCCAGCTCCAGCGCGCTGCGCGCCGGCTGCCCGTCGGCGAACTCGGCGAGGAAGGCGATGTCGTTGCTCATGGCGTCCGGTTCTCCTCGCCTAGATCAGCTTCCGGGCGGCCAGCCAGTCGGCGATGCTGGTCGCCGCCTCGTCGGCCCCGACGTTCTCGATCCGCTCGGTCGGCGGCTTGGCCTCCGGCGGCCTGGCCTCCACCACGCGCGTCAATGCCGCGCCGTGCAGCGCATCGGCGTCCAGGCCCAGGTCGGCCAACGACCAGGTCTCGAGCGCCTTGCGCTTGGCGGCCATGATCCCCTTCAGGCTGGCGTAGCGCGGCTCCCCCACCTGGTCGGTCACGCTGGCCACCACCGGCAGCGGCGCCTCGACGATGTCGAAGCCGGTCGCCGTCAGGCGCCGCACCCGGGCCACCCCATCGCCCAGTGTCAGCTCCGAGCCGTAGGAGAGCAGCGGCACGCCGCGGATGGCGGCCACCGCCCCCGGTACCAGCGAGCCGCGGGCGTCGTCGGAGGCCATGCCCATCAGCGCCACGTCGGGCGCCAGCTTGTCCAGGGCTGACGCCAGGACCCTGGCGGTCGCCCACTCATCGGCCCCGGCCAGGGCGTCATCGGTCACCAGGTAGGCCTCCTCGCCACCCATGGCCAGCGCTCGTCGCAAGGCCTCCGCCGCCGACGGCGGGCCCATCGACAGGTAGGCGACCTCGTCCGCCGCCCCGGCCTCCTGCAGGCGCAGCGCCTGCTCGATGGCGTACTCGTCCAGCGGGTTGACCACCGATTCGGCCGATGCGCGATCGAGCCTCAGGTCCGAGGTGTATCGCTTCTCGGCGGTGGTGGCCGGGACCTGCTTGACGGTGACGACGATCTTCACGGGCGAGGCTGCTCCTGGGTGCGTTCGGATGCGCCCACCCCGGCACGCTGCAGGACCTGCCGCGCGATGATGAGGCGCTGGATCTGCTGGGTACCCTCGTAGAGCTGCGTGATCTTGGCGTCGCGCATCATCCGCTCCACCGGGTACTCGGTGATATAGCCGTATCCGCCCAGGATCTGGACCGCGTCGGTGGTCACCCGCATGGCGGTATCGCCGGCGATCAGCTTGGCGCAGCTGGTCCAGTACGCCAGGTCCGATGCGTTGGCATCCACCCGGGCGGCGGCAGCATACGTCAGCTGCCGGGCAGCCTCGGCCTGGCTGACCATGTCGGCCAGCATGAACTGGATCCCCTGGAAGTCGATCACGCGCTGATCGAACTGCTTCCGATCGGCCGCGTAACGCGTCGCCTCGTCGATGGCGCCCTGCGCGATGCCCACCGCCTGGGCGGCGATGCTCAACCGCGAGCGATCCAGCGTATTCATGGCGATCTTGAAGCCGTCGCCCTCCGCGCCCAGCCGGTTCTCGAGCGGGACCCGCACGTCGTCGAAGGTCAGCTCGGCGGTGGGTGAACCGCGAATTCCCATCTTGTGCTCGACCCGCGCCACGGCGAAGCCGGGCGTATCGGTCTCCACGATGAAGCCGCTCATCCCCTTGCGGCCGCCCGCGTCCGGATCGGTCAGGGCGAACACGGTCAGGACGTTGGCGACGCTGCCATGGGTGATGAAGCGCTTCGACCCGTTCAAGACGTAGCAGTCGCCGTCGAGACGGGCTCGCATCCGGTTGCTGGCCACGTCGCTGCCGGCCGCGGCCTCCGTCAGGGCGAAGGCGATCAGCCACTCGCCGGACGCCAGGCGCGGGATGTATCGGTCCTTCTGCTCGTCATTCCCGGCCATCGTGATGGGCAACGCGCCGAGCTTCTGGACGATGGGGATCAGGCTGGTGGTGGCATCCGCGCGGGCGATCTCCTCGACCAGGATGGCCTGGGCGACGGTGTCGAGCTCCGTGCCGCCGTGGCGTTCGGGGAAGCCGGTGCCCAGCAGATCCTGTTTGGCCAGCAGCTCCTTCAGGTCCCAGGGGAACTCGGCGCTGCTGTCGATCTCCGCCGCACGCGGCGCGATCCGCTCGACGGCCAGCTCGCGGACCACGGCGCGCAGCTCGTCATGCTCGGCGGTCGGCAGATAGGTCACTCGGCGGTGGGCTCCGGCGGCGGGGCGGCCGGCGGCGGGGCGGCCGGCGGCGGCGCCGGCGCAGCAACCGATACCGCCTCGAACTCGATGCCGCCGGTGATCCATGCGGCCAGGTTGTAGATCAGGCAGGCGATGGCGGTGAAAATCCAGCCGAACGCCGCATACAGGAGCGGCAGGAGCAGGAGAAATATGCCCGCGCCCTGCATGCTGAACGTCCGCCCAAACTGGTCGGTGACCGTCATGGGGGTCGTGGAGACGATGAGCGCGGCAGGAATGCAGATGATCGCGGTCAAGATCAGGTAGACGATCGCGGCGACGCTGGCTGTCCGGACCACGCCGAACCGGGTGAGGCGAACCATGTCAGCCTCCATTTGCGGACAGGGGCCAACAGGATACCGAATCGAGGCCCGGGCCCCGGTGACGGCCTACTCGATCGGGCCCTGGATCTCCACCTGGCCGTCGTTGACTCGCGCTCGATAGGCGACCTGCCGGCTGGTGGCCGGGCCGTGGCGCACCGCGCCGTCCGATAGGCGGAAGGCCGATTGATGCCACGGGCAGACGATCGTGTCACCGCGCAGCGTGCCCTCCGCCAGCGGACCGCCGGCGTGCGAGCAGGTTTCCTTCAGCGCGCTGACCACGTCCCCGCGCCGCACCAGTACCAAGGTGGTGGCACCGAAGCTGGCCTTGGTCGGCGTTGCCTCCGGCAGCTCGGTGGCGGCCAGGATCGGGGTGAACTCCCCCGCCTTCTTGCCGCGCGCGAAGGCGCTGCGGTTGACCATGTAGCCGTACTTGAAGACCACGTGGCCGCCGATGTATGCACCCACCGAGATGACCAGGTAGCCAATCAGGAAGACCCAGAAGCCACTGTCGTGCGCGCCGCCCAGTCGCACGAAGAACGAGAGCGCAAACAGGACGATGCCGATGATGTTGATCACACCGTGGAAGCCGGTGATGTTGCGCTCGTCGCCGGTGGCGGTGTCCTTGAAGTCGGTCAGCCCGGTGACGATCGCGCCCACGCCCGCCACGGTCACCAGGCCGATCGACCAGGTCAGCGCATCCTCCAGGCCGGTCACGCCCAGGAAGTAGCGCAGCAGGTCAAGGACGACGGCGATGGTCGCGCCGCCGACCACCACGTCGGTGAGCACCGGGTGCACCGGGTGTCCGAGCCAGCTGCCGTTGAGGAAGTCCTGGAAGTACTTCCCCGGCGTCCCGAGCGGGCGATACATCGCGTTCGTGACGTTGGCGATGCCATTCCACAGGCCGGACAGCGGACGCGCCCATCGCTCGATCACCAGACCACTCCCTCGTCGCCCTTCAGGTGCCAGGCCGGCATGCTCTGCCCGCAAGCAAGCCGCATGCCGCTGATACGACACTGGTCACGGTCAGTGGCTAGCCAGCCACCTCCTGGGCGAAGTCCCGGAAGACGGCGATGTGCCGCTCGATCTCCTCGTCGGTGTGCTGCACCGAGAGGGTCCACTGATCGTCCACGCCGGGCGGCAGCAGCACCCCCCGGTTGGCCAGGTAGAAGAAGCCCGCCTCCCACAGCTCGCCATCCAGGCCGATGAAGTCGCGGTAGTTCGTCACGCGCTCGGGCGCGAACATGACGCAGCCCTTGGGGCCGACGTTGATGGCGTAGGCGGGCAGGCCGAAGTCGTCGATCACCTCCTGGCAGCCGGCGGTCAGCCGATCGGCCATGGCGTGCAGCCGCGGATAGGCGTCGCGGGTCAGGATCTGGGTCAACGTCACCAGCCCGGCGGTCATCGACAGCGGGTTGCCGTTGAAGGTGCCCAAATGGGCGACCCGGTCGGCGCCGCTGGCCAGCGTGGAGTGCTCAACGGCCAGGCGCGACGCGTACCGCTGCGGCACCTGCTCGATCGAGCGCATGACCTCCTCGCGGCCGCCGAAGGCGCCGACCGGCACCCCGCCGCCGATGCTCTTGGCCAGGCACACGAGGTCGGGCTGGACCCGGAAGTACTCGGTCGCGCCGCCATAGGCCAGCACCACGCCGGTCTTGACCTCATCGAAGATGAGCACGATCCCGTGATCGGTGGCCAGCTCGCGCAGCCGCTCCAGGAAGCCGGGCAGCGGCGGCGCCACGCCGATGTTGAACTGGATCGGCTCGACGATGATGGCGGCGATCTCGTCGCGATTGGCCTCCAGGATGGCGGCCACCGTCTCCGCCTGGTTGAAGGGCGCCACCAGCGTCTCTGCCAACCGGCTGCGCGGCAGGCCGGCGGTGGCGGGCACGGTGGTCGGCGAGTCTGCCGGCCCCATCGCATCGCGCGGCGGCTGGATGCTGACCAGCACGTCGTCGTGGTGGCCGTGGTAGCCGCCCTCGAACTTCAGCACTTTCTCGCGACCGGTGAAGCCGCGGGCCACCCGGATGGCGTCCATGGTGGCCTCCGTGCCGGAGTTGCTGAAGCGCACGAGGTCGATCCCGAAACGCTGCTTGATCTCCTCGGCCAGCGCCACGCCGTCCTCGACCGGGAAGGTGTAGCAGGTGCCGTTCGCCACGCGCCGCTGGAGCGCCTCCGCCAGCAGCGGATGGGAGTGGCCCGCGGCCAGCACGCCGAAGGCCATGTCGAAGTCGATGTACTCGTTGCCGTCCGCGTCCCAGATCCGCGATCCGCGCGCATCGGTCATGAACAGCGGGTACGGGTCGTAGGTCTGGAACGAGCTGGCCACGCCCAGCGGCATCGCCCGCTGGGCGCGCTCGTGCAGCTCGCCACTGCGCGGGGTGCGGGCCCGGTAGGCCGCCTCCTCCCGTTGGCCCAGCGCCCTCACCCGCTCACGGTCAAGATCGCGCCTCTCGGCAACGGTCACGCGCGCCCTCCTACCTCGTGCCCCACCGATAGCTTTCCTTGACGAACCGCAGCTCCACCATCGTCTCGGTGGAGCGGATGCCCTCGACCTTGGCCAGCTGATCGGCGAGCACGCGGAGCAGGTGCTCGTTGTCCTCGCAGACGACCTCGCAGATCATGTCGAAGCGCCCCGCAGTGACCACCACGTAGGTAACCTCGTCCAGGGCGGCGACCGCCCCGGCCACCTCGTCCAGGCGTGAGGCGTCGACGTGCAAGCCGATGAAGGCCGGCTGCCCGAAGCCCATGGCCAGCGGGTCAGTGACGCCCACGACCTGCACGATGCCGCGGCTGATCAGGCGCTCCGCGCGCTGGCGGACGGTGGCTTCCGGCACCTTGAGCTCCCGCCCGATCTGCGCGTACGGCCGCCGGCCATCCAGCTGGAGGGCCTTGATGATCGCCTTGTCCAGGTCATCGAGGAGCGGCCTGCGCCCAGATGCCCCGAGCGAACGGACTGCCACGGTTTGCGAATCGTAGCGGTGCGCCGGAAGCGTGGTCAAACTTTCCGCAACTTCTCGGCAAGAACTACGCGGATTCCGCCGACTCCTGCGGGATCAGTGGCTCATCGCCCGGGCCGGCCGTCTGCCAGGCGCCGGTCGCGTCGGCCAGCCACTCGGCCACGTCACGGACCGCCACGTCGGTCCGTTCCAGGTCGGTCACGCCGTCGCGCAGCATGATCAGGCAGTAGGGGCAGGCGGTGGCGATGGCGTCCGCCTGGGTGGCGAGCGCGTGCTCGACCCGCCGGTGGTTGATGCGCTGCCCCTCGCGCTCCTCCATCCACATCCGCGCCCCGCCCGCCCCGCAGCACATGCCCTTGCGATGGTGCAGCTCCATCTCGACCAGGTCGGTGCCCGGCACCGCCTCGACCACGCGGCGGCCCTCGTCGTAGACCTGGTTGTAGCGGCCCAGGTAGCAGGCATCGTGGTAGGCGACCACCGCGGCGTGGTGCTCGGACGGCACCAATCGGCCCTCGGCCACCAGCGCGTCGAGCAGCTGGGTGTGATGGATGACCCGCAGGCCGCGCAGCCCGAACTGCGGGTACTCGTTGCGGATGGTGTTGAAGCAATGCGGGCAGCTGGCCACCACCGTCTGCACGCCGTGCACGTCCCGCGCCGACGTCAGCGTCGTCACGTTCTCCTGCGCCAGCATCTGGAACAGGTACTCGTTGCCGGCGCGGCGGGCCGGGTCGCCGCTGCAGGTCTCCTGCGGGCCGAGCACCGCGAACGGGACCCCGGCCTGGCGCAGCAGCTGGGCCATGGCCCGCACCACGCGGCGGTTGCGATCATCGAACGCCCCGGCGCAGCCGACCCAGTACAGAATCGGCGCGTCGCGCCGACCCATGCCGTAGATGGTGCGCCACGGCCGCTCGTCGGCACGTGGCTCGGGCGCCGGCATCGGGTCACGGCCGAAGACCGGCACGTCCAGGCCCTTGGCCCAGTCGAGGCGCGCCGATCCGGGCTGGCCCCAGGGATTGCCGGCGTTCTCCATGTTGCGGAAGGCGGCGTTCAGCTCGGTCGGGAACGACGCCTCCTCGAGCACCAGGTTGCGTCGAATCTCGACGATCGAATCGACATGCTCGATCAGCACCGGGCAGCCCTCGACGCACCAGCCGCAGGTGGTGCACTGCCAGACCGCCTCCTCGGGGATGGCGTTGTCCACCAGCGGCAGCGACAGCGCGTCCTGGGCTCGCGCGCGCGCCAGGCCGAGCGCCGCGTCGGAGGCCTCCACCCCGTTGCCGGCGCCGCCCTTGGCGGCACGCTGGGCCGAGGCGGCTGCCGCCAGCGCGGTCTCGGCCATCACGATCTGGTCGCGCAGGCCCTCCATGAAGTGCTTGGGGCTGAGCGTCTTGCCGGTCAGGCTGGCGGGGCAGAACTCCATGCAGCGCCCGCACTCGGTGCAGGACAGGCCGTCCAGCAGGTGGCGCCAGGACAGATCCTGCAGGGTCTTGGCCCCGTAGACCAGGTCCTCGCCGGGCGGCGGCTCGGCCTCCAGGTCCATGGTGCGCAGCGCGCCGCGCGGCTCGAGGTTGCGGAAGTACACGTTCGGCTCGCTGGTCAGGATGTGCAGGTGCTTGCTGAAGGGCAGGTAGGCGCCGAAGGCCAGCACGAAGCCGATGTGCAGCCAGGCGAAGAGGCCGAAGCAGGCCAGGGCGGCATCGGGCCCGATGGGTGCCAGCAGCACGGACAGCGGTCCGGCCAGGAAGGCCAGTGTCCGTCCGGGGTCGTCCGGGTCAGCGACGAACCGAAGGGCGTCGCCGATCAGCTCGGTGGTGACGACCGCCAGGATCAGGCCCAGGATGACGAACGCGTCGCGCGACAGGGCCAGGCGGGTCGGCCGCAGCACGATACGCCGGAAGAGCGAGTACAGCACGCCCACCAGGACCAGCCCGATGAACAGGTTGGCGAGGCCCACTGCCAGCATCCACAGCACGCCGCCCAGCGGCCAGGCCAGGATCGCCTCCACCAGCCCGTTGGTCAGGTAGTTGCCGGTCGTGACCAGCAGCGCCACGAAGCCCCAGAAGATGAAGGCGTGCATCACGCCGGGCAGCGGATCCTGCAGCAGCCGCTTCTGGCCGATGACGTAGACCACGAAGCCCCACACCCGGCGCAGCGGCTGGTCGAGCCGGTCGAGCGGGCGGCCCGCGCGCAGCACGGCCAGGTGGTAGCGGGCGCGACGCCAGAACAGTGTGGCCGCCACCGCCACGGCGACGACGATCAGCGGGTAGAACGGGATGCCGAGCGTCATGCGGCCCAGATGCTACCGGCGCCACTGCCGCGGGCGGGGGTCAGGCGCGCCTCAGTGATCGCCGCCCGCCAGCTGGTCGACGGCGTGACGCAGCACCGGCAGCGCCGCACTGAGCGACTCGATGGCGCCCTTCGGTGAGCCCGGCAGGTTGACGATCAGGGTCCGGCCGCGGGCCGCGGCCACGCCCCGCGACAGGGCGGCCATCGGCGTGGAGGCCAGGCCGGCGGCGCGCATCATCTCGGCGATGCCGGGCACCCCCCGGTCGGCCACCCGCAGCGTGGCGGTCGGCGTCACGTCGGTGGGGGTCAGGCCGGTGCCGCCGGTGGTCAGGATGAGCCGATGCCCGGCCTCCGCCAGGGCGGTCAGGGCAGCGGCGATGGCCGCCTCGTCGTCGGGCACGACCTGCGGTCGCGGTTCCACGTCCCAGCCGGCAGCACGCAGGGCCTCGACCAGCTTCGGGCCGGCGGTGTCCTCGCGCTCCCCGGCGGCCGAACGGTTCGAGCACGTCACCACCACGGCCTCGGGCACCGGAGTCACCGTCTCCGACGCCGCAGGTCCGGATGCTTCCGCGGCCGACCACGACCCGCTGCGACCGCCATCCTTCTCCAGCAGGGAGACGCGCTCGATCACGATGTCGCGCTGCAGCGCCTTGGCCATGTCGTACAGCGTGAGGGCGGCGACGCTGGCGGCGGTCAGCGCCTCCATCTCGACCCCGGTGCGAGCCGTGGCCCGCGCCTCGGCGCGAATGGCCACCCTGCCGGCGCCACGCTCCGGCGTCAGCGTCACCTCGACCTTGTCCAGCGGCAGCGGATGGCAAAGCGGGATCAGCTCCGCGGTGCGCTTGGCGGCACCGATCCCAGCCAGCCGGGCGACGCCGAACGCGTCGCCCTTCGGCCCGCCGGCGTTCAGCAGCGCGGCGAGCGTCTCGGGTTGCATGCGGACCGTGGCCTCGGCAACCGCCCGCCGCGGGGTGACCGGCTTGTCGCCCACGTCGACCATGCGCGGCTCGCCCCCCGGACCGAGATGGCTCGTCGTCATGCGATGGCTCCCAGCAGGAGCGCATCGTACGTCCGCCCCGCCTCGGCAGCGGCCTCCCCCTCCGGCACGATCAGCAGGGCGTTGGCGGCAGCCAGCGGGCGCAGCTGCGACGATGCCTGGCCGCCGGCCGCCCGTGCCTCCAGCCCATCGGCTCCGCGCGAGATCTCCACGCGCAGATACGCGCGCCGTTCCCGATCCTTCGTCATGCGTTCTCGCGCCGCCACGGGCAGCGTCAGGCGGCCGCTGCCGGAGAGGCCGAGCATGCGGCGAATCAGCGGCCGCGCGAAGAGCTCGAAGGTGACCAGCGCGCTGACCGGGTTGCCGGGCAGGCCGATCACCGGCACGCCCCGCACCTCGCCGAAGGCCAGCGGCTTGCCGGGCTGCACGCGGATGCGCCAGAAGTCGAGCGCTCCAAGGCGCTGGATCACGTCGCGCACGTGGTCGTGGCGCCCGACCGACACGCCGCCCGACACGACCAGCAGGTCCGCCTCGGCCGCGCCGCGCACCACCTGCCGCTCGATGCGACCCGGGTCGTCCGGCGTCCGCTCCAGCGGGAGCGGCTCGCCGCCTGCCTCGCTGATGGCCGCTGCCAGGGCAACTCCGTTGGCGTCGTGGATCTGGCCCGGCGCCAGCGGCGCGCCGGGGGCCTGCAGCTCGTCGCCGGTCGACAGGATCGCCACCCGCGGGCGGCGGCGCACGTCCAGCTCGCCCAGGCCGAGCGACGCCAGCAGGCCCAGCGAGGCGGCGCCAAGGAGCTCGTCGGGCAGCGACACCGACTCGCCGGCCCGCGTGTCGTGCCCGGCATCGCGCACGTGCGCGCCGGGCTCGGTGGCCGGCGCCTCGACCACCTCCCCGTCCTCGCGGACCACCTCGATCGGCGCCACGGCATCGGCCCCGCGCGGGAGCGGCGCACCGGTCATGATCCGCGCGGCCGTGCCCGGGACGACGTCGGGCAGTGTCGCGGCACCGGCCGCCACCTCGCCGATCAGGCGCAGGCGGCCCGGCGTATCGGCCGATCGCAGGGCGTAGCCGTCCATCGCGGAGTTGTCGAAGGGGGGCACGTCCACCGCCGCGGTCAGCACGAAGGAGGCCGGGGCCCGGCCAAGGCAAGAGGCCAGTGGCAGGGTCTCCGCCTCGGTCGTCCGGGCCGCCATGGCCACGATGCCGGCGAGGGCGTCCTCGACCGAGCGCATCGGCTCAGACGCCGAGCTTCAGCCGCGTGTCGACCAGGCGCAGGATGCCGGTCCGGGTGAGCAGCCCGACCACGGTTCGGCCATCGTCCTCGACCACCGGCAGCTGGTTGACCTCTCGATCCTGCAGGAGCTCCAGGGCGTTGCCGAGATCGTCGTCAGGGCCGACGTGGGCCAGGTCCGCGTAGCGGGTCATGACGTCGGTGACCCGGGCGGCCGCCCAGTCGTCGCGCGCCACGCGACGCACGTCGGACAGGCTGACAATGCCGGCCAGCCCGCCGTCGGCGTGCCGCACCAGGAACGAACGGCCGTCGCCCCGCACCAGGCGGCCGTTGACGAGGTCGGCGATCGTCTCGTTCGGCGAGACCGATGCCGGCTCGGCCTCCATCACGTCGCGGACCTTGACGCCCGCCAGCGAGCGCTGGATGCCCAGCTGCTGGACCGTGGCGCCGGCCGCGTTCGACAGGAACCAGCCGATCAGCGCCAGCCACAGGCCCGAGAAGTCGCCCGTGAACGCCCACCACACGCCAAGGGCGATGAGCAGGTAGCCGAACAGCCGCCCCACCACGGCCGCGCCGCGCGTGGCAGCGAACTGATCCCCGCGCAGCCGCCACAGGCCGGCGCGCAGGATGCGTCCGCCGTCCATGGGGAAGGCCGGGATGATGTTGAAGATGGCCAGGCTGAGGTTGATGATCCCCAGCCAGCCGGTGATGGCACCGACATGCGGCTGGTCGATGATCAGCGACGCGCCGATCAGGACCAGCGCCAGCCCCAGGCTGCTGGCCGGTCCGGCAACGGCGATCAGCGCCTCCTGCCCGGGGGTCTTGGCGTCGCCCTCCAGCGTGGCCGCGCCGCCGAAGATGAAGAGCGTGATGTCGCGCACCTGGATGCCGAAGCGCCGCGCCACCACCGCGTGGCTCAGCTCGTGGACGAGGACCGAGGCGAAGAAGAGGATCGCCACCGCCGCCCCCACCGCGACGTAGGCGGGCGCGATCCAGCCCGGGAAGCGGGTCGGCAGGTCCCGGGCGGCCAGGGCGTAGGTCACCAGGAAGGCGATCACCAGCCAGGTCGGGTGCAGCGTGATGCGAATCCCCAGCACGCTGCCGATTGAGAACGAGCGCCAGCCCACGGATCGAGTGTAGCGGAGCGCGCCGCTGGCCCCGCTCAGGCGCTCCGCCGCATGTCGCGCAGGCCCAGCAGAGCCACCAGCACGGAACCGATCACGATCGTGGCGCCGGCCACCAGCGCGATCTCGTACCAGAACGGCTCCGGGAAGAAGCGCAGCAGGTTGGAATCGGGTCCGAACTGCCAGGTCCCGGCCGCGAAGAAGAGGGCGTGGAAGGCCGCGAAGGCGGTGTCGAAGGCGACGGCGAAAAAGAGCCCGAGCAGCACCGCCGCCGTCCCGATGCCCGCCGCCGCGGCGACCATGGCGCGTCCCCGTCGGAACGGCTCGGGCCGCAGGCGGCGGCCGACCACGATCACGATCGCCAGCGCCACGGCGTCGGCCAGGGTCAGGCCCCGGACCACGCCTCCGACATCGCGCATGTGGCTGCGCTCCGCCGCGTCCAGCACGGGCTGCAAGCCGTCGAGGCTGACCTCGAAATCGCCGTTGAGCAGCAGGTCGCCGAGCATCGAGGCGGTGGCCCGGTCGACCGCGGCGAGATCGGTGCCCAGCAGCGCCGGCACGTCATGGCGCGACTGCTGGAAGGAGACGAAGGGCGGCACGAACAGGAGGAGCGGGCCGGTGAGCAGCACCGCCACCGCCACGGCCAGCCCGAAGGTGAGCACCAGCCAGCTGCCGGCACGGCGCGGAGTCATCGGCTCGGAAAGGCGCGGGCCTGGATCAGACGGAATCCGGGGTGATGGCGCCCACGATCAGGGACAGGACCCAGCCCACGATCGAGATGATGATCGCGCCGAGCAACGCCGGTATGAAGCCCTCGACGATGAAGCCCAGGTCGAGCTGGTCGCTGATCCAGCCTGTCAGCAGCAGCATCAGGGCGTTGATGACCAGCAGGAAGAGTCCGAGCGTCACCGCCGTGATCGGCAGGGTGATGATCCTCAGGATCGGCTTGATGAAGGTGTTGACCAGGCTGAAGATCACCGCCACCAGCAGGAACTTCCATAACTCGGCGCCGGTCCAGTCCAGGCCATCGACGATCGTGACGGCGACCCACAGCGCGCCGGCGTTGACCAGGATCTGGAGGATGCGTGCCATCGGCGCGTAGCGTATCCGATCGCCGCCCGCTCAGGTGGGGAGCAGGCGCCCGCGGACCCACGCGCCGCGGACCGTGTCGGGCTGGATGCGATAGATCAGGCGGCTCAGGATCTCGTCCGGCCCATCGTGCTCGCCGGGGTTGCCGGCCTCGCCGAGCGGCAGCGTCGTGGCCGGGTCGACCACGATCAGGTCCGCCTCCTTGCCGGCCTCCACCGAGCCGATCCGCTGCTCCAGCCCCAGCGCCCGCGCACCACCCAGCGTGGCCAGGCGCAGCCACTCGCGGGGCGGCAGCGCGGGATGGGCGGCCAAGCCCAGCGCGTGCAGCCCGTTCTGCGTGTACGCGCCGGCGCGCATCACGCCGAACAGCGAGACGTCGGGGCCGGCCGCCACGTCCGAGCCCAGCCCGACGATCAGGCCGGCATCCAGGTAGCGACCCAATGGCATGGCGCCGCTGGCCAGGAACAGGTTCGAGGCCGGACAGTGGGCGATGGCCGCGCCGCTCTCGGCCAGGCGCCCGATCTCGCGATCCGACAGGTGGACCGCGTGCGCCAGCACCGCCCCCGGACGCAGACCACCGGCCCGATCGTAGACATCGGTGTAGTCGGTGGCGTCCGGGAACAGGCGCGCCACCTCCGCCAGCTCGTTGACGTCCTCGGACAGGTGCGTCTGCCAGTACGCGCCCGTATCGCGCGCCAGGCGCGCGGACTCGGCCAGCATCTCGGCCGAGCAGCTCACCGCGAAACGCGGGGAGAAGGCGTACGAGAGGCGCCCGCCATCCGCGCCGTGCCAGCGCTCGCAAAGCTCCATCGACTGGCGGACGCTGAGCTCCAGGACCTCCTGCGGCGCACGCTCGACGTCGTAGCTGAGCCGATCCATCATCACCTTGCCGAGCACCGCGCGAATGCCGTGCGCCTCGGCCGCCCGGAAGCAGGCGTCCAGGCTGGGCTGCCAGATGGCGCCGTAGGCCACCACGGTGGTCGTGCCGGCGCGGGCGAAGGCGCGGAATGCCGCCGGCGCGACCCGTTCGGCAGCCGCCTCGTCGAACTCCCGCTCCAGCGGGAAGATGTAGCGCTCCAGCCAGGCGAGCAGGTGCAGCCCGGCGCCAACCCCGGCGTTTGGCAGCTGGGGCAGGTGGGCGTGCAGGTCGATGAGCCCGGGCATCAGCACCCATGGCCGCAGGTCGACCACTGCATCCCCCGCCATCGAATCGTCCGACGGGTGGTTGATGGAACCGATGGCGCCTCGCTCGTCGACGCGAACCAGCACGTCGTCCTCCCAGCGGATGCCACCGTGGCCGTGCGGCGTGAGCAGGCGGGCACGGATCGCGAAGGGCGGCTGCTGCGGCAGCGCGGGCGTCACGCGCGGATGGTAGGGGTTTGGCGCCGGCGGCCGGACGGCCGCCGGCACGAATCAGGCCTGCGCCGGCTCCAGCCCAGTGGTACGCCGGCGGCTGGAGCGAGGCCGCCGCCGTGGCCGTGGGGCAGCGGCCGCAGCCTCCGACGACGCCTCGCTCCGACCGGTGCTCGCCACCAGCCCGGCGATGCCGTCCGCGAGATCGGCTTCACCGAAGGGCTGGGCGAAGAAGTAGCCCTGGCCGAACTTGCAGCCGAGCGACCGCATGCGCTCCGCCTGGGCGCGCGTCTCGATGCCCTCGGCCACAGTCGTGATGTCCAGCGACTGACCGAGCGCCACGATCGCGCCGGCCAGCGCTGCCGAGCGGGAGTCCCCCTCGTTCACCTGCACGAACTCGCCGGCGATCTTCAGGGCATCGACCGGGAACTGCCTGAGGTGGCTGAGCGAGAAGTAGCCGGTGCCGAAGTCGTCGATCACCACGCGGACGCCCAGCCCGCGGAGCGCCTCCAGCGTCTCGACGGTGGTCGCGGTGGCCTTGATGAGCGCGGTCTCGGTGATCTCCAGGATGAGCCGGCTCGGCTCCAGGCCGGCCCAGGCCAGGGTCTCCTCGACCGATCCCACGAAGCCCGGCTGCTGGATCTCGCGGGCGGACACGTTCACGCACAGGAAGAGGGCAGGCGGCGTGAGGCCCTCGCGCTGCCAGCTGACCGCTCGCTCGCAGGCCTCGCGCAGGACCCAGCGGCCGATCGGCAGGATGGCCCCGTTTTCCTCGGCGATCTCGATGAACTCGCCGGGCGCCACCAGGCCGCGCTCGGGGTGCTGCCAGCGCACCAGCGCCTCGAGTCCGGCGATGCGGCCCGACTCGAGCGCCACGATCGGCTGGAAGACCAGGCGCAGCTGTCCGAGATCCACCGCGTGCTGCAGCTCGGCGCCGAGCTCGTGCCGGGCCCGGATGGCGGCATGCATGCCCGGATCGAAGACGGCGAACCCGGCCTTGCCGTTGGCCTTGGCCATGTACATCGCCACGTCGGCGTTGCGCACGACCTCCTGCGCGCTGCGATTCGCATCGCGGCAGCTGGCGATGCCGATGCTGGCGGTGACGCTCACGGTGTGCTCGCCGAGCACGTAGGGCACGCGCAGGTCGCGCACCAGGCGCTCGGCCATGGAACGGGCTCTGCTCAGCTCGCCGTCGTCATCGGTCAGGATGGCGAACTCATCGCCGCCCAGCCGTGCCACCAGGTCAGTGTGGCGCACCAGCTGGCTGATGCGATCGGTCACCGCCACCAGCAGATCGTCTCCCGCGGCATGGCCCAGCGAGTCGTTCACCACCTTGAAGTCGTCGAGGTCGACGAACAGCACGGCGGTGACCTTTGACTCGTCCGGCAGGCCCGCCAGGGTCTTCTCCAGCGTCTGCTGGAACATGTGCCGATTGGCCGCGCCGGTCAGCGAATCGCGCTCCGCCAGGTTCTGCACGTGACGCAGCAGGACCGCGTTGCGGAGGTTGAGCGCCGCGACCGCCGAGAACTGGGCAAGCACCGACGCCACGCGACGTTCGACGCCAAAGATGCTGCGCGAGCGATGCTCGACCACGATCGCGCCCACGGGCCGCCCGTCGGCCACCATGGGCGAGACGAGCAGGTTGCGCGCGTTCGGCAGCGTGGCGCTCAGCAGCGGATTGAGGCCCGGGTCGAGGCGCTTGACGGGCAGGAGGGAGCGGCGCGCCCAGGCGGTCTTGAGGATGGCGTCGGCTGGGGCCGTGCCCTCCCACTCGCTGGTGCCGCGGGCGGCCAGCACGAGCAGATTGCCTTCGGACGCGCCAAGCACCAGGCCGCGACTGAATCCGAAGCGCGCCGACAAGCCGTCCAGCACGATGCGCGCCTGGTGCACCGGGTCGGCCACCTCGTCCAGCTTTGCCCCAACGTCGACCAACGCCTGCAGGTCAGCGCGGCGCTGGCGGAGCTCTCGCTCGTTCATGGCGGAGAAGACCGACGTGGCCAAGGCGAACAGCCAGAAGGAGGTCACGTTCAGCACCGGCATGCGGTCGAACTCGATCCCCCGCCCCGGGATGACGTCCACCGGCGCCAGCAGCTGCGCCGCCTGCGCGTAGAGCACCACGAACAGAAGAAGGGAGTGCCAGAGCGCGATCTTCAACCCGGTGCGATATGACGCCAGCAGCGAGACGGCCACCAGGTGCAGGTAGATCAGGAAGCGAATCGGGCTCTGGGTGGCGCCGGTGACGTACATGGCGTAGGCGAGGTAGAGCCCGTCGATCAGGAGCATGCTGCTCAGCAGCGGCAGCCCGTAGCGACCGAGCCTGCGGCGACCCCACTCGGCCGCGCACGCGGCGGCGAGGTAGGCCGTGGTGATGGACACCAGCTCGACGAGCGACGTGCCAAGCACCTCGGGCCGGATGGCAGCACAGGCCAGCACCACGGTCGCCATCCCCAGCCGCAGCAGGAGCAGGTAGCTCATGCGATCACTGAGCGCCGTGTACTCCTCGGCGCGCGCCTGCTGCCTGATCACAGCTCCCCCTCCTCACGGAAGTGAAGCACCGTCTCCACGTGGTTCTGCGGCGCCAAGCGAAGCTTCGGGTCGCGGCCGTCCAGCCGATGCTGGATCGCCAGGAAGGCGGTCACGGCCATGGTCAGGATCAGCGGGAATCCGAAGGTCACGGCCACTGCCCCGGCAGCAGCCGGCTGCACGATCCGGCCGACCTGCTCGGCGGCGGCCGAGATGATGGTGTCGACCACGCCATCAGGCGCCTGGCTGGGAGCAGGGGCCGGCGCTGGAGATGGCGGCTGAGGCGGACCGCTCGGACCGAGGATCGGGACGATCGGCGCCTCATCCGGCTGATGGGGGGCGGGCGCGGGCGTCATCGACGGGGATGGCTCGACCGAGGCCGGCGTGTTCGCCTCGTCCGACGGGACCGGCAACGGCGTCGGGACCGCCCCCGGCGCGAGCGAGGGTTCGACCTGCGGCGTCGGCGTCGCATCGGCGCTGGATGTGGCCGCGGTGGTCGGGGTCGGGGTGGGAGTGGGCGTCACGACCGGCGTTGGCACAGGCGTCGGCGTGGGGGTGGGAGTCGGCGTGGGCGGCGGCGTGGGGGTCGGGGTCGGGGTCGGCGTGGGGGTCGGGGTCGGCGTCGGGGTCGGCCACGGGGTCGGCGTCGGGGTGGGCGTCGGATCGGTCCAGTTCCTCAACACCAGGCGCAGGGCGACATCGACGTTGTTGTCCCAATCCCAGACGTCCTGATATTCGTCGCAGTCATCGGTCGGGCCACCGGCAATCGCGCAGATGAGGTCGATACCCCGATCGTTGGCGACATAGCTGACCGAGCACTGGCCGACGTCGCCGGTATGGCAATCGAGGTCGGAGCTGTTGCCGGGATTCCCCATGCCGTTGGCGCTGCCGGGCAGGAAATACCAACGGATGTGGGTGCTCGTTCCGGGACCGGCGATCGGGTTGCCGTCTGCGTCCTGGATGGCCGCGGTCAGGACGACCGTGCTTCCCTGGAGGACCAGGGCCACGTCGGGGTCGATGTCGACGCGCGTTCCCGGGGCGGCAGCCGAGGTCCCGGCGAGGGTCAGGACGAGGGAGCCGGCCAGCACCAGCGACGACACGGCAGCAGCGCGCCGCCGCATCGGGGTCCGTGCCCCGAAAGGCCGTCGCCGGTTCGACGACGATCGCTGGTGGTCTGGTGCGATGGTTCGCCCCCGAGCCATATCAATCCCTGCTATCGAGCCTGAAGTCGATGCCGCCAAGGATCGGCCCGGACCGTGGGCGCGGCGATGGGGTGATCGTCACAGGGGTACGCCCTTGCGCCGAAGCACCATGCGCGGAGATGCCCTTCAACCGGCGATGTGCGGTCTGATGCAGTACCTCGGCGGACGCCAGTACCAGTCGCGTGCGGGCTGCTCAGTGCTGTGACACATGGCCCGCCCGGGCGGGGCGGGTTGGCACTTGGAGCGCTGCCATCGTGGAAGCAGCATCTCGCCATGGCCTGCTCGGGCGAACGCGGCGTGCCCGCCGAGGCCGGAGAGGAGCAAACGATGAAGAAGATCCTGGTGGCGTACGACGGCACGGAGGCCGCCGATCACGCCCTCACGACGACGATCAGCCTCGCCAAGGCCTTCCACGTACCGGTCGGCATAGTCAGCGTGGTGCCGATGCATCCCGGGCGGACGCCGATGGACACGTGGGACGGTCCGGATGAGCATTCCGCGCAGCTGCGGCACGCGGCCAAGGTCCTGACCGATGCCGGCATCCAGCCCTTCCTGCACCGACCCGTCGGCGATCCGGCCAGGGCGATCGAGGAAGAGGCCGACGAGGGCGGCTACGACACGATCGTGGTTGGGACACGCGACCTGAACGCGCTCGAGCGGGCCCTGCAGGGCAGCGTCTCAGAGCACGTTGCCACCCATGCGCGCGCAACAGTGGTCGTGAGTCGCTGACGATCGAGAGGGGCTTTGCCGATCGGGGCTTCCCGATCGGCCGCTTCCCTAATGGCCGTTCGACCCGACCTGGTTCAGTCCTCCGTCGTCCTGCAATCCGGTCGTCGCCAGTCGGCTTCGAGCGCCTGCAGCAGGTGACAGTCGAGGCACTCCGTGACAGGTATCGGTCCACCGGCGGGACAAAGCACGATGCCCTGCTCCACGTCGCGGGTGACCATGGCGCACACGATCCATCGGCCCGTGACGCGTTCGTCACGGCTGGTGCGTGCGGGAAGCGTTCCCTGGGTCACGACCCCACCTCCGGGCCTCCTGCGGCCCTGTCGACCGAGCGTGGGCGCATCAGGTCTCCGCAGACAGAGCCGATCGGCACCTTCCGTGGTGACCATCGTCACCCGGTCCTGATCGGGCCCTTCGGCACCCCGGGTGAGGGGCGCATCGGCACTACCCGCCAGGGGTTCCGGGCCCAATGCTGCGGAAGATGAGAACGACTCCTGCGACACACGTTGCCCCGCCTGAAAGCCTCCAGGACCCGGCGATCACGTTGGATGAGGCCTCGGGGATGATGCGCAACCTCGGCTTCATCGTCTTTCGAACCCCACCGGAGGCACCGGCGCCCGACTCATGCCTGATGGCGATGATCCGGACCGCCCCGACGCTCCGGCATTTCGACCCCGAGGCCATGAGCTTCTGGATCACCAGCGAGGGACGTGGGCGAATCGAGACCATCGACCGGTCGCTGAAGACGCCCTACCGTCGCGCGCTGAGCTGGGGACGGATCCGCATTGCTGACCGTCTCGGCGCACGGAACAGCTTCGTAACCTTCGGCGGTGTCGTGACTGGAGAGCCGATCAGCCGGGACGCGCTGCTGGTCGTCTGTCGTAGCCCGGCACCCATCCTCCGACTGCCAGGTCACAGCCAGCGAGAGGATCGACTGGCGGAGGAGGTGCTGGCCTTCTTCGGGCGTGTCACGCCGATGCTATGGCGTCCCGAGGTGCAGCGGACGACCTCCGAGGCTTCGCCGCTCGCGCTGTTCGCAGCGTTCTTGACGCACACTACCGCCCGATTGGGGCGCTCAGTCGAGCTCCGCGATGCGCTGGCCTCCGACGCGCCGGTCGTCCACCACGAGCTGGCCCGATTGACCTCGCAGCGCCCAGGCGAGGTGGCGGGTGGTCGCGAGCTGCTTGAGGCGCTGGGCCTGACCTCGCGCGTCTGACGCTCATTCCGGGGCGTTGGTGACTTCGTGCCTGCCGATTGGTGACCTCTGGCAGGCGCCGCGCGCGATACGGGTGGCGACACTGCCGCCGAGCAGATGCATCGGAGGAAGCACCATGGCGGCCGTGCCGTCCGAGTTCCGAGTCGGCAACCTGATGAGCATCGATCCGGTGACCATCGAGTCGAACGCTCCAGTGGCGGAGGCGGAGCGGCTGCTGAAGACCCACCGCATCTCGGGCCTGCCCGTTGTCGAGGGTGGGGCGACGGTCGGGGTCATCAGCCAGACGGACATCATGATCGCGCGGTCCAGCGAGCTCATCAGCGGCAACTGGGGCCGATTGACGGTCCGCCACATCATGACTTCGCCGGCAGTGACCGTGCATCTGGAGACCAGCCTACGGCGCGCGGCTGGGCTGATGGTGGAGCGCCACATCCATCGGCTGGTGGTGATCGATGGCGAGGGGCGCGCGGTCGGCGTCATCACCCCGCTGGACCTGCTGACCGTCCTGCTCACCGGTGAGAGCCCGGTGCCTGACGAGGTGCCCTGACTTCAGGCGTCCAGGTGGAATCGCTGGCGGGCCAGGTGCCGAAGCTCGTCGCGGAAGTCCGGATGGGCAACCCCGATCAGGGCATGGGCCCGCTCCCGCACGCTGCGTCCGAAGAGCTCCGCCACGCCGTACTCGGTGACGACCGTGCGGACGTGGGCGCGGCTGGTGACGACGCCGGCACCTTCCGGCAGCACGGCGCAGACACGAGAGATCGTGCCACCGGCGGCCGTGGCGGGCAGCGCAATGATGGCGCGTCCCTCGTCCGCCAGGGCGGCCCCGCGCATGAAGTCCATCTGGCCCCCCACGCCCGAGTAGAAGCTGGTGCCGATGGAATCGGCCGAGACCTGCCCGGTCAGGTCGACCGAGATGGCGGAGTTGACGGCCACCATGCGCCGGAAGCGACGGATGACCGAGGTGTCGTTCGTGTAGTCGACCGGACGCATCTCGACCATTGGGTTGTCGTCCACGAAGTCGTACAGCCGGCGCGTGCCCATCAGGAAGGCGGTCACGATCTTGCCGCGGTTGATCTCCTTGGCGGCGCCGGTGAGGGCGCCGGACTCGACCAGGTCGAGGACCACATCGGTGAACAGCTCCGTGTGCGCGCCAAGGTCGTGCTTGTCTCGGAGCGCCAGGCCGACGGCGGCCGGGATCGACCCGATGCCCATCTGCAGCGTGGCGCCGTCCGGCACCAGCTCGGCCACGTACTCGCCGATCCGCCGCTCGACGTCGCCGAGGGGCGGGTCCCTGTGCTCGTACGGCGGCGCGTCGACTTCGACCGCCAGGTCGATCTGCGAGACGTGGATGAAGCTGTCGCCCAGGGTGCGCGGCACCATCGGATTGAGCTGCGCGATCACGGTTCGAGCCGATCGCGTCGCGGCCAGCGCCGCGTCCACCGAGGTGCCGAGCGAGCAGTAGCCGTGCTCGTCGGGTGGCGTCACGTTGATGAGGACGGCGTCCAGCGGCAGCACCCCCGTCTGGAAGAGCTCGGGCACATCGGACAGGAACACCGGCACGTAGTCGGCGCGCCCGGCGTTGACGGCCTCCCTGGCGTTGGCCCCGATGAAGAGGGCCCGGTGCCGGAAGTGACCGGCCATCTCGGGCGCGAGATGTGGAGCCGGTCCCTCGGTATGGAAGTGGATGATGCCCACCTCCTCGAGATCCGGCGCCCGCCGCACGAGTGCGTCCAGCAGCACGGTCGGGGTGGACGCGCCTCCATGCATGAAGACCTGCTGCCGGGACTCGATGCCGGCGACGGCCTCATCGGCAGTGACGATTCGCACGTTTCGAGTCTAGGCAGCGCGGTCGGGGATCGCGGGTGCCATCGGGCCCGATCGATCGTGACGAACGGCCCTGCCGCCCACCCGCTGACAGGTTCCACGATGACCGCAGCGAAGAGGTCGTCCCATGACAGTCCTGGCCCCGCCACAGCGACCGACCGGCGGAATCCCGGTCGGGCCTCAGCGATGGGTCACGATCCGGCCGATCGAATCGAGCGACCGGGACGGCCTCTTCGACTTCTACCACAGCATCTCGCCACCTGCCCGGCGCGCCCGGTTCCTGGGCATGGGCGCATGCCTGAGCAGGGAGGCCGCAGACCGATTCGCCGCCACCGACCATCACCAAGGTGATGGCCTCGTGGCCGTCCTCCGCGAGGCAGGGCCACAGGACGGCCGCATCGTCGGCCACCTCTGCCTCGAGCCCGATGCCGCAGGAGGCGAGGAGCTGGCCGTTGCGGTCGCGGATGGCTTTCGCGGTCTGGGCATCGGGACTGCCCTGATGCGAGCAGCCGTGGCTTCGGCTCGCCGCCGGCAGGTGCCGCGCCTCAGCGCCACCCTGTTCGCCTCCAACGTGCCGATGCGCCGGCTCCTGCTTGACGCGGGCCTGCCGGTGACCGTCGACGAGATTGATGCCGGCGTCGAGTCGATCGAACTGGAGACGCTGCCGGCGCCAGCGCCACGCTAGGGCGGATGGTCGAACCATGGCCCGCGTCCAGCCCCTTCCGCCGCGCGTGACCCACGCCGAGACGCGGAGCACCGCGCGTTCGTTGCCGACGACGCCACCGCACGCGACCGCCGCAGCGGACGTGGCCGCCCGGTACGGGGTGACCAGCGAGCGCGGGCTGACGCCGGAGCAGGCGGCGGAGCGGCTCGCCCGCGAGGGGCCGAACGAGCTCTCGCCGGTGGAGCGCCCATCGCTGCCGGCCATGCTGTGGCGCACGATCACCGAACCCTTCATCGTGCTCCTGGTCGGCGCCGGCGGCCTGGCCGTCCTCCTGGGTGAGACGAGGGACGGCCTGCTGATCCTGGCCGGCGTCGTTCCGATCGTCGCGGCGGACGTGATCACCGGCTATCGGGCGGAACGTGCGCTGGACGCGCTGCGCGCCGCCTCGGCACCAACGGCCCTCCTCCGTCGCGGCGGCGTGCCGGTCATGCGGCCGGCGCGCGAGGTCGTCACCGGCGACATCCTGCTGCTCACGGCGGGCGACGTCGTCGCGGCCGACGCACGCGTCCTGGGCAGCCAGAGCGGCCTCGTCGATCGCAGCATCCTCACCGGCGAGTCACTGCCCGAAGAGGTCGGCACGTCGGCAGACCTCGTGGCCGCGCGTCTCACCGAGCGCCATTCAATGGTCTACGCGGGAACCAGCGTCGTCGGCGGCAGCGTCGAGGCCGTCGTCGTGGCGACCGGGACCGATACGGAGGTCGGTCGCATCTCGGGCAGTCTTGGCGGTCGCGGCCAGCGGCGCTCGCCAGTGCAGGCCGAGCTCGATCGGCTCGTCCGCATCATGCTGGTCGCCGCGGTCGTCCTGATCGTCGTCACCGCCGGCCTGGGTTTCGTCCGCGGCGACCCGCTCGGCGTCAATCTGCTGGCCGCCGTGTCGGCCACCATCGCCGCCATCCCGGAGGAGCCCCCGGTCCTGCTGGCCGTGATCCTGGGACTTGGCGCCTACCGCTTGCTGCGGCGCGACGTGCTCGTCCGGCGCCTCAATGCCCAGGAGACCCTCGGCGCCGTCGACCTGATCCTGACCGACAAGACCGGGACCCTGACGCAGAACCGGCTGGCCGTGTCAGCCGTGGTCACCCCGGATGGAGATCTTCCACCAGGAGCCGATCGACAGCGCGTGCTCGCCGATGCGCTGCGAGCCGAGGCGGACGCATGGCAGGCGGCGAGACTCGGCGTGGCCGGCTCGTTCACCACCGCCATCCGCAATGCCGCTCAATCCGAGGGCGTCCTGCCGGACCTCGACCCCGATCTCATCGAGTCATGCGAGCCCGCCGCCGACGGCCACCCGTACTCGCTCGTCTCGTTCATCGATGCGGGTACGTCGCGCTGGCTGGCCATCGGGGCGCCCGAGACGGTGCTGCGAATGGGCGGCCAGGAGTCGGCCGCCAGCCTCGACGGTTGGCGCGTGCTCGTCGCGGATCGCGCGACTCAGGGTAGCCGTCTCCTGCTGCTGGCGACGCGCCGTGATGCTGAGCCCTGGGCGCCGGTGGCACTGATCGCCTTCCGCGATCCGCTCCGTCCGGAGGTCGGCGACGCGATGGCGGCAGCCACAGGGGCCGGAATCCAGACGATCATGGTCACCGGCGACCATCCCAGTACGGCCGCCGCCATCTCGCGCGACGCGGCGATGACGAGTGGACGCGTGGTGACCGGCGACGAGCTTGGCGCATGGAGTGAGCAGCGGCTTGCTGCGGAGCTCGCCGGCCTGCACGTTGTGGCTCGGGCCAGCCCCACCGACAAGCTGCGGCTCGTCGAGGCCGCGCGCCTGGCCGACCGCACGGTGGCGGTCACCGGGGATGGGGTGAACGACGCCCCGGCACTGAACCGGGCGGACGTCGCGGTGGCCATGGGCAGCGGCACCGCCGTGGCGCGAGAAGCTGCCGACCTGGTGCTCGGCGACGACTCCTTCGCGACGCTGATGGACGGCCTGCGCGAGGGGCGACGGATCATCGCCAACGTCCAGAAGGGCCTGACCTTCATCCTCTCCACGCACGTTGCGCTGCTCGGGTTCATCTTCATCGCGACCGTCGTCGGGTTCTCGCAGCCGCTGCTCCCGATCCAGATCCTGTGGGCGGAGCTGTTCATCGACCTGTCGGCATCGGTCGCATTCGAGCGCGAGCCGGAAGAGCCAGGCGCCATGCGCCGGCCACCGCGGCCGCGGCGCCAGCCACTGCTCGATCGGGGCATCTTCACCGGGATGGTCCTTGCTGGCGGATTCACGGCGACGGCCTCGCTGGTGGTCATGCTGACGGCCACGGGCGGGGCCGACCACGCCCGCTGGGTCGCTTTCACCGCCCTGGCCATTGGCCAGGTCTTTCGGGCCTACGCCAATCGGAGCCTGAGCGTGCCCGTCCAACGCCTGCCGGTGAATGGCTTCCTCGCCATTGCGGTGGCCGTGGTGATCGTCACGCAGGCGGTGATCCCCCATGTCCCACCGCTTGCCGACGCCTTCCGTGCCACTCCCCTCTCCCCGGCAGAGTGGGCGATCGTGGCGGCCATCAGCCTGGCCCCCGCGGTGCTCGCGCAGATCATGCGAGGATTGGGCCGACGCTGGATCGCGTAGGCCCCGTGTCTAGGGCCGTCAGGCTGTCTGGATTCGCTCCAGCGCGCGACGCGCCTGATCGAGGTGGAACCGATCATGGCCAGCGGCCAGCGTGAAGGTCAGGCCATAGCTTTCCGGTCCCCGCTCGCGATGAATGCCGACCCGCTCCCGCTCCTCGACCGGGGTGCGCGCCCACAGCCCCAGGTTGGCGGTCCGCAGCGCCTCGAAGGTCGCCAGCAGCTCGGCCGGATCCTCGACCGGATGGTGCAGCCGATTCACCCACAGGTCCTGGTCGTACCCCAGAAGCTCGGGCTGGTCGTGAGCCAGGATCCAGCGGTAGCGTCCCGAGACGACGAGCTCGGCGTCCAGCATGTGGGCAAGACACTCCAGCACGGACCACTCGCCCGGCTCGGGCCGCCGCCCCACATCCGCTCCGGCCGCATCGAGAAGGTCGCGTGCAAGCCGCGGGGTCGTGGCCTGGACTTCGGCCGGGTCATCGGTCCCCACTAGGGAGACCAGCAGGTCCTGGTAGGCACGGGGTTCAGCGACGGGATCGGGGCTGGTCGATGTCTGCACCGCAGCAGGCTAGCGCGATGCGTACCCACCGGACGGCCGCGACCGACATCTGCCGCTGGCGAGGTGGGTGCGCGGGTGCCATGCTCACTCCGTGAAGGTCGTCATGGGACTGGACGGCTCGCCGTCCGCGCAGGTCGCGCAAGAGCTGGCGATCACTGTTGCCTGGCCCACCGGAACGCGGTTCATTCTCGTCACGGCCGATGGCGGCCACGACCGCATGGCCAGGCCACCCAAGGGCGGCAGCGAGGCGGAAGGAGCCGGCGTCCCGATCCACCGCCCGGACCTGCTGGGCGACCTTGACGCCAGCGCCGAGCCGATGCGGCAGCGCGGCTATCCCGCAGAGGTCCATGTCGAGCACGGGCATGCGGGGCAGCGCCTGCGCGAGTCGGCAGCCGCGGAGTTCGCAGATCTGATCCTGGTCGGCAGCCGCGGCCGCGGCCCCGCCGCCAGCGCCCTGCTCGGATCGGTTTCGGCCGATCTCGCCGATCACGCGCCCTGCCCGGTCCTCGTCGCTCGCCAGCCTCGGGTGAGCCGCGTCCTGATCGCGACCGATGGGTCCGAGAGCGCGACGGCGATTCCCGCCGTCCTCCAGCACTGGCAGCTCCTGCGAGGGCTGCCGATGCACGTCCTCAACGTCGCTCCCCAATCCGATCACTCGGACGATGGCGAGGACGCGCATCGACGCCTCGCCGAGATGCTGGCGGCCCGCCTCAATGCCGGCGGCTGGACCGCTGACGCCGTGCTGCGCTCCGGCGATCCGGCACGCGAGATCGTGCGGGGGGCCGAAGAGCTGGGCTGCGACCTGGTGGTGACTGGGTCACGTGGTCTGGGAGACATGCAGCGGCTGATGGTCGGCAGCGTCGCCCACGACGTGCTGCTTCATTCCCACAGCTCGGTGCTTGTGCTGCGCGGCCTGGTGTCGGCGGCCGCCAAGAAGCGGAAGGTGGCCCTGTCGGTGAGGAACCCGACCGTCGCCTGACTCCGGATCAGGTGGTCGGGGCGAGAGGATTCGAACCTCCGACCCCTTGGCCCCCAGCCAAGTGCGCTACCAGACTGCGCCACGCCCCGACCGACCCCAGCAGTCTACGACACGGCCCGCCGGGACACGAGCGCGAGCGAATCTGGACCGATGCGCACATTTCGCATTTGACAGAAATCTGCGAGAGTCATTGAGGAGTGGCTCCCGAGGCTCCTCGAGCAGTGGCACCATCGGGAGCGGGAAGAAGCGCAATGACCGCAGTCATCCAGACCGAGCAGCTCACCAAGTCCTACGGACGCCATCGCGGGATCATCGAGGTCGACATGGCCATCGAGGAGGGCGAGACCTTCGGCTTCCTCGGTCCGAACGGCGCCGGCAAGACGACCATGATCCGCACCCTGCTGGACCACATCCGACCGACCAGCGGGCGCGCCACCATCTTCGGCATCGAGACCACCGTCGACCCGGTCGCCATCCATCGGCGCATCGGCTACCTGCCGGGCGAGTTCGTCCTCTATGACGGATTGACCGGCGGCCAGACGATCGACTACTTCGCCAACCTGCGGGGCGGTGTGGACGCGACGTACCAGGCCAGTCTCCTCGAGCGGCTTGACGTCGACCCCACGCGCAGGTTCAAGGAGTACTCCAAGGGCAACAAGCAGAAGATCGGCCTGATCATCGCGCTCCAGCATCGGCCCGACCTGCTCATGCTCGACGAGCCGACCTCCGGCCTCGACCCGCTGGTGCAGCAGGAGTTCTACGCCATCCAGCGCGAGGCCCAGGCGGAGGGCCGGACCGTCTTCATGTCCAGCCACGTCCTGAGCGAGGTGGAGCGCACCTGCGATCGCGTTGGCATCATCCGCGAAGGCCGGTTGGTGAAGATGGACCGGGTCGAGGCACTGCGCGACATGGCGCACCACCAGGTGGAGCTGCGCTTCGTCGACGACGTGGCGGCCAGCGAGTTTGCGTCGCTTCCGGGCGTCTCCGACGTCACCGCCGAGGACCACGTCCTTCGCCTGCGGGTGGCGGGCGACATCACGCCTGTCGTGCAGGCCGCGGCCCGTCACCGGCTGGCCGACTTCGTCAGCCGCGAGCCGACGCTGGAGGAGACCTTCCTGGCCGAGTACGGGCCCCAGGCTGCGGACGCCCAGCCGGCGGAATCCGCATCATGACCGGCGCCACCGCTCCGCTCACGCGCCCATCCCCGCTGAGCCGTCTGTTCGGGCTGGGCTCTGTCTTCGGCAAGACGCTGCGCGACTCGCGGCGGTCGACGCTGCTGGTCGGCGGCGTGATCGGCGTGCTGCTGATCGCGGTGGCCGCGGGCATCGTCAGCCAGTTCAACACCCAGGAAGCGCGCGACGAGATCGGCAACATCGTGGACGCGGTGCCGCCGATCATGCAGGGCCTGGCCGGCCGGCCGGTCAACGTCGAGACCCTGGGTGGCTACCTCCAGTACAAGTACGGCGGCTTCCTGCCCCTGGTGACCGGGTTGTGGTCGATCCTGGCGCTGTCCGCCACGCTAGCCGGCGAGAGCAGGCTCGGCAGCCTGGACATCGTTCTCGCCACGCCGATCAGCCGGCGCCGGCTCGCCTGGCAGAAGGTGCTCGGCCACGTGCTGATGCTGACCGTGGCCATGGCGCTCATCGGGCTGTCGATCGCACTCGCCGGGAACGCCTTCGCGGCACTTCCCGGCGACGAGATCAGCGCCCAGGCCGCCCTCGGCTTCGCCCTGTGGCTGGGCCTCATGTCGCTCGCCGCCGGATCGCTGGCCTTCGCGTTGGCGCCCTTCATTGGCCGCGGATCGGCCGCCGGACTGGCCGGGGCCGCCATGCTGAGCGGCTTCATGCTCAATGGCTACCGCGAGGCGATCCCCGAGCTCGCCCCGTTCGCCGACCTGACCTGGTTCGGCTGGACGACGAACCACATCCCGCTGGCGAACCAGTTCGACTGGGCATCGCTGGCCCTGGTGGCTGGTTTCGTGGCCCTCATGCTGATCATCGGGGTCGAAGCCTTCGTCCGACGTGACGTGGGAGCCACCAGCCCGATTCCGTGGCCGCGCATGCCGGCCGCCCTGCTGGGGCTGGGTGGACCGGCGGCGCGCGCCATCAGTGAGCGGTTGCCGACCGGGTTGTCGTGGGGACTTGGCCTTGGCGTCTTCGGCCTGGTCATCGCCGGCTCCGGCGCCGCCTTCATCGAGCAGATCGGAGAGTCCCCGGAGTTCGAGCGCATCCTGTCGCAGGTGTTTCCGGACATCGACATCGGCACCATCGGCGGCTTCCTGGAGCTGCTGTTCATCGAGTTCGGCCTGGTGCTGGCGGGGCTGGCGGCCGCGGGCCTCGTCGGCGGCTGGGCGTCCGACGAGCGCTCCGGCCGGCTGGAGCTGCTGCTGCCGACGCCCGTGCGGCGCAGCGGCTGGCCCCTGTCGGGCGCGGCAGGCATCTTCCTCGCCATCGCCGTGCTGGTGGTGACGGCGGCGCTCGGGGTGGGCCTCGGCACGTTGCTGGCCGGCGGCGAGCTTTGGACCCCGGTGGCCGGCACCCTGGCCATCGGCCTGTACGCGGCGGCCATGGCCGGCATCGGCATCGCCGTCGGCGGCATCTTCGGACCCGCCTTCGCTGCCCCGGCGGTGCTGGCCATCACGCTGGTCACCTGGCTGACCGACCTGATCGGCGGCGACCTGGGCATTCCCGACGCGCTCCACCAGCTCGCGCTGAGCACGCACATGGGCCAGCCGATGGTCGGCGTCTGGGATCCGGTCGGGATCGTGGCCTGCCTGGCACTGGCCGTGGTAGGGACCGCGATCGGAACCGTGGCCTTCGCGCGGAGAGACCTGAAGGGCTAGGCGCTCCCCAGCACCTGCACCGCCTGCCGGCGGACCTCCGCACGGCGGTCGACGGCCGCGTGCGCCAGCAGGTCGGCCGCGGCGGCGGGCCGCGGCGAGACGTTGCCCAGCGCGGCAATGGCATTCCGGAGGAGCCGATGACGGCCGGCGCGCGTCAGCGCCGTCTCCCCCACCGCGCGCTCGAAGGCGCGGGTCCCCAGGGGCAGCAGCCACTCGATCAACGGCAACAGTGGCACGCGCAGCGGTCCGTCGTCCTCGGCCTGGGCGTTGACCGGGCAGACCTCTTGGCAGACATCGCAGCCGAAGATCCAGTCGCCGATGGCCTCCGCTTCCCAGCGGTCCAGCACGCCGCGATGCTCGATGGTCAGGTAGCTGATGCAGCGCCGCGCGTCGATCGTCTGTGGCGCCACCAGCGCGCCGGTGGGGCAGCCGGACAGGCAGCGCGTGCAGCCGCCGCAGTTCGTGCGGACCGGCTGGTCCGCGGGCAGCTCGGCGGAGCTCAGGATGGCCCCCAGGAAGACCCAGGAGCCTGCCGGCTGGTGGGTCAGCAGGTTGGTGTTCTTGCCGATCCAGCCCAGCCCGGCCCGCGCCGCGAGCGCTCGTTCCGCCAGCGGCCGGTCATCGACGTAGGCGATGCTGCCCGCCGGCAGCCCGGCCGTGCGCAGCTCATCCGCCAGCGCCTCGAGACGATCTCGCAAGGCGATGTGGTAGTCGCTGCCGATCGCATAGCGCGCGATCCGTCCGGCGGGCTCACTCGGCTCCCCGGCCAGCACGGGCGCCAGCGCCCGGTGCAGGGCGTCCGCCCTCCCATCCCAGGCGCCGCGGTCCGACCCCGCGTACGACGCGGCGACCACGATCACCGAGCGTGCGGCGGCGTCGTGCTGCCGCGGATCGGTGGCCCGCCGCGGGCGATCACCGCCCATCCAGTCCATGTCGCCCATGCGGCCGGCGGCGACGCTCGCCTCCATCCGCGCCCGATCCTCTGGCAGCGGCGACGCATCGGTGATGCCCACCAGCTGCAGTCCGTGCCGCCGGGCCAGCGACGCCAGACGCTCGCGGACCACCATCGGTCAGTCCGCCTCGAGGATGACCCCGGTCATGCGCCCGTCTCGATAGACCGCCTCCAGCTCTCCGCGCTGGATGCGGCGGCGCACGGTCGAGACGCTGACGCCCAGCCGCTCGGCGGCCTCCGCCAGCCGAACCTCCGGCCCTTCCGGCCGTGGCAGCTCGAGCCGGTCGGACACCGCCTCGGTGTGACGCTCACGCTCGTCCTCGTCGGAGATCCAGCGCCGCTCGAATGCGCCGCCGTGGTAGCGCCGCTTGCCGGCGGTCACGGTCCGCCGCTGGCGCAGGACCGAGCCGATGGCCAACAGGATCGCGCCGGTCACCAGCGAGACGAGGCTGGCCACCGCCAGCCCGATGCGGCCGCGGACGCTGCTCATGCCGGCATCCCCGCCAGCTCATCCTTCTGCTCGCGCGCCATGAGCGCCGCCACCGCGGCCAGGGGCGGTCGTGCGTCATGGATCACCGCCGCCACCTGCGCGGCGATCGGCAGCTCCACCTCATGCTGCGCCGCCAGGGCAAGCGCACCGCGGACCGTGCTCACCCCCTCGGCCACACCGTTCAGCTGACCCGCCGCAGCGGTCCAGGCCACGCCCGAGCCCAGCAGCTCGCCGGCGCGACGATTGCGCGACAGCGGGCTCATGCAGGTGGCGATCAGGTCCCCCACGCCGGCCAGGCCGGCGAAGGTCAGGGCGTGCGCCCCCGCGGCCACGCCCAGGCGCGTCATCTCGGCCAGGCCGCGGGTGATGATGCCGGCCTTGGCGGAGTCGCCGAATCCGAGCCCGTCGACCATGCCGGCGGCCAGCGCCACCACGTTCTTCAGCGCGCCGCACAGCTCCACGCCGACCACGTCCGGATTGGTGTAGACCCGGAACCGGTCGGAGGCCAGCAGCTGCGCCATCTCGTTCGCCAGCTCGGTGTCGTGAGAGGCGACCACGCTGCCGGCCGGCTTGCCGGTCGCGATCTCACGGGCCAGGTTCGGTCCCGACAGCACCGCCACGCGGCGCCCGGCCAGCTCTTGGCCGATGACCTCGCTCATCCGGCAGTGGCTCTCCTCCTCGATCCCCTTGACCACGCTCAGCAGCGCCGCATTCGCGTCGAGGCTGGGTCCCACGCGTCGCAGCGTCGCACGCAGATGGGCCGATGGAACGGCCAGCAGGTAGGCCCGATGCGGCTCGGCCAGGAACGCCGCGTCGGTCGCGACGCGGACGTTGGGCGGGAACGGCAGGCCGGGCAGGTAGCGCCGGTTCTCGCGCTCCCGCGCCAGCTCCTCGTTGCGCTCCGGGGTGTGCGCCCAGATCGTCACCGGCCGCTCGGCGGCGGCCAGCTTGATCGCCAGGGTGGTGCCCCAGGCGCCGGCGCCGATAACCCCGATCTGGTCGGTCATCTATTCGACCGTGATCTCCTCGCGCTCCCGCGCGGGCGTTGCGGCCTGCTCCTGGTCCAGCTTGGCGATCCAGTGGTCGAGGTAACTGCGCGCCGCCAGCAGCTGCTCGCGGCTGGCGGCTCTCATGTGGGTGCGAGTCTGTGCTGGGAAGACCCTGTGCATCAGGGCCCAGAAGGCGGTCTCGGTGCTCTCCGGCCGCGCCCTGCTGCCCGCCTGGCGGCGTTCGAGCTCGCTGACTCGCGCTTCCAGCTCCTCGGTTCGCGCTAGCTCATCCACGGCTCCCACCTCCATTGCTGTTCCGCGTCGGCGCCGCGAAGCGGATCTTGAGTACATGGTCGTCGAACTTTGCGCCGCGTGTCTCGGCGTCGATGAGGGCGCGCGGCAGCACCAGGTTGCGTCGCCAGCTGCCGAGGTCGATCAGGATCTCATCGGCGTGACGTGAGAGGGCGATCTCCTCCTTGTCCGCGAACGGCAGCTCCACGCTCAGCACGAACTCGCCGTCGTCGCGGGAAACCGTATACGGGCGGCCGTGATAGTAGCTGTTGGTGGGGTCCGTGTCGGCGTAGAGCTCCCGGCCCATCTCGCGCAGGGCATCGAGGCCCACCACCTCGTGGTCGAAGTAGGGCGCGTAGCGGACCGGGATCGGGGCGAAGGCCTGCTCCACCATCGGTCCATAGCGCTGCTGCGCCTCATACCAGCCGCGGAAGTACGTCCAGCCCACGTCGTCGGGCAGGATGCGGTTGGCAATGACCAGGTCGGTCGGGTAGCCGTACAGGTGGAAGTAGGTGAACGAGCGCTGCGCCTCCTTGATCACCACCCGTTCCAGGGTGAGCACGACCCGCACCGAGGTGCGGTCCGGGTCGATCAGCAGGTCGTGCATGTGCTCCAGCTTTCGGAACAGCTCCTCGCCCGCATCGAAGACCTCGTTCGACGGGATGGGCATGCCCACCACGCGCTGCACGATGGGGCCGGTCAGCCTGGTGATGCGCCGGCCGATCGGCTCGATCTTCTCCATCCACCAGCGGCCGGCCTCCGGCATGGAGAGCAGCCGCAGCGTCTCGCCGGTCGGGGCGGCGTCGACCACCACCACGTCGTAGTCGCCGGAGTCGTGGTGGTCCGCGATCCAGAGCAGGCTCCCCACCTCGTCCATCCCGGGCAGGACGGTCATCTCCTCGGCCATCACGTCGTCCAGGCCGCGCCAGCGCAGCACGCTGGCGGCGTACTCCTGGATGCGCCCCCAGTACTTCGCCACGTTGTGGTAGACGTCGGACTCCTGCCCCCACAGGTTTGGCGCGATCTCGGCCGGCTCGGCGCCGAGCTCGACGCCGAACGCGTCGCCCAGCGAGTGGGCGATGTCCGTCGACAGCACCATGGTCCGCAGCCCGCGGTCGGCGCAGGTGATCGCCGTGGCCGCGGCCACGCTCGTCTTCCCCACACCGCCCTTGCCGGTGTAGAGCAGGATCCGGGTCACCCGCAGATTGTCGCGGGTTCCGGCGTGAATCGCGAGATGGACGGCGGCGCGGCGCGGCGGGCAATCCTCACTTGCGGTCCTGCGTCACGTTCGGGCGCCTAGAGCACACCGGCTTCTCAGGTGTGACTCCCCGCAACCGTAGATGGCCGATTGAGCGGGGTGAAGAGGCGGGGGCCGCCAGTTGAGCACGATTTCCCGGGCGACGTCGGCGGCGGTGGTCTGATCTCCCCGCTACGGTGGTTGTCATTCACGCCTGAGGAGCCGCGCCCCGGACCGGCTACCTGCGTGAGGAGCCCCGCCCCGGAGGGGCTACCTGCGCGTGGATCGGCCCCGGGCCGACGCGCGCCGCCCACGCGCCGAGCGACGGGCCGACTCCTCCGACTCCCGGGCGCGGAAGATGAGCCGGATCGGCGTGCCCAGGAAGCCGTATTCGTCGCGGATGCGGTTCTCGAGGTAGCGGCGGTAGCTGAAGTGGATCAGCTCCGGGTCGTTGACGAAGATCACGAAGGTCGGCGGCGCGACCGCCACCTGGGTGGCGTACAGGACCTTGCCCAGCCGGTTGCGGACGTGCGACGGCGGATGGGCGCGGACCGCATCGGTCACGACTCGGTTCAGGTCGGCGGTCGGCACCCGCCGGTAGCGCTCCTCGGCAACGCGGCGCGCCTCGCGCAGGATGCGCTCCACCCGCTGCCCGGTCTGCGCGGACGCGAACACGATGTCTGCCCAGGCCAGGTACGGCGCCTCGCGGCGCAGCACCTTCAGCCACGCGTCGGCGGTGTGCCCGTCCTTCTCGACCGCGTCCCACTTGTTGAGGACCAGCACGATCCCCTTGCCCGCCTCCAGCACGTGCCCCACCACGTGCGCGTCCTGGGCGGTGTAGCCCTCGATCGCATCGGTCATCACCACCGCCACGTCGGCCCGGTCGATGGCCTTCATCGACCGCAGGACGGAGTAGCGCTCGATCCCGCGCTGGACCGATCCCCGCCGGCGGATGCCGGCGGTGTCCACAAGGACTAGAGGCTCGTCGTCGACCACCACCGCCGTGTCGACCGGGTCGCGGGTCGTGCCGGGGATGTCGGACACGATCATCCGCTCCTGGCCGAGCACGCGGTTCACGAAGGTCGACTTGCCCGTGTTCGGCCGTCCCACGATGGCCACCCGCGGCGGTCCCATCTCCGTCTCGGCCAGCTCGGCCAGCTCGTCAGGGGACAGGGAGTCATCGGTCCAGGCCGGCTCCGGTTCAGCTTCGGGCGCCGGCGGCAGGGCGTCCACGATCATGTCGGCCAAGTCGCCTGTGTTGCGGCCGTGCTGTGCGCTGATGGTGATGGCCGGGTCCATGCCGAGCGCGTAGAACTCGGCGCCCTCCTGCTCCAGCCGCGGGTTGTCCGCCTTGTTGATGACCAGGATGGTGGGCTTGGACGTCCGCCGCAGCCGATCCGCCACCTCGTGGTCGAGCGGCGCCAGGCCGGCGGCCGCATCCACCACGAACAGGATGACGTCCGCCTCCTCCATGGCCACCCGGGCCTGGTCCTGGACGCGGGCCTCGATGTGGGTGCCGGGCTCCAGCTCCAGGCCGCCGGTGTCGACCAGCGTGAAGTCGCGGCCGTTCCAGTCGCCCGTGCCATAGACGCGGTCGCGCGTGGTGCCGGGCAGGTCCTCCACGATCGCCAGCCGCTCCCCGATGAGGCGGTTGAAGAGCGTGGACTTGCCCACGTTCGGCCGGCCGACGATCGCGACCACCGGCAATGACGTGCTGGGCGACATGCGGCCGAGTGTAGGTGAGGGCCCGCTCGCCCGCCGTCATCCCGGCTAGGCTTGCAGCCGATGCGGATCGGAATCGTGTCCACCCGGCTGGCCGGCGTCGATGGCGTCACCTTCGAGGCCACCAAGTGGGAGATGGCGCTGGAGCGGATGGGCCACCAGGTCCGCATGTGCTCGGGCGCGGTCGACGCGCTGCGCACCACCGCCCGCCTGGTGCCGCCGATGCACTTCGCCTGGCCTCCCGCCGCGCGCGTCACCGAGGCGGCCTTCGATCCGAACAGCGACCCGGTGGCGGTCCGCAGCGAGGTCGGGCGGCTGGCCGACATGCTGGTGCCGGTGCTGGAGCACTGGATCGATGCCGAGCACCTCGAGGTGCTGATCGTCGAGAACGCCTGGGCCATCCCGATGCACCTGCCGCTGGGCCTGGCGCTGCGCCGCGTGGTCGAGAACCGGATGCTGCGCACCATCGGCCACCACCACGACTACTGGTGGGAGCGGGAGCGGTTTCTTACGTGCGTCGTACCAGAGGTGCTGACCCACGCCTTTCCGCCGGACCTGCCGTCCGTGCGCCACGTGAGCATCAACTCCATCGCCGCCGGGGAGCTGAGGCGGCGACGGGGCCTGGACTCCATGGTCGTGCCCAACGTCTTCGACTTCGAGCGCCCCCGGCCGCGCCCGCATCCCGCCGTCCGCCGCCGGCTGCGATCTGAGCTGGGCATGGGCGAGGGAGGCCTGCTGGCCGTTCAGCCCACGCGGGTGGTGCCGCGCAAGGGCATCGAGCTGGCGAT
>DATBME010000141.1:0-1632 GCA_036555005.1 Candidatus Limnocylindria bacterium | reverse complement strand
AGCTTCGTTGTAAAATAAGGCCAGCGACTGCAGCAGGCGCGCCTCGACGGCAGCCGCCAACGCCCGGTCGCGCGTCAGGCAGTAGACCAGCATCGGCCAGCGGGCTCCACATGGGGTCGGAAGGGGCGGCGGCAAGGGTAGCAGTACAATCAGCGGCCCATGGTCACCACCAAGCCCGCGCGCCGTGATCCGGCGCGTGACCTGACCGCGCCGCGCCACCAGGCGCTGGGCAGCCTGCTCGGCCGGGTGTGGGCGGTCGACCAGGTCGGCGTGGAGGAACGCGCCGCCTCGCTCGCCAAGCGCAGCATCAAGCGCGAGGCGAAGCTCTGGGCGCTGGACCTGGCGATCCGGATGATGGACCTCACCACCCTCGAAGGGAAGGACACGCCGGGCAAGGTGCGGGCGCTGGCCGGCAAGGCGCGCCGCCCCGATCCAACCGACCCGTCCATTCCCTCAGTCGCGGCCCTGTGCGTGTACCCGGCCATGGTCCCGGAGGCCCGGGAGGCACTGGAAGGGTCGGACGTCAAGGTGGCGGCAGTGGCGACCTACTTCCCCAGCGGCCAGGCGCCGCTGGAGGTGAAGCTGGCCGACGTGCGGGCCGCCAAGCGGCTGGGCGCCGATGAGATCGACATGGTGATCGACCGCGGAGCATTCCTCTCCGGCGAGTACGCCCGCGTCTACGACGAGATCGTGGCGGTCAAGGAGGCCTGCGGCGAGACGCACCTGAAGGTGATCCTGGAGACCGGCGAGCTCGAGACCTACGACAACGTGCGCCGCGCCTCGGTGCTGGCCATGGCGGCGGGCGCCGACTTCATCAAGACCTCCACCGGCAAGGTGCAGCCCGCCTCCACGCTGCCGGTCACGCTGGTCATGCTGGAGGCGATCCGCGACTTCTATCAGCGGACCGGGCGCGCGGTCGGGATGAAGCCGGCCGGCGGGATCCGGACCGCCAAGGAGGCGATCGGCTACCTGACCGTCCTGTACGAGACGCTGGGCCCCGACTGGATGACGCCGGATCGCTTCCGCTTCGGCGCCAGCAGCCTTCTCAACGACGTGCTGATGCAGATTCGCAAGGAGCGCAGCGGACGCTACTCGGGCGGCGATTACTTCACCCTCGACTGATTCGTTGATCACCGTCAGCCCCGGGACCGTGCAGATCTGGTCCGACATCGGCTGCCCCTGGGCGCATGCCGCGGTCTGGCGGCTGTGGGATGCGCGGGCCAGCCTGGGCCTGGAGGACCGGGTCCGATTCGACCACCGTGTCTTCCCGCTGGAGCTGTTCAACTCGCAGGCCACTCCACGCAACGAGCTCGAGCTGGAGATGCCGGTCTGTGCCAGCCTGGCGCCGCGCGCGGGCTGGCAGACCTGGAGCGCGCCCGAGTGGACGTATCCGGCCACCATGCTGCCCGCCCTGGAGGCGGTGCAGGCCGCCAAGGGCCAGGGCCTGGCCGCCTCGGAGGCGCTGGACATCGGCCTGCGACGGGCGTTCTGGGGCGAGTCGCGCTGCGTCAGCCTGCGGCACGTGATCCTGGAGGTCGCCTCCGAGACCGACGGCCTGGACCTGGCGCAGCTGGCCGCAACCCTGGACGCGGGCCGCGCGCGACGAGCGATCTTCGACGACTGGGCGATCGC
>DATBME010000136.1:0-7836 GCA_036555005.1 Candidatus Limnocylindria bacterium | reverse complement strand
CTCGCCCTCCACTGACTCGCGCAGGAGGGCGGGCATCTCACCGACGGTGGTGGCCTCCGCTCCGGCCGGCGGCTTGTCCTGCCAGACATCGGCCGCCAAAGACCTGCCGGCAGTCAGCTCGACCGCGGCCGACCCGGCGGCGATGTCCTGGGCCGTGAGGGCACAGGCCGCGGCGGCATCGGCGTCGCAGAGCGAGTCGGCCTCGATCCCTGGCGAGACGAGATAGCCGATGACGTCGCCCAGGTCGACGGGGACCGGCTTCGCGAGCGCGGACCACTGCCAGGAGGTCGGTCGCTCGAAGGCCAGGTCCTCGACCTGCTGTGCCACCGTCGCCTGGCCGCTCGGCTGCGCAGCGGAGGGCGTGCTGGCGCCGCAGGCGGCGACCGCCAGGATGATGCCCACCATCGATGCGGCGACGCTGGTGCGCGCCGCCGTCCCCTGGGTGCGCGTCAAGCGGACAGGAGCTCCACGAGCGCGCCTGGGTCGATGTTGCCGCCGCTGATGACCACCACCCGATGCTCGTCGCCGGGTGGCTGCGGAGCGGCGCCGGCCAGGTGGGCGGCCATGGCGGCGGCGCCCGATGGCTCCGTCACCAGGCGCGCGCCGGTGGCCAGCCGCCGAATGGCGTCGACCATCTGGTCCTCGCTCACGGTCACGATCTCGTCCATGTATCGCCACAGGTGCATGAATGGAAGGCGCCCAAGATGCTCCACTCGCAGCCCGTCGGCCATGGTACGGGTGGTCAGGCTGGAGTCCCAGTGCACCACCTCACCGGCCGCCAGCGAGTCGCGCGCATCGGCCGCCAGCTCGGGCTCGACCCCGATCACGCGCGCCTGCGGGGCGAGCGTCTTGATGGCCGTGGCGATGCCGGACGAAAGTCCCCCTCCCGAGACTGGTACCAATACGCTGCTCACCTCGGGCAGATCCTCGGCGATCTCGAGGCCTGCGGTGCCCTGGCCGGCGATGATGCGGCGATCGTCGTAGGGCTCGATCATCACCAGCCCGCGCTCCCTGACGAGGTCGAGGGCGACCTGGTGGCGCTCGTCCGAGCTCGGCCCGGTGAAGACGATCTCGGCGTCGTCGCGGCGCACGCCCTCGACCTTGACCCTCGGCGCCGCCTCCGGCATCACGATCACCGCCGGCGCGCCGAGCAGGCGCGCCGCCCGTGCCACGGCCTGCGCATGGTTGCCTGATGAGTAGGTCACCACTCCCCGGGACCGCTCCTCGTCCGAGAGGGAGCGGATGGCGTTGTAGGCGCCGCGCATCTTGAAGGCGCCGACCGGCTGCAGGCTCTCTGGCTTGAGCCACGTCCTGTCGTCCCAGCGCAGCAGCGGGGTGCGAGTGGCCACGCCTCGGATCCGCTCGGCCGCGGACCGGATCTCGTCGATGGTCACCAGCTCCAGCCCGTCCAGCTGGTCGGCGTGCTCCTCCAGGTGCTCGACGATGAAGCGGTCCACGATCTCGGCGACCGGCATGGCGCCGCGGGTGGGATGGGTGCCGCGCACCTGCCAGTCGGCCTCCGGCAGGACAGCGAGGGTGGTCGACACCTCCGTCAGCTGGGCGGAGACCCGGCGCAGCAGCTCGGCCGGATCGGTGCGCCGCTCGCGCTCGATGGCCGCGAGCCGGCCCGCATCGGTCTTGGTCCGTCCGAACGGCGGTTCGTCGGCCCCGTCGTGGGCCGCCGCCAGCACCGCCCGGACCTGGTCCAGCCAGTAGCCGGGGAACTCGGCCAGGTGGGCCCACACCTGGCCTGCCTCCCAGCGCTCCTCGGCGCCGGGATCCGGATCGGTCAGGGTGGTGGGCAACGGACGCGCGGCGTGATCGGCCAAGCGTCTCTCGACACGGCCCAGGCGCTGCCGAATGGCCTCAACCGCGGCCGTGGCCGTCATCGGTCCAGCGGCCGTTCGACGATCGGCGTGGTGAGCGATCCCAGCCGTTCGACCGTCAACGAGACCGTGTCGCCGGGCTGCAGCCAGCGGCCGAAGCCGGAGGAGTCCTTGATCTCCAGCAGGCAACCGGTGCCCACGGTGCCCGAGCCCAGCAGGTCTCCAGGCCGCAGCCGGACGTCGGCGCTGGCGCGCTCGACCATCTGGCCAAAACTGAACTGAGCGTCGCACCAGCGGCCGCGGCTGAGCTCCTCCCCATTGACCGAGGCGGTCATGGCCAGGTCATAGCCGGTGCCCTGGCGGGTGTCGGCCAGCTCGTCGGGCGTGACCAGCCATGGACCGATGGAGCTGGCGAAGTCCTTGCCCTTGGCTGGCCCAAGGCGCACCGTCGTCTCCTCGCGCTGCAGGTCGCGGGCGCTCCAGTCGTTGAAGACCAGGTAGCCGCCGATCGCCTCCTCACCGCGGGCGGCGTCCAGGTCGCGCGCCGGCGTGTCGATCAGGGCGGCCACCTCCAGTTCGTAGTCGAGCTCCGATGATGCGGCCGGGCACCAGACCGGCTCGTCCGGGCCGCGGATCTCGGACACGTTGCTGAAATAGAAGATCGGCAGGTGGTACCAGGCCTCCGGCACGGTGCCGCCGCGGCGCTCCCACATGGTGCGCACGTGACCCTCGAAGGCGTAGAAGTCGCGCAGGCTGGAGGGCTGCAGGATCGGCGGCCCAAAGTCGAGGTCGGCCGCGTCCAGGATGGCCTCGTCGTCCTCGCTGGCGGCGGCGTAGCCCTCGACGATCTCGGCCAGCGCCTCGACGCGCAGGCCGCGGGCCAGGTGGTCGTCCAGGGTGGTGATCGGCAGCCGGAAGAGCACGGCGTTGTGCGCCCGGCTCGGGTCCTCGACCACCAGTCCCCGGCGCGCCTCCTCCAGGTCCAGCCAGCGCTGCGGGTCGACGCCACCGTCGCGCGCGGCCGCCAGGCGCCACGGGGTGCCGGCGGGGACGTTGCGCTCGCGGACGTGCGCGATCTTCACGCGGCCGAGTCTACCGTCCCGGCCGATGCCAGCCGCGAAGCCGACGAGCGTCCCAGCCAGCGAGTGGATTGGGCTCTCCCTGGTCCGGATGCTCGTGGGCTGAGCGCCGGGGGTTCCGGCTGCACCGATAGAATCGGGCACCGTGAAGCGCATCGGGTTCCTGTCCTTCGGCCACTGGACGTCGTCACCGCATTCATCGGTGCAATCCGGGTCGGATGCGCTGCTGCAATCGATCGAACTGGCGGTGGCGGCGGAGGAGCTGGGCGCCGACGGGGCCTACTTCCGCGTCCATCACTTCGCCCGGCAGCTGGGCTCGCCGTTTCCGCTGCTGGCGGCGATCGGCGCCCGGACCAGCCGGATCGAGATCGGCACAGCGGTGATCGACATGCGCTACGAGAACCCGTTCTACATGGTCGAGGACGCCGGGTCGGCCGACCTCATCGCCGGCGGGCGCCTGCAGCTCGGCATCAGCCGTGGCTCGCCGGAACAGGTGATCGACGGCTACCGGCACTTCGGCTACCTGCCGCGCGAGGGCGAGGATGACGGCGCCATGGCCCGGCGTCACGCGGAGGTCTTCCTCCAGCTGCTGTCCGGCGAGGGCTTCGCCGAGCCGAACCCAAGGCCGATGTTCCCCAACCCACCCGGGCTTCTGCGCCTCGAGCCGTTCTCACCGGACCTGCGTGACCGGATCTGGTGGGGATCGGCCACCAACGCGACGGCGGAATGGGCAGCCCGGCTGGGCATGAACATGCAGACCTCGACCCTCAAGTTCGACGAGTCGGGCCAGCCGCTGCACGTCCAGCAGGCCGAGCAGATCACCGCCTTCCGGGAAGCGTGGCGGGCTGCCGGCCACCAGCGCGCGCCACGCGTCTCGGTCAGCCGCAGCATCTTCCCGCTGGTCGACGACCGCGATATCGCCTATTTCGGCCGGGGCAACGAGGACCGCGACCACATCGGCTATCTCGACGAGACGACGCGTGCGGTGTTCGGGCGAACCTATTCGGCCGAGCCGGAGGTGCTGGTCGAACAGCTGCGCGCCGACTCGGCCATCGAGGCGGCGGACACGCTGCTGCTGACCATCCCCAACCAGCTGGGCGTCGACTACAACGCTCATGTCCTGGAGACCATCCTCACGCACGTCGCGCCCGCCCTCGGCTGGCGCTGAGGCCGGCAGCGCTGCCGCGCCGTGGGAGAATGCCGGCCATGGCTCGGTTCCAGCACAAGCGGCTCGATCAGCCCGATGAGGTGCGGCCGTTCCCACTCGGTCGGACCGAGATCTTCGAGCTGGATGACTTCGTCGTGGGCCGCATGGTCATGGAGCCGGGCTGGCGCTGGACCCACGACGTGCGGCCCATCGCCGGGACGGAGCGGTGCATGTACCACCACCTCGGCTACTGCGTCTCGGGCGCGCTGCACATCGAGCTCGAGGACGGCACCACCGGTGTCATCCGCAAGGGTGAGATGTTCGAGCTGCCGCCGGGTCACGAGGCCTGGGTGGAGGAAGGCACCGAGCCCTGGATCGCCGTCGACTTCCGTGGCGCGCGATCCTATGCGCGACCCTCAGTGGCCAGCGCGGATCGCATCCTGGCGACGGTGCTGTTCACCGACATCGTCGACTCGACCGAGCAGCTGCGCCGCATGGGCGACACGGCCTGGCGCGACGTGATCGGGCAGCACAACGAGCTGGTGAAGTTCGAGCTGGACCGATACCGAGGCCGGCTGATCAAGCAGACCGGCGACGGCATCGTCGCGCTGTTCGACGGCGCGGCGCGGGCGGTGGAGTGCGCGGCCGCCATCGCGTCGAAGGTGCCGTCGATCGGCATTCAGATCAGGGCCGGGCTGCATACCGGCGAGGTGGAGCTCGTACCCGAGGATGTCCGGGGCGTGGCCGTCCATCTCGCCTCGCGGATCATGGATCAGGCGGGGCCGGGCGAGGTGTTCGTGTCCAGCGTCACGCGGGAGCTGCTCGCCGGCTCCCATCTGTCATTCGAATCCCGGGGGCTGCACACGCTCAAGGGAATCGACGGCGACCGCGAGCTGTTCGCGCTGGTTGGCTATCACTGAAACGTGGCTCCTGCCGGAGTCGTCTGAGGGCTCGAGATCGCGGGGCTGTAACCCATCGGCTAGTAGGCGCGGGCCCAGGTGGCCACGTCGACGCCGGGCTTGCCACAGTGGATGCACGGCGCAGCCGGGTCGACCGGCTCGAGCGGCAGGAACCGGATCGATGCCTTGGTGCGGGCGCTGATCTTGGCCTCGCAGGCGGCGTCGCCACACCAGGCGCCGATCCAGAACCCACCCTGGGCCTCCACGCCGGCCTCGAACTCGGCAAATGAGCCGATCGCGTGGGTGTTCGCCTCGCGGTAGGCGAGTGCATCGGCGAACAGTGCCTGCTGGAGGGCAGCGAGCCGCTCGGGGATGCCGGCGGCCGCCTGGGCCAGGCCCACCTCCTCCTTGCCGCCGCCGAGCCGCGGGACGAGCACCGCTCGCCCGGCCGCGACATCGCGAGGCCCCAGCTCGATGCGCAGCGGGACGCCCTTGAGCTCCCACTCGGCGAACTTGAAGCCCGGGCGATGCTGGTCGCGGTCATCCAGCCGGACCCGGACGCCGGTCGCGGCGATGTCCGCGGCCAGCTTCTCGCCCACCTCCAGCACCGATGCGCGTTCCTCCTCGGTGCGGGCGATTGGCACGATGGCGACCTGGACCGGGGCCACCGCCGGCGGCAGGCGCAGGCCCGCGCCGTCACCATGGGCCATGATCGTGGCGCCGACCATCCGGGTGCTGAAGCCCCACGACGTGCCCCAGGCGTGCTGCTGCTCGCCGTCGGCGTCCAGGAAGGTCACGCCGTAGGCCCGTCCGAAGTTCTGGCCGAGGAAGTGCGAGGTGCCGCATTGGAGCGCCTTCCCGTCGCGCATCAGGCCCTCGATGCAGTACGTCTCGTCGGCGCCCGGGAAGCGCTCCGCCGGCGACTTGCGACCGCTGAAGACCGGGATGGCGAGGACGTCCTCGGCGACCTGGCGATACACGTCGAGCATGCGCAGCGCTTCAGCGGTGGCCTCGGCCGACGTGGCGTGAGCGGTGTGCCCCTCCTGCCACAGGAACTCCGAGGTGCGCAGGAAGAGGCGTGTGCGCATCTCCCAACGCAGCACGTTGTTCCACTGGTTGTAGAGGAGCGGCAGATCGCGATAGCTCTGCACCCAGCGGCTGTAGGTATGCCAGATGAGCGCTTCCGAGGTCGGTCGGATGGCGAGCGGCTCCTCGAGCTCCTGGCCGCCGCCGTGGGTCACCATTGCGACCTGGGGGGCAAAGCCGGCGACGTGATCGGCCTCGCGCTCGAGCAGGCTCATCGGGATGAGGAGCGGGAAGTAGACGTTCTCGTGGCCGGTCGCCTTGAAGCGGTCGTCGAGCGCGCGCTGGGTGTGCTCCCAGATGGCGTAGCCGTGGGGCTTGATGATCATTGAGCCCTTGGCCGGGCCATGCTCGGCCATCCCGGCGCGCTTCACCACCTCGACGTACCACGCGGGGAAGTCGTCTGCCTGTGAGGGCAGGCCGCTGGTGCTCAGAGGTTGCCCCGCCGCTCCTGCTCGCGCTCGATCGCCTCGAACAGGGCCTTGAAGTTGCCGACCCCGAAGCCGCGTGAGCCGTGGCGCTCGATGATCTCGAAGAAGAAGGTCGGCCGGTCCTGCACCGGCTTGGTGAAGATCTGGAGCAGATAGCCCTCCTCGTCGCGATCGGCCTCGATGCCGAGCTCCTCGAGCACGTCCATCGGCACGCCCACGTCGCCCACCCGGTCGGGGAGTGACTCGTAGTAGGCGTGCGGCAGGCCCAGGAACTCGATGCCGCGCTCGCGCAGCACCCGCACGGTCCCGACGATGTCCTCCGTGCGCAGCGCGATGTGCTGCGTGCCGGCCTCCAGGTAGTAGTCCAGGAACTCCTGGATCTGGCTCTTCTTCTTGCCCTCGGCCGGTTCGTTGATCGGGAACTTGACCCGGCCGTTGCCGTTGGTCATGACCTTCGACATCAGGGCCGAGTACTCGGTGTGGATCACCTTGTCGTCGTAGTGGATCAGCTGGCTGAAGCCGAGCACGTCGCGGTAGAAGTCGACGAAGCGGTTCATGTCGCCGAGCGCCACGTTGCCGACGCAGTGGTCGACCTCCAGCAGCTGCTGGCCGCTGGCCGCGGCGGCCGGGCGCCGGATGCGGTGATAGCCGGGCGCGAAGGTCCCCTGGTAGTCGCTTCGGTCGACGAAGGAGTGGATCACCTCGCCGTAGGTGTGGATGGCGCTGCGCCGCAGCACGCCCTTCTGGCCCTCGATAGCGGTCGGCTCGAGGGCCGACCGCGCGCCGCGCGCCGTCGTCTCGCGCCATGCCGACTCCACGTCGTCGACGGCAAAGGCGATGTCGTGCACCCCGTCGCCGTGGCGGTGCACGTGCTCGGCGATCTCGCCGTCGGGTGACAGCGGACCGGTGAACACGAACCGAATGTCGTTCTGGACCATCACGTAGCTGGCCCGATCGCGCACGCCCGTCTCCAGGCCCGCGTAGGCGACCGGCGTGAAGCCCCACAGCGCGCGGTAGTAGTGCGCCGCCTGCTTGGCGTTGCCGACCCAGAACTCGACGTGGTCGATGCCCTGCAGCGGCAGGAAGTCCTGCGCCTCCGCCGCCGCGTTCGGATTGACGACGGCGCCGGCCTGGTTGGCCGCTCCGCGGCTGATGGTGTCGGTCATGACTCGCTCCTGGCCCGATGCTTGAGCCGATCGACGGTGGGGGCCGCGATCAGCGTCACCTCGATCATCTTGTCGACCGCGTCCGTGAGCTCGTCCTCGGACAGGTACGTCTCCTCGGAGCTGACATCCTCCGACAGGACGTCGGAGACGGTCAGCATGCACGCGGCCTGGATCCCCTCTCGCGCAGCCAGCACGAACAGTGCCG
>DATBME010000146.1:0-5350 GCA_036555005.1 Candidatus Limnocylindria bacterium | reverse complement strand
GGCTCACCGGCCCGCGCGGGCGGCTGCCACTAGACCAATCCCGCAGACCCGTAGTCGAAGGCCCCGGCCATGCCGGGGCCTTTTGCTATCTTGCTAACGCCAACTCGCACGTTAATGGGTGGTCGTGGCTGACGAGTCGGGGGTCGAAGAGATCAGGCGCTCGTTCGCCCGGGCGTGGGGCGAGATCGGGGCCGCCTGGGGCGTGGCGCCGTCGACCGCCACCGTCCAGGGCTACCTGCTGGCGCACGGCGGGCCGCTCAGCGAGCCGGAGGTGCGCCGCGCGCTGGGCCTCAGCCACCGGGCCGCCAGCCTGGCGCTGGCGCAGTGCGAGGAGTGGGGCCTGATCCGGCGCTCGCCCACGGCGCGGCGCAGCGGTCAGCGCGGACCCGCGGCCGCCGCCTGGGAGGTCGTCGGGGATCACTGGGAGTGGTTCCGCCGCGTCTCCGCTGCGCGGCTGGAGCGCGAGACCGACCCGGTGCTGCCGGTCATCGAGCGCTGCGTGGCCCAGGCCCGGGCGGCGGGCGACGAGGGAGAGGACCTGCTGCAGCGGCTCACCGTTCTGCTCGAGTTCGTGCGCCGTTTCGACCGCGGCGTCGACCTGTTCGTGCGCGGCGAGCCTGACGCCATCGCCCGCGTCTTCGCCGTGCTGGCGCGGCTGGACGACCGCACCGTGGCCAGGCTGTGGTCGCTGGTCGGCGAAGTCGAGCCCGATGAGCTGGTCACCGCCCTGGACACGCTCGCCAAGCTGCCGCCGAGCGCGGTGCATCGGCTGGTGATGGTGGCCGACAGCCGGCCCATGCGCACCCTGCTGGGCCTGTCCTAGGGACCATCCGCCGGCCTATTCGCCCGAGCCGTCGTCCTCGAACACCACCGATCCGGCCGACACCTCGGCCCGCTCGGTCCCGCCCAGCGCCGGCGGAAGCGGACGCGGAAGGTCGACGGGCGCGATGTATCGGTCCACCAGCGCGCGCGTGCCGCTGATCCGCAGCTCGTCGAACAGGATGCCGAAGCGCTGGCGCAGGTTGGCGCCGATCTGCTCCTGGGCCTCGGCCGGCAGCGTCCAGAGCTCGCGCTTGAACGGGCCGATCGCCTTCTTGCGGGTCTTGTACAGGAACTGCTCGTCGGTCTCGCCGTCCTTGCGCTCCTCGGCGCAGTTGGCCAGGCACCAGCCCATCATCTCGCCCCGCAGGTCGGCCGGCAGGCCGGGCGCGTCATAGAGGATGTTCTGGAGGCCGGTGGCCAGGTGGATCTCGGCGGTGCCGTTGGCGGGGAAGTGGCGGAAGGCCTCGTCGGGGAGGGTACTGGCGCCGTGCTGCACGCAGCCGGCCAGGCCGTACTCGTCGCGGGCCACCGTGGAGAGGCGGCGCAGCGCGTCGAAGTCGATGCTCACCTGCGCGATCGAGCCGTCCGGCAGCGCCACCCCGCCATGGCTGGTGCCGGTCTGGATGCTCACCTTGGAGAGGCCCGGCGTGCCGGAGCCATGGATCAGCGAGTAGAAGCCGTCCAGGTAGGCGCGCAGCTCCTCCTCGGTGGAGTTGGACTTCCCCACCTCGCCGATCTCGCCGCCGGTGCCGATCACCACGCCGTCCGGCTGCAGATCGCGGATCAGCAGCGTCAGCTCCACCGTGTTGGCGGCGTTGACCGCCTGCTGCGCGGCCACGCCCGGCTGCGAGAGGTCGACCAGCGTGCTGCTGTCGATGTCGATGTTCAGGAAGCCGGCGGCCACCGCCTCGCGGGTCAGGTCCCTGAGGCCGGCCATCTCGGTGTCCGGGTCGTCGCGCCACTTGGTGGCGTTGAACTGGAAGTGGTCGCCCTGCAGGAAGACCGGTCCCCGCCAGCCGGAGCGCAGCGCGGCAGCCAGGATGACAGCCGTGTACTCCGCTGGCCGCTGGTCGGTGTAGGCCATCTCGGACTTGGCAATCTCGAACACGATCGCACCGGCATCGCGCTCGATGGCCGCCGCGAACGCCTGGCGCGCGGTCAGGTAGGCCGAGGCACGCACGTTGATGGCCGGCACCGTGAAGCCCGTGGCATCGAACTCGCCGCGCCCGCGCGCCAGGTACAGCTCGTGGATGCTGGCCGATGGGCAGCCCAGCGCCTGGCTGGCCGACCAGATCAGCCAGCGGCACGCTTCGCGCAGCTCCGGGTCGGCGTTGAAGACCGCCTCGAAGGCCAGGTCGTCCAGCAGCGCTCCGCGCAGGGCGTCCGCGTCGCTCACCGCCAGGCGATCCCCCTCCGGGCGCGCCGCATCGCCCAATCTGGCGCGCAGGTCGTCAGCGGTCTGGATGGTCACCCGGCCATGCTAGCGGAGGGCCGAAACCAGGGTGAATGACAGCAGGGGCGCGGCCAACAGCCCCAGGCCGGCGGCCAGCAGGTACCAGTCGCGAGCGGCGCGCGCGTCGGCGACCCGCCGCCGGCGCAGCCCGCTGGTCCAGGCCAGCACCGCGCTCAGCGCGACGACGTAGAGCAGCGCCGCCAGCGCCGCCACGGCGATGGTGAATGGCCGCACATCCTCGCACGCGCCGAACGACAGGGGCCCGCCGGGCGGGCAGGGATTCGACAGCTCCCAGGCCACCAGGCCGCCGGCCAGGAGCAGGACGACGGCCGAGAGGACGAGGTGCGCGAGGAGCGAGCGGGAGATGTGGGTGGGTCAGGCGCGCGCCTGGAGCGCCGCGCTGGCGGTCGCGGCCGCCTCCGCCTGGCGCCGGCTGACGCGCACGTACTCGAGCCACATGTAGACGAGCGCGGCCGCGCCCAGACCGGCGGTGATCATGCCCAGCGCGATCGCCTGCAGCGTGAAGACGGGCGGCACCAGCGACCCGCCACCCAGGTTGAAGACCATGAACGGCTGCAGCACCAGCAGGGTGGCGGCGTACTGGATGAAGACCAGGTAGCGGATCAGCGACCAGAAGAAGCCGCTCCGGCCGCGGGCCGCCTGGGCCCAGATGATCATCACGATGATGGCCGTGAAGTTGCCGCCGCCGACCAGGTTGGCCACCAGGAAGCCGACGTCCTTGCTGAACTGCAGGAACGGGATGTAGAGCGTGACCGCGTAGTACACGTAGTTCGGGATGTAGAAGAGCAGGAAGTACATGAAGAAGAAGAGCGGCACGGCCTTCAGGACGGCGACCAGCCAGGTCTCCTCGCCGAAGAGGAGCCAGTTCATGAAGTCGTCGACGCCGCGCACGTAGCCGCCGACGCCACGCCAGCGCGTGCTGGGCAGGTACGCGCTGCTCATCGGTCGCTCACTGCCGCTGCTCCAGGAGGAAGGTGATCAGCGCCTGCAGGGCGCTCTCGCTCAGGCTCGCTTCGGGGTGCGGGGGCATGCCGGTCGGCTCGCCGTCGTTGTAGTTGGCCGCCGAGTCGCGGATCCACAGGTCCAGCATGTTGCGCGGGTCCTCTTCGTAGTCGGCGATCAGCTGCTCCTCCTGGCTGATCGGGGTGGGCAGGTCCGCGCCGATGACCGGCTCGTTGCCGATGTTGAGGAGGCTGGGGAAGACCCCCTCCTGCCCGGCCAGGTCCGCCCCGTGGCAGCCCGCGCAGCCGGCGTCGTTGTACACCTGCTGCCCCGCCTCCGGCGTGTCCGGCACCTCCTCGACCGGCGCCTGCCCGGCCTCTTCGGCCCAGCCCTCGACCAGCGCGGTCAGGGCGTCGACCTGCTGGATGGTCAGCGGGCCGCCGACCTCGCTGCTCCATGCCGGCATGGGCGACTCGACGCGTCCCGAAACGACCACGCCACCGAAGCGGATCACCAGGTTGACGTATTCGGGGTTGACCTGGAGCTTCTCGTAGATGCTGCGGCTGTGCAGGTTCGGCGCGCGCACGCCGGTATCGCCCACGTCACCGCCGGTCCCGTCCGCGCCGTGGCAGTTGGCGCAGTTGGCCGTCACCGGGATCTCCGGCGTCGGCGGGCCGAACAGCTCCTCCCCGTAGGCGTGCAGCTCCTCCTGCTGCCGCACGAAGGTGGCCTCTCGCCGAATCTCGTCGGTCAGCCAGTAGACCGCCGTGAACAGCGCGAAGCCGATGAGCAGAAAGATGCCGAGCGTCTTGGCGGTCATCCGGTCAGCCGGTGCAGTGCGGCATGTCGCTCGGCGTCCGCGAGTCGAAGGTATCGGTCCCGATCGGCGGCCCGTCGAAGAGCTCGGACGTGTCAACGATGTAGGTCCCACCCGGGTCGACGAGCATGTTGAAGTGGTCCATGCCACGCGGGGCCGGGCCGTCACGCTTCTCGCCGAGCACCGTGTACTTCGAGCCGTGGCACAGGCACTCGAACCACTCGCTCTGGTCGCACAGCTGCGGGATCTGGCAGCCCAGGTGCGGGCACTTGCGGTACAGCGCGATGACCGAGGCGTCCACCGGCGGCACGTCGGGCCCGACGTTGGTGCCGGGGTCCGGGACCGACTCCGGGCTCTCCGGATTCTCGACCAGCGACTTGGCGGCCGGCACGTTGACGATGAAGACGCGCGCCGGCTGGAACGCGTACGGCAGGCCGGTGACCCATTGCGGCTCGTTGGTCGCGATCTGCGCGGCGGTGCCCACCGGGATCTGGCCACCGAGCCCCTCGCGCACGTTCGGCCAGAGGAAGGCGAGGGTCCCGGCCAGGAACTCGAGCGACACGATGCCGACCCCCACGCCCACCATGCGGCGCATGAAGGTGCGCCGGCTCATCTCACCGAGCGGCGGCCCGTGGACCTCTCCATAGGGGACCGGCGTGTTGGTCATAGGGTGAAGAAGAGCCCGTCCCACGGCCAGACCCAGTTCCAGCCGGGACCGCGGAAGAAGGAGCCGATGAAGGTCACCAGCAGCCCGCCGATCATGATGCACAGGAAGAAGACCCACACCATCTTGCGGTCGCGCGCCGCCTTGTACGGCGAGCGGTCGATGTAGGCGATCACCATCAGCCCGATGAAGTAGATCGGCGGGAACAGGACGCCGACCACGGTGGCGTTGAAATAAGAGAGCATCTCCTGCAGGCCCAGGAAGTACCACGGCGCCTTGGCGACGTGCGGCGTGGCGCCCGCGTTGGCCATCTCCTCCAGCGGCGCCTGGATGAGGAAGGAGGTGATCACCAGCAGCGCGCTGATCAGTGACGCCATCAGGAACTCGGCGCGCAGCAGGTGCGGCCAGGTGAGAACCGTCTCATCGGGCCGCTTGTCGACCCGGACCATGGACTCCTGCTTGACATAGGCCAGCAGCCGGAAGCGCTCGGTGCCCGGCACGCCGGGCGGACCGGGCAGCTTCGGGCCCGGGCTGCGCTCGATGACCGGGACGGTCGGCGCCTGGGTCGGCGCGTTCTTGTCGGCGGTGGCGTTCGGTCGCTTCTCGATCGTCATCGGCTCACCCCTAAACC
>DATBME010000122.1:0-3796 GCA_036555005.1 Candidatus Limnocylindria bacterium | reverse complement strand
CGGTCGCCTCGCGCAGGCCGTCGACGATCTCGTCGTTGAGCTCCTTCTTTTCGCCGAGTGTCTTGAGCAGCTCCGCTCGCTCCGCTTCTAGGAAGCGGTAGAAGCGCTGCTCGAAGTCGCGTACGCGTGGCGTCGGGACGTCGTCTAGATAGCCATTTGTGACGACCCACAGGATCGCCACCTGCTTCTCGACCGGCAGTGGCTGGTACTGGGGTTGCTTGATCACCTCGGAGATCTTCTCGCCCCGCGTCAGCTGGTCGCGCGTCGCCTTGTCCAGGTCCGAGGCGAACTGCGCGAAGGCGGCCAGCTCCCGGTACTGGGCCAGGTCCAGGCGCAGCTTGCCGGCCACCTGGCGCATGGCCTTGATCTGGGCGTTGCCGCCCACCCGGGAGACGCTGATGCCGGCGTTCACCGCCGGCCGCTGGCCCTGGTTGAACAGGTCGGTCTGCAGGAAGATCTGCCCGTCCGTGATGGAGATCACGTTGGTCGGGATATAGGCGGACACGTCGCCGGCCTGCGTCTCGATCACCGGCAGCGCCGTCAGCGACCCGCCGCCGTTCTCCTCGTTCAGGCGGGCGGCGCGCTCCAGCAGGCGGCTGTGGGAGTAGAAGATGTCGCCGGGGAACGCCTCGCGTCCCGGCGGCCGGCGCATCAGCAGCGACACCTGGCGGTAGGCCCAGGCGTGCTTCGACAGGTCGTCGTAGACGCACAGCGCGTCACGGCCGGAGTCCAGGAACTCCTCGCCCATGGCGACGCCGGCGTAGGGCGCCAGGTACTGCAGCGGTGCCGGGTCCGACGCGGAGGCGGTGACCACGATGGAGTGCTCCATCGCGCCGTGCTCCTCCAGCTGGGCCACCACCTGCGCCACCGTCGACTGCTTCTGGCCGATGGCGACGTAGATGCAGATCAGGTCCTGGCCCTTCTGGTTGATGATCGTGTCGACCGCGATGGCGGTCTTGCCGGTCTGACGGTCGCCGATGATCAGCTCGCGCTGGCCGCGGCCGATGGGGATCATGGCGTCGATGGCCTTGATGCCGGTCTGCACCGGCGTGTCCACCGGCTGACGCACGATGACGCCCGGGGCGATGCGCTCCACCGGTCGCGTCTTCGACGTCTCGATCGGTCCCTTGCCGTCCAGCGGCTCGCCCAGCGGGTTGACCACGCGGCCGATCAGGGCGTCGCCGACCGGCACCTCGACCACCCGTCCGGTGGTCTTGACCTGGTCCCCTTCCTTGAGGTCGGTGTAGTCGCCCAGGATCAGGGCGCCGACCGTCTCCTCCTCCAGGTTGAAGGCCATGCCCATGACCCCGCCCGGAAACTCGAGCAGCTCGGACGCCAGCGCCCCGGACAGCCCGAAGATCTGGGCGATCCCGTCGCCGACCTCCACGATGGTGCCGACGCCGGCGACATCGGCTCCCTCGTCGAAGCCCTTGATCTCGCTTCTGATGATCGACGTGATCTCGTCGGATCGAATCGCCATGCCTTCCTCGTTCCTCGAATTCAGCGGCGCCGGGCCGTCAGACCGCGGTCAGCCGCGCGCGCAGCCGCTCCAGGCGGTTGCGGACGCTTGCGTCGTAGAGCCTGTCGCCGATGCGCACGGCGATCCCGCCGATGAGCGATTCGTCGACCACCTCATTCATCTCGACCGTGTCGCCGGTGAGCTCGCCGAGCCGCGCGGTCACCGCCCGCCGCTGCTCGTCCTCGAGCGGGAGCGCGGTGCGCACCTCGGCCAGCACGATGCCCCGCTCGGCCCGCAGCAGCGCGCCGAAGTGGCCGATCATCGGCTCGATGGCCCGCGGCCGGCCGCGCCGGATCATGAGCAGCACCAGGTTCAGCGCCTCCGGCCTGGCTCCACCGGCGGCCTTCTGGAGCAGCCGCTCCTTGTCCGCGTAGGGGATGACCGGGTGCTGCAGGACGCGCCGCACCTCGTCGTTGGCCAGCAGCTCGCTCACGGTGGCCAGGTCGCGCTCCCACTCGTCGAGCGTGCCGTCGGCGCGCCCGATCTCGAACGCGGCCTCCGCGTAGCGGCGAGCGGCGGTCTCGCGGCGCGCCATGCTAGTTGCGGCTCTCCCGGGCCGTGGCGTTCGCCTCGGCGGGCGTCACCTCGGACAGGAAATCCTCCACCAGCCTGCGCTGGGTGGGACCATCCATCTCCGAGCGCACCAGCCGACCGGCGGCTTCCAGGGCGAGCTCGGCGACATGCGTGCGGAGCTCGGCCATGGCCCGCTCCTTCTCGGCAGTGATCTCGTCACGCGCCTTGCTGGTGGCCTTCTCCGCCTGGGCCCGAGCCTCGGCCAGGATCTCGGCCTTCGAGTCGTCGGCGATCTTGGTGGCGCGGGCGATCATCGCCTGCGCCTCCTTGCGCGCCTCGTCCATGGCGGCCTCGCGCTCGGCGCGTGCCAGCTCACGGTCGCGGGCGGCGGCCTCCGCGTCCTCCAGCCCCTTGCTGATCCGTTTCCCGCGCTCGTCCAGCATCCGGACGACCGACTTGAACAGGAATCGGTTCAGGAGCCAGAGGAGCAGCAGGAAGTTGACGATCTGAAACAGGAGCGTCGGGACGTCGACCCGAAACGCGTTGAAGAACTCCACTGACGAACGCCTCAGCCGGCGAAGATCAGGATCAGCGAGACGACCAGGCAGTAGATGCCGATGGCCTCGGTGAGCGCCAGGCCCAGGATGTAGGGAACGAAGATCGCGCCCGACGCCTCCGGGTTGCGCCCGAGCGCCTCCATGGCCTTGCTGAAGCCGATGCCCAGGCCGATGCCGGGGCCGATGGCTCCGATCATGGCGAGGCCGGCCGCGAGATTGGATTCCACTGGATCAGATCCTCCTGTCTTGCGCCTGCTTCTCTGCAGGCATCGAATCGATTGGCCTGCGGTCAGGCAGTGGCGGGTTCGTGGGCTTCTGATTGATGCGCCGATTCGTCCCCCTCGTGCTCGTCGCCGTGGCCGCCCTGGCCCTCGGCGATGGCCATGGTGATGTAGGTCATGGTCAGCAGTGCGAAGACCAGCGCCTGCACTGCGCCGAAGAGCAGCTCCAGGCCCAGGAACACGGCGGGCACGAAGAACGCCAGCGGCAGGACGAAGACGGCGGCGGTCGTGAGCGCGAACATCGTTCCCAGCAGGACCTCGCCGGCGAACACGTTGCCGAAGAGTCGCATCGACAGGCTGACCAGGCGTGACAGCTCACTGATGAGGTGGATCGGGAACATGAGGGGAGCCATGTAGCGCGGCTCGCCGACCAGCTCCTTCAGGTAGCCAACCGGGCCGTGCAGGCGGAGGCCCCACCAGACGAACACGACGAAGCTGACGATGGCCAGGCCCAGCGTGAAGTTCAGATCGGCCCCGGCGGCCCGGATGAAGGGAACGAAGACCTCCTCCTCGCCGTGGTGCTCGACGATGCCGACCGTGCCAACTCCGGGCAGGAGGCCGATCCAGTTCGCGACCAGGATCATCAGGAACAGGCCGGTTACCAGGCCGAAGTAGGCCTTCCAACGAGTGGTCGAGCCCTCCACGATGCCGGCGATCCACTCGATCGGCCATTCGATCAGGCTCTGCATGCGGCCGGGAACGATCGCCGGACGGCGCAGGAAGACCCAGGCCAGGGCCAGCAGCATCAGCGAGGCGAGCACCGCGCCGATCATGCCGTTGGTGACGGTCAGCGGGCCGATCGCGAAGAGCGGTTCCGCGGCGATCGAGACATGCAGCAGGCTCCCCTCGCCCTCTTCGGCGCTGGACAGCGTGGCCACCACGGCCACGATCCCGAAGACGACAATGAGCACCGGAAGGGTGAAACG
>DATBME010000114.1:0-2831 GCA_036555005.1 Candidatus Limnocylindria bacterium | reverse complement strand
TCGGTGAGCATCGCCGCGGCGAAGGCCACGCGCTGGGCCAGCGGCGGGCCGCCATGCGACACGGGACGGTCCGGGCGCGGTCCCAGGCGGTACTGATCGATGGCGAGGTCGATCCGCCGCCGGCGCTCCGCGCGGTCATAGTCGGCCAGCCGCCCGGCCAGGTCGAGCACCTCCCTGGGCGAAAGCCAGGGGTAGAAGCCGCTCTCGCCGGCCACGTAGCCGATGCGGCGGCGCCACCCGGCGTCCGCGCTGTCCGAGCGCGGCAGCCCCGCCAGGTCGAAGGATCCGGCGGCCGGCCGCACCAGCCCGGCCAGGATGCGCAGCAGCAGCGAGGCCGCATCATCCGGCTCGGATACGAGCAGGAGCCGCGCCCCCACCGGAACGCGCAGGTCCACCCCGTCCAGCAGCTTCCTGCCGCGCAGCGAGCGGCGCAGGCCGCTCGTCGCCACCGCCGCCGGCTGCAGCAACCTGACCGACCGCGACGCCCACAGCGCGTCGGGCGTGGAGCTGGTCAGGTTGCACCTCCTCCGGTGGCCGCGACCCCGCGGCGGGACTCGGCGGGGCGGAGCCCGGCATCGGCCTTGACGCCCGCCGGCCTGCCAGATATCATAAGCACTCGCTTATATCAATTCGCATTTGATAAAGAACCGCTACGAGATGACGACCTCCCGCACCGCTGCCGGCGAACGCGACCTGCGTCGCCTGCGAACCCTGTACCGCGCCCTCGGCGACGAGACACGGCTGCGCATGATCGGCCTCATGGCCGAGCTCGGCCCGGTCCCGGTCAAGACGCTGTCCGCCCGTGTCGGGCTGTCGCAGCCACTCATCAGCTGGCACCTGCGCATCCTGCGCCTGGCCGGCCTGATCGACACCAAGCGCCAGGGCCGCGAGGTGATCTGCCGCCTGCGCCTGGCCGCCTTCGAGGAGCTGCACCAGGCCGAGGCGCGCATGGTGTCCGGCACCGGCGGCATCGACCTGGCGCCGCCGGCGGGCGCCGCGGAGGCGGCCGGCACGGAGGCGACCAATGTCGGCTAGCCACCAGGCCCACGACGCGTCGCGCGGCGACTCGATCCTGTCGACCCGCACCAAGCAGGCCGGTCGCGCACTGCTGGCGCCCATCGTGCGGCTGGCGCTGGCCCTGCACATCACGGCCAACATGGTGACGGTTTTCGGCCTGGTCATCGTCATCGTCGCCACCATCCTGGTCGGCACCGGCAACCTGCTGATCGGCGCACTGGTGCTGGGCTTCGGCTCGGCGCTGGATGCCGTCGACGGATCGCTGGCGCGGGCCAGCGGCGGCACCACCAAGTTCGGCGCCTTCTTCGACTCCACGCTCGACCGGGCCGCCGAGGCGATCCTGTACAGCGGCGTGGCCGTCTACTTCATGCGCACCAGCGAGGACCCGATCGTGCCGGTGCTGCTGGCCATGGTCGCGCTGACCGGCTCGTTCCTGGTCAGCTACTCACGGGCCCGCGCCGAGGGGATCGGCCTCTCCGCGGAGGTCGGCCTGGCCCCGCGCGTCGAGCGCCTGGTGCTGATCGTGCTGGGCATCGGCCTGGCGGGGTTCGGCTTCGACTGGGCCCTGATCGGGGCGCTGGCCATCATCGCCGTGCTGGCCGTGACCACCACGGTGCAGCGGATCTGGCATGTCTATCGGCTCACTTCGGCGACGCCGCAGGGAGCAACCACGGCAACGACAACAAAGGAGAGCAACCAGGGTGGCTGACGGAAACGGCAAGACCGCCAACGGCAAGCCCGCGAGCAACGGGCGTCGCGCCTCGGACGGCAAGATCCGGGTGGCGATCGTGGGCGTCGGCAACTGCGCCTCGAGCCTGGTGCAGGGCCGCTACTACTACGAGAACGCCAAGGAGACCGACTTCGTTCCCGGCCTGATGCACGTCAACCTGGGCGGCTACCACATCCGCGACATCGAGTTCGTGGCCGCCTTCGACGTGGACAAGGAGAAGGTCGGCAAGGACCTGTCGGAGGCGATCTGGGCCGGGCAGAACAACACCTTCAAGTTCACCGATGTACCGGCCATGGGCGTCACGGTCGACCGTGGCATGACCCACGACGGATTGGGCAAGTACCTGAGCCAGGTGATCGAGAAGGCGCCCGGACCGACGGCCGACGTGGTCGGCATCCTGAAGGAGCGCAACGTCGACGTGATGGTCTCCTACCTGCCGGTCGGCAGCGAGGAGGCGACCAAGTGGTACGTCGAGCAGGCGCTGCAGGCGAACGTGGCCTTCGTCAACGCCATCCCGGTCTTCATCGGCCGCGAGCCGTACTGGCAACGTCGCTTCGCGGAGAAGGGCCTGCCGATCATCGGCGACGACATCAAGAGCCAGGTGGGCGCCACCATCACCCACCGCGTGCTGACCCGCCTGTTCATGGACCGCGGCGTTCGGATCGACCGCACCTACCAGCTCAACTTCGGCGGCAACACCGACTTCCTGAACATGCTGGAGCGGGAGCGCCTGGAGTCCAAGAAGATCAGCAAGACCAACGCCGTCACCTCCATGCTCGACTACGAGATCGGCGATGACGAAGTGCACGTCGGCCCCAGCGACTACGTGCCGTGGCTGCAGGACCGCAAGTGGTGCCACATCCGAATGGAGGGCACGACCTATGGTGACGTGCCGCTCAACCTGGAGCTCAAGCTGGAGGTCTGGGACTCACCGAACAGCGCCGGTGTCATCACCGATGCCATCCGCTGCGCCAAGCTCGGCCTGGACCGCGGACTGGCCGGCACCCTGGTGGCGCCATCGTCGTATTTCATGAAGTCGCCGCCGCTCCAGATCCACGACGATGTCGCCTACAACCGGGTGGAG
>DATBME010000117.1:0-14565 GCA_036555005.1 Candidatus Limnocylindria bacterium | reverse complement strand
CGCGGAGCTGGGGCGCTACGTGGAGCCGGCCGTGGTGGTGCTCGCCAGCCTGTCCGATGGCCCGAAGCACGGCTACGCGATCATGGCCGACGTCGAGGAGTTCAGCGGCCTGGCCATGGGGCCGGGGACGCTGTACGCGGTCCTGGCCCGGCTGGAGCAGGCCGGCCTGGTGGTGCCGTTGCCGGCCGAGGACCGGCGCCGCCCGTATCGGCTGACCGCCGCCGGCAGCGCGGCCCTGGCGGAGCGGCTGGACGAGATGGCGCGCTTCGTGCGCGTCGGCCGCGGCCGCCTGCGCCAGCCGGATCGAGGCACCCCGTGAGCCGCCCGCCGTTCCTGCATCGGCTGCTGGTCGGCTGCTATCCGCCTCGCTGGCGCGAGCGTTACGCGGACGAGCTGCTCCAGGTGCTGGCCGATCGCCGGTCGGGCTGGCGCGACCTGCCGAACCTGGCCGGTGGCGTGGTCGACGCCTGGGCCAACCGGCGCGCCTGGCCGGCGGCCGGCGCCACGGCCGGTCATGCGCCGCTGATGGCCGCTGTTCCGGCACCGGCCGCCACGGTCGCATCGGTCCCGTCGGTGATGGCGGCCACGCCGGCCGTACCGCCGATCGGGGTGATCGCCACCACGCCACCAGCCGGCGAGATGAGCCGGCGGCGTTTCCTGCGCCGCATGCTGGGGGTGGGGGCTGGGCTGGTGCTGCTCGAGTTCGGCGTTGGCACCCTCAGCTTCCTGTGGCCGCAGATCCGCGAGGGCCTGGGGGCGAAGTTCAGGGTCGGGACCATCGACACCGTGCTCGCCGCCGAGCCGGGCTTCGCCAACGGTCACCCCTTCGCCTACGGCCCGGCCCGGGTGTTCCTGGTCAACGTGCCCGCCGCCAAGGAGCTGGCCATGGGCAACCACGTGGACCTGCCGAACCCGGCCGCCGCGGAGCTGCTGGCGCTCTGGCGGAAGTGCCCGCACCTGGGCTGCCTGGTGCCGGCTCCGTGCGAGTCGGTGACGCGCTACCAGTGCCGCTGCCACCAGAGCACCTACAACATCCTGGGCGAGAAGATGAAGGTCGGCCCCGCTGAGCGCGGCCTGGACCGATTCGCCGTGCTGATCGAGGATGACGGCACGATCGTGATCGACACCGCTCTGTACACCCAGGGACCGCCGAATCTCGGCGCTGAGCATGTCGCATTCAACGACGGGCATGCGTGGGACGCCGCCTGTGGCCTGGAGTGAACTGAACCGCGTCGGTCCCGCCTTGTTGATGGGAGCCCTCATGTCGGGCTGCCTCGCGAGTGCGTCCGAGAAACTACCCAGCCCACCGCCGGTGCCGGATGGCTGGGTGACAGTCGAGAAGGCTGGCCTTCGCATCGCGTTGCCGCCGCAATGGGAGCCGGCGGAGGGATGGGACGATCTCGCCATGTCATTCGGGGTCGGCGACCCGAATGTGTTCCTCTTAGCGCAGGCCCCTGTGCGCGTCGAAACGCCGCCGGAAACAGACTCGTCAGCCCAGGTGATTGCGGACTGGCTGCTGAGTCGCGTCTCCACCACACGGCCGGCCAGCTTCTCGAGCTCCGAGGTGCGCTTGCCCGCCGGGCCGGCCGTTGCGGTCCGATTCCACTTCGAAGGCGAGGCTGGATCCTTCGAGGCAGTCGAGGGCGTGGCCTACGCGATCAGGACCTCCGACGGCACCGCGTACCTCCAGATCAACATGTCCGAATCACTGCTCGCGGAATTCGGCGACGCCATGGCAGAGGTGCCACGGCACCTTTCACTCGCCAACGAGCAGGACTAGATCAGACGACGTTCAGCTCGCGGATCGGTCGGTTGGCGGCGATGCGCTCGTATCCGAGCGGGCTCAGGTCCAGCGTCTCGTAGCGGCCGGTGGCGATCAACTCGGCCAGGCCGCGGCCGACGGCCGGCGCCTGCTGCAGGCCGTGCCCGGAGAAGCCGTTGGCGAACAGGAAGCCGGGCAGCTCCGGATGGGGACCGATGACCGCGTTGTGGTCGAGCGTGTTGACCTCGTAATGGCCCGCCCAGGCATCGAGCAGGCGGACCGATTCGAAGGCCGGCACCCGCCTGGCCAGCTCCGGCCAGACGAAGTCGTCGAAGCGGGAGCGATCCACCTCCAGGTCCAGCGTGTCCGGGTCGGCCTCGCCCTCGCGCGGCGAGTAGCCGCAGATCCACGATTCGCCCTCCGGCCGAAAGTAGACCCCCGACGGCGCGATGGTCAGCGGCGCCGGCCGCAGCTGCTCTCGACAGTCGAAGTGGTACACGAAGCGCTTGCGTGGCCGGACCGGCAGCTCCGCCCCGATCATGGCCGCCACGCTGGCGGCGCGCGGGCCGGCGGCATTGACCACCAGATCGGTGGCGATCCGCCGGCCGTCGGTCAGCCGCACGCCGCTGATCGCCGCCTCATGGCGCTCGATCGCCGCCACCTCGCCGGCCACGTACTCCACGCCCAGCGAGATGGCCTTACGGCGGAAGGCCTGCAGCAGGGCGTACGCGTCGAACCAGCCCTCATCGGCCAGGCCCAGCGAGCCGCCGGCCAAGTCGTCGATGCGCAGCCAGGGAAACCGTTCCTGCAGCTCGGCCGGGTCGAGCAGCGCGACCTGCACGCCGTGCTCGCGCTGCAGCGCGTGGTTGTGGCGCAGCACCTTCAGGCCAGCCTCGGTGGCCAGGAACAGGTAGCCGCCCTCGACGAAGTCGACCTCCGGCGGCGGGGCGCCATCCACGCCCAGCCATCGGTCCAGGTCCTTGATCAACCCGATCCCGAAGCGGCTGATCTCGATGTTCAGCGGTGTGCTGAACTGCAGCCGGATGGAGGCCGCCGAGAGCGTGGTGGACGAGGTCCGGTAGGTCGGGTCGCGCTCGACCACCACGATCCGGCCCGACCAGTCCGGGCGCTGGGCCAGGAAGGTGGCCACCGAGCTGCCGACGATGGCGCCGCCCACGATGACGATGTCAGCGCGGTCGGATTGCTCCACGCGCGGATGCTAGCGGCGATGGCTCGCCGCGCGCGTGCCAGCCGTTCCACGCCGCCGCGGGCAGCCTCTAGACTCCTCGGGTCATGGCCCCCCTGAAGCCGGTCATCCTGGCCGTCGACGACGACGTTCCGGTCCTGCGTGCCATCGAGCGGGACCTGCGCGCGCGGTACGGCAAGGAGCACCGCGTGGTCGCCGCCTCGTCGGGGGCCGAGGCGCTGGAGGCCGTCCGGCAGCTGACCGTGCGCGGCAGCGTGATCAGCCTCTTCGTCATCGACCAGCGCATGCCGTCGATGACCGGCATCGAGTTCCTGTCGCAGGCGATCGAGCTGCAGCCGGACGCCAAGCGGGTGCTGCTCACCGCCTACGCCGATACCGATGTGGCCATCAAGGCGATCAACGAGATCCGCCTGGACCACTACATCCTCAAGCCCTGGGACCCGCCGGAGGAGCGCCTCTACCCGGTCACCGACGACCTGCTGGCCGACTGGACCTCCACCTTCCGGCCGTCGATCGAGGGGCTGCGGCTGCTGGCCGGCCGCTGGGCGCCGGGCGGCCACGTCATCCGCGACTACCTGACCCGCAACCAGGTGCCGTACCAGTGGCTGGACCCCGAGGACGACGAGGAGGGGCGCCGGGTGGCGGCAGGACTGCTGGAAGCGCACCCGGACGTGGCCCCCATCGAGGCCTCGGTGCCGATCGTCCTCTTCCCGGACGGCTCCGCCCTGCGCGATCCGGGCACGCGCGACATCGCGGAGCGGGTCGGCCTGCAGACGCGGGCCGCGCTGCCGTTCTACGACCTCGTCATCGTGGGCGGTGGGCCGGCCGGCCTGGCGGCGGCGGTGTACGGGGCCAGCGAGGGGCTGAAGACGATCCTGATCGAGCGCGAGGCGCCGGGCGGGCAAGCCGGCACCACCAGCCGCATCGAGAACTACCTGGGCTTTCCGGCCGGCCTGACCGGCGGCGACCTGGCCCGGCGGGCGCTGGCCCAGGCGCGCCGCCTGGGCGCCGAGATCCTGTCCCCGCAGGACGTGACCGGCATCCGCCGTGACGATCCGTACCGGGTGGTCGCCCTGGCCGATGAGTCGGAGATCAGCTGCCAGACGGTCGTGGTCGCCACCGGCGTCAGTTACCGGCAGCTGGACCTGCCCCGAGCCCCCGAGTTGGCGGGCGCGGGCATCTACTACGGGGCGGCGACCACGGAGGCGGTGCTGTACCGCGACGCCGAGGTCGGCGTTATGGGCGGCGGCAACTCGGCCGGCCAGGCGGCGGTCTACCTGTCGCGCTACGCAAAGCGGGTCCTGCTCGTCATTCGCGGCCCGGAGAACTCCGGCATGAGCCAGTACCTGATCGACCAGATGGCGGCCATCGAGAACATCGAGGTCCGCCTCAGCTCGGCGATCACCGACGTGCGCGGCGAGTCGCACCTGACCGGAGCCACGCTGACCGGGCCGGACACCGCGGAGGAGCTCGAGCTCGCGGCCCTATTCATCTTCATCGGCCAGCAGCCGCGCACCGAATGGCTGGAGGGCACCGTGCTGCGCGACGCCGGGGGCTTCGTGCTCACCGGCCAGAGCCTGCTGGAAGACGGCAGGAAGAACCCGAACGGCTGGGGGCTGAAGCGCGAGCCGTTCCTGCTCGAGTCGAGCATGCCCGGGGTGTTCGTGGCCGGCGACGTGCGCCATCGGTCTGTCAAGCGCATCGCCAGCGCCGTGGGCGAGGGCTCCATGGCCGTCCAGTTCGTGCACCAGTACCTGGCGACCCTGTAGGCGGCCATGGACCGATGACCATGGAGGCGCTCCGCGCGGCACCCCTCTTCACCGGCCTCTCCGAGGCGGACCTGGAGCGGCTGGCGGCGACCGTCGAGCGGCAGAAGCTGGCACCCGGCGAGTTCCTGCTGCGCGAGGGGGATCCGGGCGACGCCATGTTCGTGGTGGTCAGCGGCGAGATGGAGGTCACCAAGCGCGCCGGCGCCACCGAGCAGCCGCTGGCCCGGGTGGGACCCGGCGCCATCCAGGGCGAGATCGCCGCGCTGCAGGGCACCGAGCGGCAGGCATCGGTCCGCGCCGTCACCGACGTCGAGGTGCTGCGCATCCCGCGGGAGGGGATCCTGGCCCTGCTCGACGCCGGGCCCGACGCGGCGCTGGCCCTGGTGCGGACGGTGCTGGAGCGGCTCCGCTCGCTGGAGCTCTTCGTTCGCCAGCGCGAGAAGCTGGCCGGGCTGGGCACGCTGGCGGCGGGGCTGGCGCACGAGCTCAACAACCCGGCCGCTGCCATCCGCCGCTCCGTGGACTCCCTGGGCGAGGCGATCGAGGAGCGCGACAAGCTGCACCCGCCGCACGACCTGCTCGGCATCCAGCCCGACCCCGACCACGTGCCGACCGACCCGCTGGCCCGGGCCGACGCGGTCGACGACCTGCTGGAGCTGGTGGGCGACGCGGAGGAAGCCGCCGCGCTGGTCGACGCCGGCTGGAGCGCGGACCAGCTGCGCGCCGCCTTCGCCGGCATGGAGGACGATGTGGCGCGCGAGAGCTCCGCCTGGCTGGCGGCGTCGGCCAAGATCGAGGCGCTGCTCGGCGAGGTGGCCATGGCCGGCGAGCGGATCAGCGAGATCGTGGGCGCGGTGAAGAGCTACACCTACCTCGACCAGGCGCCGGTGCAGCGCATCGACGTCCGCAAGGGCCTGGACGACACGCTGGTCATCCTGCGCTCCAAGCTGCGTGCCGGCGTCGACGTGACCCGGCACTACGCCTCGAACCTGCCCGAGATCGAGGCCTACGGCTCCGAGCTGAACCAGGTGTGGACCAACCTGGTCGACAACGCGGTGGACGCGATGGATGGGCGCGGGGCGATCGACATCTACGCCGACCCCACCGACGACGGCGGCGTCCAGGTCCGCATCTGCGACACCGGCCCGGGGATCCCGGCCGACGTGCTGCCGCGCCTGTTCGAGCCGTTCTTCACCACCAAGGCGCCGGGCGTGGGCACCGGTCTGGGCCTGCACATCACCCACAACATCGTGTCGCGCCACGACGGCAGGATCGAGGTCGAGTCGCCCGCAGGGCAGGGGACCTGCTTCATCGTCACCCTGCCACCCACGGTTGCCGCGCCGGCGGAGAGCGTCGGGGCCGAACCCGATCCCGCCGCGACGGCCCGGACCTAAGCTTCGGCCTTCGACCCTATCCCGTCAGATTTGCGTGTGGCAGGCCTTATCGCTCGATTCGGGCCGGATTGTCGTCAGAATGCAGCCTGGCAGGACTTAGGCAGCTCACCGGTGCATTTCATGGCATATCGGCTGGCGTACTGAGCGTGATTGGCCGCTTCGACAGGCCGGCGCGAGCGTCGCATCCCGCCTAACGCCAGCCTGGCTGCAATTTGACGACACGCGGCTCATCAGTCTGGCGTAAATGCCCATCCGCCCTCCAAGGGCCGGAACGACTCCCCGCGACTGCCGCCCCAGATGAGAAGTGAATCACCGGTCCAGACCGTAGCGAATGACTCGTTCGGCAAGCCGTCGGCGTTGGGCAGCGCTACCCATTGCCGCTCGCGCTCGTGGAAGGCTCCAAATCCCACCGGGAAGTACACGGTCGTCCCCGTCCATGTATGCGGGCTCCAGTGGTAGTAGTGAGGGGAGACATCGAGCGACCAAGAGTCGGAGGCGGGGTCGTAGCGTGCCGCGTAGAGCCGGTCTCTCGGTATTGATCTGTCCGGTGGCTCGCTGCCTGAGTAGGATAATACGAGCAGGCTTGTCCCGGTCCAGACTGGATCTCGGTCAGCGTCGAGCGCCCGGAGTGGTGGCCGGGGCAGGGGGGTCCAGTCACCGTTGTACGAAAAAGCGAGGACCCCAGCCGAGATGCCTGGTGGGTACGCCAGCGCGAACAGCCTGCCATTCCCGCCGACGATGGCAACCGACTCCGCCGCCGCACGGAGGGGGACATCCGGCAGTCGCTCCCAGCTGCCGGAGGCCGGTTCGAATGCGGCCACTTCAACCCCTCGCCACGCAATGATCCGTCGCCCGTCCCACGTTGCTCGGGCAACTGCCCCACGGGCCGAATCGGGCAGCGGCGCGGGTGGGATCTCGCGCCAGGCATCCGCAACCGGGTCATACCGACCACCGTCCAGCAGCGGATGCCAGCGGTCACCGCCGTACCCACCCCAGACCAACATCTCGGTACCGGTCCAGGCTGCGTAGGGCATCGTTCTCGGCTGAATCGGAGCGGGTGCAATCGATCTCCATCGCTGCCCAGTTGGGTCAAAGGCGGCCCCATCGCTGACATGCGCGAAGACCACACCGTCCGGACCCTCCGATTCGAGGATTGTTCCACCCCAGATGATCATCTCGGAGCCGGTCCAAACACCGCTGGGACCATCGCGCGGCGCGATTGGCGCGGACGGCAACTCGGACCATCGCCCATCCATGACGATGGGCGCCGGAGTCGGATCCGGTTGGTCGGCTGCGACGAAGCCTTCGATAACGAACTGCTGGCGGCACCATAGGACGCCATCCTCAGCCGTGATCGGCCCAAACTCTGGATGGGTCGGTGTTCGACGACAGCTCGACGATGCCGGATCGTCGAAGTGCCCCGTCACTTCGAGCCACTCCTCGAGGGGCGGGTCGACGCCGCCAGGCACGACGTGACCGCCGATCGAACCATCATTGCTGTTCCAACCGTTCCGCCCGTACACCTGGAGTGTCGGCTGTGCCGCGAGCCACTCGGGTGTGGCTATCTCAAAGGCCTCCGGCGGCTCGCGGCGGACGATGGCCGGTGCCAGGGTCAATCGGGATCCGCCGAAGCAGTGCAGCGTCTCGGCTGGGTTGAGGGCCGCCATCGCGGCGACATCCGCACGGTCGCTCTGGCCGGAGCAGTCAGGCACGTATTCAGAAAGCCACGCCTCGCTGTCGGGAATCGAGAGCCAGGCGAACCGGGCGAGCGCGTAGGGCGACGACCCGTTCCTGCTGAAGTACTCGACGCGTAGCCAGAGCCGCTCACCGACGACACGAGGCCGGTCAACGACGAGCAATCGCTCTCCGTGGTGAACGGCGCTATTGAGGTCGACGCCATCGATGGCGTCGAACAACGGCAGGGACTCCTTCTCCACACGAACGAAGTCGCCGCTCCGGAGATCGTCGGCCGCAGCGGGGCTCCTCGGGAGTTGAACGGCCACCAGTACGCCCAGGCCGATCCCCAACAGCACGAGCAGCGCACCGGCCAATCGCCTGACCGCCATGGGCGGAGTCTATAGAGATACACAACTCGGCCCCGGCTGGTGCGAGAGCCGTGAGGGCTGGCTGTCGTCGGGCGCCCGCGTTATCGCCAGATTTGCGCGTGGCTGGCCTTAGACGGCTCAGCGCTGCGATTCAAGCCGGCCGCCGGGCGGGTCGAGCGTGGCTCGCCGCCCGGACGGCGCTCGCGTCGGCAGCCTGGTCCGCCTAACGTTGGCCTGCCGCAAATCTGGCGACTCACGCTGGCCCGGAAAGGCGCTGCGCCCCGGGTCAGGCAGCCGGGGGCGCAGAGGTCGCGCCTAGGCTTCCTTCGAGCCGGTCGCGGGGTGCTCCATCAGCATCGGGGTGCCGCAGGTGCAGACGTAGTCGCTGCGCCCGTAGCCCTTGGCCTCGTCACCGCGATGCTTGACCATGATCTCGCTGCCGCACGTCTTGCAGACGTAGTCGGTGCCGTCATATCGGGACTGGTCGGTGCCGGTCATCGTGCCGCTCTGGCTCATGAGCCTTCTCCTTGATTCGGTTCGGTGCTGGGCGAGCCCGCAGATCCCGTGCCGGCCGGCCGGCCCTCGCGCTCGGCCTGCTTGCGCAGCGTGGTGTCGTGCTCGCCGGCCCCGGTCGGCTCCTGCTCTACTCCTTCGGTCTCGCCCTGGGTCCGGTTGGCGCTCTGATCGGTGCTCACGCCGGCCGAGCCGGACGCAGGTGCCGTGCCAGCGCCCCGTGCCAGCGCCCGATCGTTGACATCCCCGGCCCGGCGGCCTACCGTGCCGCGCAACAACTGAAGACGGCGACGATCGGGACGAGTACCTGCGCAGGCGAGCCTGCAGGGAGCCGGGACCAGTGAGACCCCGGCGGTGGCGCAAACAGCGAATGGACCCGGGAGCCCCGGAAGCGAACGCGGACGCATCGGTCCAGCCAGTAGCAGCCGGCGGAGAGGCACCGTTAGTGAAGCCGAGGCCATCGCCCGTGCGCGGGCCGTGGTCGAATGAGCCCGGCAGAGAACACCGGGGAACAAAGGTGGCACCACGAGAAGACCCCCTCGTCCTTTGGGACGGAGGGGTCGTGTTGTTCTCTGGACCGATGAGGTCCAAGGAGGCCACCGATGTCCCAGGCGACCACGCGCCGGTACCTGCTCCCGGAGGAGGAGCTGCCGACGCACTACTACAACATCGCGGCGGACCTGCCCGAGCCGCTCCCGCCGCCCCTCCATCCGGCCACGAAGGAGCCGGTGGGGCCTGCCGACCTGGCGCCGCTCTTCCCGATGGAGCTGATCAAGCAGGAGGTCAGCGCCGAGCGGTTCATCCCCATCCCGGAGCCGGTGCGCGACGCGTACCGCATCTACCGGCCGTCACCGCTGGTCCGCGCGGTGGGGCTGGAGCGCTCGCTCGATACGCCGGCCCGGATCTACTACAAGTACGAGGGCGGCTCGCCGGCCGGCTCGCACAAGCCGAACACGGCCATCGCCCAGGCCTTCTACAACCGGGAGGAGGGCGTGAGGCGGCTGGTGACCGAAACCGGCGCCGGGCAGTGGGGGAGCGCCCTGGCATTCGCAGCCGCCCTGTTCGGGCTCGAGACCAAGGTCTTCATGGTCAAGGTCAGCTACGAGCAGAAGCCGTACCGGCGCAGCTTCATCCAGACCATGGGCGCCAGCGTCACGCCCTCGCCGTCCGAGGAGACGAACGCCGGGCGCAGCATCCTGGCCGCGGACCCCGACTCGACCGGCAGCCTGGGGATCGCCATCAGCGAGGCACTGGAGGTGGCGGCCACCAACGAGGACACCAAGTACTCGCTGGGCAGCGTGCTCAACCACGTGCTGCTGCACCAGACGGTGATCGGCCAGGAGGTGGCGAAGCAGCTGGAGATGGCGGGTGAGATGCCCGACGTCGTGATCGGCTGCGCCGGCGGCGGCTCGAACTTCGCCGGCATCGCCTTCCCGCTGCTGCGCGACCGGCTGAACGGTGCGTCGCAGACGCGCTTCCTGGCGGTCGAGCCGGCGTCCTGCCCGAGCCTGACCAGGGGCGAGTACCGCTACGACTTCGGCGACACGGCCGGCATGGCGCCGATGGTCAAGATGCACACGCTGGGCCACCAGTTCCGGCCGGCTCCGATCCATGCCGGTGGCCTGCGCTACCACGGCATGGCGCCGCTGGTCAGCCACCTGTACGAGCTTGGGCTCATCGAGGCGCGGGCCTACGCCCAGAACCCGTGCTTCGAGGCGGCCGTGGAGTTCGCGCGGACCGAGGGCTTCATCCCGGCGCCCGAGTCGTCGCACGCCATCCGGGCGGCGATCGACGAGGCATTGGCGGCCCGCGACCTGCGCGAGGAACGGGTGATCGTGTTCAACCTCTCGGGCCACGGCTTCTTCGACATGGCGGCCTACGACCAGTTCCTGGCCGGCGAGCTGACCGATGTCGAGTTCGAGCCCGAGCGAGAGGAGGCGGAGGCGGTGGCGGTCTAGCCGCAGCCTGGACCGATGGCGGCGCCGGCGTCCACGCCGGCGCCGCTCCGCTCGCAGTGGACACACGCGCTGTCGTGGCGCCGACGGCTGGTGCGTACCGCACCGACGTACCATCAGCGCCATGCCACGCGCCACCTGGAACGGAGCCCTGCTGGCCGAAGCGCCGGCAGACGCCGTCGAGATCGTGGAGGGCAACGTCTACTTCCCGCCCGATGCGCTCAAGACCGAGTACTTCCAGCCGTCCCAGACGCACACCGTGTGCGGCTGGAAGGGAACGGCCAGCTACTACGACGTGGTGGTCGACGGCCAGGTCAACCGCGACGCGGCCTGGTACTACCCGTCGACAAAGAACGACGCCAAGCACGTGGAGACATTCGTCGCCTTCTGGCACGGCGTCACCGTCGAGCACTAGCCGCGCCTGAGGCGCTTGGTCGGGTAGCCTTCAGGCTGTCATGCTCCAGGCATTCGCCCTGGGCGCGATCGCCCAGTCATCGCTCCTGCTCAGCGGGATCCTGCCGTTCTTCCTGCGCATACCCGATCGCATCATCGGCATCCTGGCCGGTATTGGGGCCGGGTCGCTCGTCGCCGCGGTCGCCTTCGACCTGGTGCCGGAGGCCATCGGCATGGCCGATGTCGCCCTGTGGTTCCTGGTCGGCGCCGCGATCTTCGTCGTCGCCGATCGCCTGATCGAAGCCCGATTCGGAGGCGAGGGAGGCGGTGGCGGGCCCCTCGGCATCGTCCTCGGCTCCGTGGTCGATGGCGTGCCCGAGTCACTCATTTTCGGCATCCAGATCGCGACCGGCGTCCCGGTCAGCATCGCCTTCCTGACGGCCGTGTTCGTGTCGAACATCCCGCAGGCCCTGGCGCCGTCGTCGGACCTCGTCGCATCGGGCTGGCGCGCGGGACGGATGATCGCCATGTGGGGCGCCGTGGTTCTCGCCTGCGGCGTGGCGTCGGCCCTGGGCTGGGGACTCGCCGTCAACCTCGACGACGTGACCGGGGCGAGAGTGGCGGCCATTGCCGCCGGCGGCGTGCTGGCCATGCTGAGCAGCTCGCTCATCCCATTCGCCTACCAGAAGGGCGGGTACGGAGCGGCGCTGGGGACGGTGGCCGGGTTCTGCGCCTCGATGGCGCAGACGTGACCGATGATGCGACGAGCCGAGGTTAAGAGTTGACTTATATAAGTACGCGTTACATAATCTCGGCGTGCATGCGTTCGACATCCTGGGCGACCCGACCCGGCGCCGGATCATCGAGCTCCTGGCCGATGGGGAGCTGAGCTCCGGCGACATCGGGGCCGCGATCCAGCGCGAGTTCGGCATCTCGCAGCCAGCCGTGTCACAGCACCTCCGGGTCCTGCGCGAGAACGGGTTCGCGACCGTGCGGGCGGTCGGCACGCGCCGGCTGTACGCGGTCGAGTCCGAGCCGTTGCGAGCCGTTGACGCATGGCTGGACGACTTCCGGCAGTTCTGGAGCCAGCCCCTCGACGCACTGGCCACGGAGCTGGCCAGGGGCCGTCGTGAGCGCCGGCTGGCCGCAGGCGAGGCGGTCACCAACAAGACGATGCGCACGAAGGAGACGGACCGATGATCGACACCACCACCCAGATCGACGCCATTCATCGCGAAGTCGATCGCAAGACGGCCGAAGGCGGCGAGGTTGTCAGCGTCCTGCTGCGGCGCGAGTACGACGCCCCCGCCGATGACGTGTGGAGCGCCGTGACCGATCCGCAGCGGATCAGGCGCTGGTTCATGCCGGTGAGCGGGGACCTCCGCGAGGGCGGCGACTTCCAGCTGGAGGGCAACGCCGGCGGCCGGATCCTGCGCTGCGAGCCGCCCCGCCTGCTGCGCACCACGTTCGGTGGTGAGACGAGCATCGTCGAGCTGCGGCTGACGCCGGACGGGAACGCGACGACCCTGGAGCTGGAGCACACCGTCCCGATCGACATGGCCGGCAGCGGCGCCGGTGCCCTGTACGTCGGGCCTGGCTGGGACGGCGCCGTCATGGCGCTGGGCCTGTACCTCGACGGCGTCGTCAGCGACGACCCGGTCGCCGCGGCCAGCTCGCCGGAGGCCCAGGCATTCTCGCGCGAGTCGATCCGGGCGTGGACGACGGCGATCGAGACATCGGGCACCGCCAGCTCCGACGAGATCGCCGCCGGCATCGAGATGGCGTTGGCGCAATTTGCGCCGGATGACGCCCCGGCACAGGACCAGGCCGAGGGGACCTGATCGCGCAGATCCGGCCGCCGCTGGCACTATTCCCGTCACGATGAAGTTCGGCCTGCAGATCAACAACTTCACCTGGCCCGGTGGCGCGGCGGCCATCGGTCCAACCCTGGCCCGGGTCACCCGGACCGCTGACGACGCGGGCTTCGACTCGATCTGGGTGATGGACCACTTCTTCCAGATCCGGGGCCTGGGTCCGCCTGAGGCCCCGATGCTCGACGGCATGACCGCCCTCGGCTTCATGGCCGCGCACTCGGACAGGGCCCGCATCGGGCTGATGGTGGGCGGCATCCACTACCGGCCGCCCGGGCTGTGGATCAAGGCCCACACCACGCTCGACGTGCTGACTGGCGGCCGTGCCTGGTTCGGGATCGGTGCGGCCTGGAACGAGGAGGAGTCGCGCGCCCTGGGCTTCCCGATGCCGCCGCTGCGCGAGCGCTTCGAGTGGCTGGAGGACACGCTGCGGATGGCGCACGCCATGTGGAGCGGCGGGTCAGGCAGCGGTGAGCGCTTCGAGGGCCGGCAGGTCACCGCCACGCGCCTGCTGAACTCGCCGCAGGCCATCAGCCGGCCGCGCGTGCCGATCATGGTGGGTGGCGGCGGGGAGCGGAAGACGCTGCGGCTGGTGGCGCAGTACGCCGATGCCTGCAACGTGTTCGGCGGTGCGGAGCGGATCACCCACAAGTACGCGGTTCTGCGGGAGCACTGCGAGCGGCTGGGCCGCCCGTACGAGGAGATCGAGCGCTCCAACCTGCAGTCGGTCGACCTCGACCGCGAGTCCAGCGACGAGGTGGTGGACCGATTCGGCGCACTGGGCGACGCTGGCGCACAGCACGTGATCTTCAGCTTGCGCGGGGTGAGCGACACCGCGAAGCTCGAGCGCCTGGGAGCCGAGGTCTTCCCGCAGTTGCGCCCGCGGCCTTAGCCGCGATCGGCCAGGACCGCGCGGGCGGTGCGCTCGGCGAGCGCCATCACCGAGAGCATGGGGTTGATGCCGGGGGCCGACGGGAAGAGCGAGCCGTCACCCACGTACAGGCCGCTGATGACGGCACTGCCGGGGTCGGAGCGCACGCGACCGTGGGGATCGCACGGGTAGCCGCGGGGATCCAAGCCGGCACGGGCCGAGCCCATCTGGTGAGCGCTGAAGAGGCTGATCCGGTTCGGGCTGGTGGAGAGCTGGGCGGCCCTGCGCAGGAAGCCCTCGAAAGCGGCGTCGCCGTCGGCCGCTGACCACCACAGCGGTGGTGTGGCGACACCGAGCAGCCGCGTGGCGCCCGCCGCGCGGCCGAGGCGGGCCATCTCGACCAGCGCTCGTCGCGCGGTGTCGCCATCCGGGCGGGAGAGGCGGTACTCGATCCGCGGATGGCCGCCGCGGCTCCAACGGACCCGGCCGCTGCCCTGGTCGCGGATCAGCGCGATCAGCGGCGCGAAGTGCCTGATCCGCTCCATCAGCCCCATCTCGCGGGCGCCACTCTCCCACGGGAGCGCGGAGGCCAGCAGGCCGGGGTGCGGCGGTGCCGACTCGATGACGAAGCCACCGTGGGCGGGGCCGATCCCGCCGGCGGCGGGGGGTCCCGGTCGCCACCATTCAAGCGAGCGGGCGGCCTGGGTGGGGCCCTGCCACACGACGACCGGCTCATCCAGCATGGCGGCGACGGCCACCACCGGGTGGAGCCGCAGGTTGCGACC
>DATBME010000072.1:0-36590 GCA_036555005.1 Candidatus Limnocylindria bacterium | reverse complement strand
ATCTGGTTCCTCCATCGGCAGGTGTCGCTGACGGGTATCCGGGACGAGGCTCGCGCCGAGCCGGGCGTGATGCTCCGCTTCTCTGCGCCGGTCTACTTCTCGAACCTGATCAACACCTTCGGAGGCAACCTCCAGACGCTGCTGCTCGGTGGCCTGGCTTCGGTCGCGTCGGCCGGCATCTTCGCCGTGGCGCACCACGTGATGCTGGTGGGCACCATCTTCCACTCGGCGATCGTGCAGGCATCGATGCCGATCTTCGCGGAGCTCCAGGACGTAGGCGATCACGGACGGCTGCATGCGCTGTATCGGACCACCTCGAAATGGACCTTCACGCTGAACCTGCCCTTCTTCCTGGTGGCGGTCCTCTTCCCCCAGGCGGTGCTCAGCATCTTCGGGCCCGAGTTCATGGCGGGCGCCGAGGCGCTCGTGATCCTTGCCTTCGCGTCGCTGATCAACGCGGGGACGGGCACCTCCGGCGCCGTCCTGGACATGACCGGGCATACCCGCGTCAAGCTGGTGAACTCCTCCCTGTCGGTCGGGCTGGCGATCGTGCTGAACCTGCTCCTCATCCCGGTGTATGGACTGGTGGGCGCAGCGATCGCCTCATTCGGATCGGTGGCCATGGTCAACCTGCTGCGCGTCGGCGAGGTCGGGTGGTTGGTCCGGGTCGCTCCCTACGACCTCTCGTGGGCCAAGCCGGTGATCGCCGGCGTGGCTGCCTCGATCGCCGGCTGGCTGGTCGCCCAGCTCACGTACGCCACCGGGCTGCTGCTCAGCAGCGCCCTGGGGGCGGTGGCGCTGGGGGTCATCTATGCGGTTCTGCTGGTCGCGCTCGGCCTCAGCGACGACGACCGCGCGGTCGTCTCGCGCGCGGCGCGGAAGTTCACGCGGCGGCGTGAGCCGTCGGGTGGCATGGCGCGCGCCGAGGCACCCGGGGAGCCGACGTGACCGCGGTGCAGCGGACCCGGGACGAGGCGGCGGGGGAGTTCCCCGACGACGCGCTGGAGCTCGTGCGGACCGTGTTCACCGCGCTGCATGCTGACGGCGTCCGCTACTGCCACTGGAAGAGCACGACCGGGCTGCCGATCGCGCTGGCCGGGCGCACCGACCTCGACCTCCTGGTCGACCGCGCCGATGCCGCCCGCTTCACCGGCGCGGTGCGCGACGCCGGCTTCAAACCGTTCATCTCGCATCCCAGCCGCCGATTCATCGGCGTCGAGGACTGGCTGGGACATGACGCCGAGAGCGGCCGCCTGGTGCACCTGCACGTGTACTACCGCCTGATCCTGGGCGAGGACCACGTGAAGAACCACGTCCTGCCCATCGAGACGGCCGTGCTCGATGACGTCGTCATGCGCTACGGCGTCAAGGTGCCGGCGCCGGCGAGCGAGCTCATCGTCCTCATCGTCCGCACCCTGCTGAAGTATCGGCGCACCGACGCGGCGAAGGACGTCCTGCGGCTGGGGCGCCGTGGCGGCATCCCGCCAAACATGCGCAGCGAGATCGCCGATCTGGCCGGGCGTGTGTCGGCCCAGGAGCTGCACGCCGCGGCCAGGCGCCTCCTGCCGTCCATGGCGCCCGACATCTTCAGCGACTTCCTGGCGGTGCTGAGCGCGAACCCCCGCGATGCGCGGGGGCTGCTGCGCCTGCGTGCCGCGACGCGGCGCGCTTTGAAGCGCTACGAGCGGCTGCCGGCCGGCACGGCGATGGCGATCTCCCTGGCCGCCCGCCTGCAACGAGCCCCCGGCCTGCGCCGGATCCTGCGCCCGCGGACGAAGGCGGACCTGCGCCGCAAGTCATCGGCCGCCGGTGGCCTGACCGTGGCGCTCATCGGGCCGGATGGTGCCGGCAAGTCGACGGTGATCGACGAGGTGGTCCAGTGGCTGGGCTGGCGGCTGAGCCTGCAGGTGTCGTACCTCGGCACCGCTCGCCCATCCGCCTCCACCGCCCTGATCCAGGCCGCCAGTCGCACCGTGCGGCGGGTCGCCAGCGGCCTGCGGCCCGCCTCGAGCGGCGCGCCGAGCGGCGCGTCGGGCGCCCTGTCGTGGTTCGCCGACCTGGTCGCCGCCCTGCGGTACCTGGCCGAGGCGCGCGACCGCGAGCGGCGCGCGCGCGAAGGACGCCGGTTGGCGGCGAACGGGGCGCTGGTGCTGTTCGACCGCTATCCGTTGCCGTGGGTGCGACTGCCGGCACGGCCGGTGGACGGTCCTCGCATCGCCGAGCTGAGCGACCGACGCGGCGGCCTGCTGGCTGCCCTGCGGCGGCGGGAGGAGGCGATCTACGCGCGCATCCCGTCCCCGGACCTGGTGATCCTGCTGACGATCGAGCCCGCGGTCGCACTCGAGCGCAAGCGCAATGCAAAGCCAGACGCCATTGCCGCCAAGGCCCGGGCGGTGCTGGACGCCGCCGGGCGAGTATCGGGCGATGGTGTCGTCGCAATCGATGCATCCAGGCCGTTGGCGGAGGTGGTCCGAACCGTCGAGGCCGAGATCTGGCAGCGGCTCTGATGATTGTCGAGCTGGCGGGTCCAGTGGGTGCCGGGAAGTCCTCCGTCGCCAAGGAGCTCCCCGACGCACTGCGCGCGCGTGGCATCTCCGTGAGCCACCTGAATGACATCGCGAGCTTCGGGAGGCCGCGCGCCTGGCTCTGGAACCTCCGCTTCGCGGCTGCGCATCCCCGACTGGCATGGGCCGCCTGGCGCGCGGTGGCCCATGCGCCGATCCCCTGGTGGCACCGGCGGCTGATCTTCGGGCTGGTGCTCGGCGTCGGCGGCCGGATCACGTACGCGCGCCGCCTCGTCCCGCCGCGACACGTGGTGCTGGTGGACGAGGGCCTGGTGCATCGGGCCGTCAACCTGTTCAGCTGGTACCCGCAGCCCTCGGCGGAGGAAGTGCGCCGCTACGTCTCGCTTGTCCCGCTGCCCGACGCGCTGGTGTCGGTGCAGGCCGACGCCGATGCCGCGCGCGAGCGTGTGCTCGCCCGCGGCGTTCCCAAGCGCCTGGTCGGACGCTCGGACGCGGACGTGTCGGCCTTCATCGATCGGTCGCGGTCGGTCGCCGCGACCGCAGTGACCACGGTCCGCCGGCGTCCGGGCGCGCGCGTCATCAACGTGCACAACCGGGCGTCGCTGCGCCGGTCCGTCAGCAATGTCGCGCGCTCGACGAGCCGCCTGGTGGACACGTCTGATGGCGGCCAGGGCGACCTGGCCTTCCGACCCCGCCGGCTGATGATGGCCCGGCCGGACCGCGTGTCGGCACGCCTGCGGATCCGCCGCTCCGGCGCCATCCCACGCTCGCAGCTGGATGGCGTCTTGGATCGCTACGGCCTCCACCCGACGGGCCGGACCCGCACCCTCTCTGCCCCCGGCGCGCGCGGCGCGACGGTTCGGGTGCCGACGTCGGACGGCGAGGTCGTCATCAAGCGGTACAAGCACACGGTCGAACCCAGCGCCCTGTCGATCGAGCACGCCGTGCTACTTGCCCTGTCGGAGGGCGAGGTGCCCGTGCCGCGGCTGCGGCGCGCCATCGATGGCGACACGGCCGTCTGCGTGGATGGTGCGTACTTCGCGGTCAGCGACGCCATTGGCGGATACCGGCATCCCCATGAGCTCCTGATGGCCCCCGTCGACCGGCGCCATTTCGAGACCCTCGCCGGTCGGCTGCTGGCGCGACTCCACGCAGACCTGGAGGAGGTCGACGTCCCGACCTCGGCGACGCTCGGCTTCTCCGGGCGGGGCGGTGAGCGGGTGCGCGACGTCGACTGGTTCACGGAGCTGCTGGCCGATGCGCCGGCCCCGCGGCGCCTGCGGGCGTGGATCACGGCCACGCTCTGGCAGCTGACCGAGACGTTCGAGGGTGAGCATCTCTCCACCACCGTCGTCCATGGCGACTACGGGCCCTACAACCTGCTGGTCCGCGCCGGCCACGTGCCGGTGGTAGTGGACTTCGAGCTGGCGCGTCGCGACTGGCGACTGGTGGATCTGGCGACCGGCCTCGGCTGGTTCGCTCGCCGCCGTTGGTCGTTCGACCTGGCGGCCGCCCGGCGGCTCCTCGACGCCTATCGCGAGACGAGCGGCGTCCTGGACGAGGAGCTCGCGCGCATACCCGACATGGCCGCCTTCCTCGCCCTGCAACGCGCTGCCGTCGCCTGGTCGCGCTCGCAGCGTGGCGAGGCCACCGACTGGGAGGCCGAGGCGCGGAGGCGGATCCTGCAGGCGGAGGACCTGCTGGCAGGACGCCACCCGTTGAACGCGGTGTGCAGACGATGGTGACCGCCAACGGGCCGATCTACATCGGAGGTCCGGACCGCTGCGGCAAGACGCTGGTGGCCGCCCTGCTCGGGTCGCACAGCCGCATCGCCATCCCGATCGTGGGGTCCAACCTGTGGACCTACTTCGACGGCCAGTACGGCGACCTGGCCGATGGCGCGAACCTGGACCGCTGCCTGGCCGACATGGCTCGCTACAAGCACGCCCGGTTCCTGGGCCTCGACCTGCCACGCCTGCGCCGGGAGCTGCGCGAGGGCGAGGCCACCTATGCCCGCCTCTTCGCGCTGGTCCATGAGCACTTCGCCGAGCGCGCCGGCAAGCCGCGCTGGGGAGACCAGACGGGCCTGGTCGAGCGCTACGCGGCCACGATCTTCGCGGAGCTGCCCGAGGTGCGGTTCATTCACCTGGTCCGCGATCCGCGGGACCGCTATGAGGGATCGCTGAGCATGTGGCCATCGGGCCGCGGCCGGGCCGGTGCGGCGGTGGCTCGCTGGCGCTACTCGATCGACCTTGGCGAGCGCAATGCCCGGCGCTGGCCGGACCGATATCGGCTCGTGCGCTACGAGGACCTGGTGCGACAGCCGGAGGAGGTCGTCGCGCAGCTGTGCGCGTTCGTGGGCGAGTCGTTCGAGCCGGCGATGATGGACCTGCCCGACGCGCCCACCTATCGGGCCAAGCTGGCCGCCGGCGCGAACGGCGAGCCGCGGATCACGGCCGATCACATCGGCGACTATCGGGGCCGGATCCCGCCGCACGAGCTGGCGTTCATGCAGGGGCAGCTCGGGAGCCGGATGCGACGGTACGGCTACCTGCCGGATGCGGTCCGCATGGCGCCGGTGGCACGTGCCCGCTACGCCGGGGCCCGGTGGCCGTCGCAGGCCGTCAGGATGGTGGCCTGGGACGTGATCGAGCGCGTCCAGCATCGGCTGCCGGGGATCGCCGGCCGCCGGCCTCCCGCGGCAAAGGTTGTTGACGAGACGCAACACCAGGAAAGCGGCGGCTCGACAGCCGATACCGGTCGGGTAAGATGACGCGATCGTTCATCCGCCCTAGTACCTGTGGGGGTTCCTTCGTGTCGCGATTCGTGCCCTTCGTCGCGTCCATTTCGCTGGTGACTGCCGTGGTCGCCATCAGTCCCGCGGTGACCCAGCCGGCCCGCGCGGCCTTCTCCGCCGGTGGCCCCAATCGAGCGGCTGCCCGGACCGCCGCGCCACCGGACAGCGCCGAGCCGGCGCCCGCCGCGCCGGGGGTCGTCGCCGCGCCGGGGGTCGTCGCCGCCCTGCCCGGTATCCCGGACAACGTCGGCAACAAGATCAAGGAGATCGACACCACCGCGGCGAACTGGGATCCGTTCAGCCCGGATCCCTCGGGGATCGCCTACGCCAGCTCGATCGGCAAGTTCGTCGTCGTCGATGGCGAGGTCGAGGAGGAGAACGTCAACAACTACCCGTACAACGGTATCAACGGGTGGCACGTTGATCCCGTCACCGGGGCGGGGGACGGCAACATGGACACGACGGCCGGCAGCCCCGCCAACAAGGAGCCGGTCGGCGCCGCCTACGACCCGGTCCGCGACGAGCTGTACATCTCGCGGGACGGCAGCAGCTCGGCGGTGTGGGCCTATACGCGGAACGGTGACCACTGGGTCCTGCGGAACATGCGCCTCGTCAGCAGCTTCGGCGTGCTGGATGCGGAGGGCCTGGCGTTTGGAAATGGCCAGCTGTACATCGGGGACGGCTCGGGCAGGGAGATCTGGGTCATCGGCCCCGGCGCCGATGGGATGGTGGCCACGGCCGATGACGTCGTCGTCCGCCATTTCGACACCGACGCGCTGGGCATCACCGACCCCGAGGGCGTCGGCTTCGACCACACCACCGGTCATGTCTGGATCCTGAGCCACAAGGACAACGAGGGGATGGTCGAGACCACGCCGAACGGCACGCCGGTGAGCACGACCCACTTCGGGTTCCCCACCGACAACCCCGGCGGCCTCGAGATCGCCCCCACCTCGTCGACCGCCGACGCCCCGACCGCCATGAGCGCGTGGATTGTCCAGCGCGGGGAGGACAACAACTCCAACCCCAACGAGAAGGACGGCAAGATCTTCGAGGTCGGCATCGAGGCCGGACCGCCGCCGCCGGATCCGGGCGACAACCTGCTGCAGAACGGTGACTTCGAGAACGGGACGCTCGGAGCCGCTCCTCCGTCGTGGACTCCCAACGCGAGCTTCACGAAGTCCGATGCCGCCTTCCATGGCGGAGCCTTCTCGGGCCGGCACTTCTCGACGGCGGAGGCGGGCTACAAGATCCAGCAGGACGTGAGCGCGACGGCCGGCACGACCTACAACTTCAGTGCCTGGGTGAACCGCCTCGCCACGACCGATACGTTCAAGGTCGTGCTCAAGCTGCAGTGGCGAAACGCCACCAAGGCGATCAGCACCGTGACGATCTCGAAGATCACCAAGTCGACCCCGACGGGATGGGATGACCACGTTGCCAGCCTGACCGCGCCGGCCGGGACGGTGAAGGCGAGGGTTTTCATGGTCGTCAGCAGCCTGAACGCCACGGTCTACGTCGACGACATCGTCCTCGTCGCCGCGCCGTGATCCCGCGCGACCCCATGCGGTGACGACAGCGACCGGCCTGGCGTCGTCGGCGAAGGATGCCGTACGGCGCACGCCGGTTCACACCGCCTGGCGCTCGGTGGCCTTTGCCGCCGGCGCCATGCGCGAGCGCCGGCTGCTGGAGGGCGTCCGGACCTACGTCCTGTTCATCGGGCACGCGCGCAGCGGCCACAGCGTGATCGGGGCTCTGCTCGACGCCCATCGCCAGATCGTCATCTCGGATGAGCTGGATGCGCTGCGCTACGTTCGCGCCGGCTTCACGCGCGCGCAGCTCCTGTACGGGTCGGTGGACAAGGCGCGGCGCCAGGCGGCCAACCTGCGGCGCAAGCAGGGTCGAGGCGGCACGACCTACTCGTATCACGTGCCCGACGGCTGGCAGGGGCGAGCCGAGTACCTGCGAGTGGTGGGTGACAGCCAGGCCGGCTGGACCACGCGCCGCCTGGCCGCCGACGAAGGGCTCCTGCCGCGCGTGCGGCAGCGCATGGCGCCCAGCGACGTGCGCTTCGTCCACGTGGTGCGGAACCCCTACGACAACATCGCGACCATGATGCTGCGCGGTGGCCGGACCTTCGACAGCGCCTTCGGGCAGTACGCCGCCAACTGCGAGGCGATCGGGCCGCTGGCCCAGCGGATCGGGTCGGAGCACCTCCACCGGGTGCGCCACGAAGCGCTCGTCGCCGATCCGCGCCGGACCCTGGCTGAGCTGTGCCGGTTCCTGGGCGTCGAGGCGGATGACGCCTACCTGGACGCGGCTTCGGCCCGGGTGTACCGATCGCCGGCGCGCAGCCGCAGTGAGGTCGACTGGGGCCCGGAGGAGGACCGACGCGTGCGGGACCTGATCGGTCGCTTCGACTTCCTGTCCGGCTACGCCTTCGACGACGAGGCGGCGCCAGCGGCATCGGGGTAGAGCCGACCGAACATCGGCTCCGCCGCCCGCAGGATCGACCGCGCCAGGTCGTCGGGCAGCACCTCGCGCCACCGCTCGTCGAGCCGCACGTCGCCAGGAGCCGATAGCCGCATCTGGTTGCCGAGCATGTGCTGCTCGTGACCGAGCGATTCGAGCGCCTGCGCCGGATCGAGGCCCATGAACGCAAACGCGCCCCTCAGCGTCCCGTCCACGTCGCGGCACAGGTCCTCGTAGCGGATGCTCAGCTGGCGCTCCGACGGCAGCTCGCGGAGCTGCTGCTCGATGCTCTCGTTGGTCCGCGCCCACTCACGGGCGATGGCCGGCCCCGGATCGGTGCGCTTCCCGCGGCGCAGGGTCGACTCCACCACGCCCCTCACGTCGCGCACAAGGTGGATCACGCGCGGCGGCACGGGCAGGTACCGGTCCAGGTACCGAATCCGCAGCCGCTCCTTGGAGGCGTCCACGAAGGCGTCGGTATCGGTCAGGTCCATGACCGCCATGGCCAGCGCCCAGCTGCGGCCCGCCGTGTCGCGCATATCGCGGGCAACGCCCAGCGGCGCGAGGGCGCGGTCGCGCAGGTGCTCCAGCCAGGACCACCGCAGGGAGCGCGCCCGGATGCTCCGCAGCGCACCGCCCTGCGTCCCGTCGAAGCCCAGCCGGAAGTCGGCCAGGTCAAGGTCCGGGATGCCGCGAGCGGCCGCCGCCGGACGCAGCTGTGTCCAGAAGGGGCACTCGCGCATCAGCTCACCGCACGAGCAGCGAAAGGTGTCCATCTGGGCCGCTCGTCGCGTGCCGGACACGTCGCTGATGGTCGACACCCGCGGATGGCTGGCCAGCAGGAAGGAGAGCAGCGTCGAACCCGAGTAGGGGCTGGATGCCAGGAAGACGTACTGCCGTCGGTCGTCAGGTCGAGGCCGGCTGACCATCAGGTTCGGGGGCGGATGCCGGTCCAGGTGCGTGGGCGGATGTGCATCCAGTAGACGCGTGCAAGGCGGCTGTAGGCGCGGTAGCCCAGCTCATCGAAGGCCGAGGGGGCCGGAAGATCCCAGTCGGGCGGGAACTCGTACCCCCAGCGCCGCATGTACGGACCGAAGACCCGGTGGGCGCGCCGGCGCGCGGCGTCCGAGTAGTAGGTCGCGAAGTTCTGGTCCCGGCCACCGGTCACGTTGCGAGACGGCAGACGCCGGGCGGGCTCGATGCCGATCTGGCGCAGCGCCGCGTCGAAGTCATCGGCCAGGCGCTCGAAGCGCATCACGCAGTCGAAGCGGCGGTGGTCGAGGCTGGCCCACGTGTCGAACGGCAGCTTGTAGAAGTGGAGGAAGAACGTCGAGAAGTCGGCGTCGGTCGTGGAGAGGTAGCGGAACATCCGCGTGTCGAGCATGCTGGTCAGCGGCTGCCGGGGCTTGCGCCGCGACGTGTCCGAGAAGCGCTGGTGGTGATCGGTCTTCAGCTTGAAGTAGCGGCTGACGGCGTCATCGAGCGGATTGCGAATGGCCGAGAAGACGAAGTACTCGCGTTCGGCATCGGACGCCTGCCGGCGGAACTCGTCGTAGGTGCTGTGCTTGTGCAGGACCGGAACGCCGTCATAGAGTTCCCGCAACTCGCGACGAACGGCGCTCGAGCCGGTACGCGGCAGCTCTACGAAGACGTATCGGTAACGGTGGCTGATGATCATGCGACCCCCTGCAGAGGCACGGCCTGGACGGCAGGGGCGGAGCGTACCATCGGGCAACCTCATCGCGCCTGAGGCCCGATGACCGAGGACCGGGCGCCGACTGGAGCCGCCGATGCGATCTTCGTCGTCGGCGTCCATCGCAGCGGGACGACGCTGATGCGGAGCATCCTGAACGCGTCGTCCATCGTGGCCATCACCAATGAGAACCACTACTTCGGCCATCTCCTGGCAGCCGAGGGCGTTCACCGCGCCGTCCAGGGCTTCGGCGACCTCCACGATGACGCGGTCGTCGACCGCGTGGTGGCGCACCTCTACGAGCGTGTCGCGGTGGGGCACTGGTTCCGTGAGCCCAGCCGAGCGTGGGTCTGGCTGATCCGCAACGTCCCGCGTGACGAGTTCCGCGCCCGCCTGCTCGCCTCCGACCGGAGCGAGCGCGCCGTGTTCGACACGCTGCTCCGGCTCTACGCGGACCGGCGCGGCAAGACGGTCATCGGCGAGAAGACGCCGGCGCACGTCCGCTACGGCGACACCCTCCTCCGCTGGTACCCGGGCGGACGCATCATCCACATGCTGCGCGACCCGCGCGCGATCTACGTCTCCGATGTCCGGCGGCGGAGCCAGCACCCCGGATCCCTGCCGTACCGCCTCCTGAAGGGGCTGCCCGGCGCGCTCTCGGTGGTGCTGCTCGTGCAGACCACGCTCGCCTGGCTGGATAGCGTCGCCCGGCTGCGCGACAACCGACGACGGCACACCGGCCGCTACCTGGTGGTGCGCTTCGAGGACCTCGTCACGCACCCGCGCGAGGAGGTGGAGCGGATCTGCCGCTTCGTGGGGATCCCGTTCGAGGAGCCGATGCTCGACCGCGTGGTGGTGAGCCACGGCCAGGCGCTGGGCAGCAGCGGGTTCGATGTCGGCGCCGCGGAGCGCTGGCGGGCGCAGCTGTCGTCGCTGGCCGCGTGGTGGTTCCGGCTGTGGCTGGGGAGCAGGATGCGCGCCGCCGGCTATCGCGACTGAACGGGCTAGGCGGCCTTGTCGGCGAGCATGGTGTCGGCCGACGGGGCGCGGCCGGTGAGGTCGTACCAGCGCTCTCGCGCCCGCCAGAGCCCCATCTTCGCCGTGTTGGCGGGGATGGTCCCCAGCGTGTAGGCGAGGCGCTCGGAGCCCTCCAGCGGCGTGGCGGCGGCGTCGTAGCCGAGGTCCTTCATGGCGTCGCCGGCGGCCCGTTGCATGAAGGCGATCTGCCGTCGGCTCAGCACCTCGCGGAACCGGCCGATTGACCGCGGCGAAATCTCGCCCGCCGAGAAGCGGCCGAAGGAGCTGTTGCCGCCCGCATCGCGGAAGTCGGCCGCCCCCGACATGCCGAGCATCGATCCCTCGAACGGCAGGCCGATGAAGTCGCAGATCGCACGCAGCTCGCCCTCGGCATCGCGCACCAGGTCCTCGTACAGCAGGAGGCGGTAGCGGTTCGGGTACTGCTCCACGTTGTGCCGGCCAAGCTGCACGGAGGCCAGCCAGGCCGCCGTCGCCGAGCCGACTCCGCCGCGGTTGGACCGCCAGCGTTTGAGGGCCGATGCATAGCGGTCGCGTGGATCCCTGACCATGTGGATGATCCGGGCGTCCGGGAAGCACTCGAACACGCGGGCGGCATAGCGCTCGGTGTGCAGCGACTTGTCGCCCCAGCGCGGCCGTCCCAGCCGCTGGGCATGCTGCGTCTCCATCAGGTCGAACAGCCGGCAGTAGGACCGCTCGCCGGCGCGGAAGTCGCGTTCGAGCTTCTCGAAATCGAGCTCGAGCTTGCGGTGGCGGCGGTATCGGCGCATCTCGTCCAGGATGCGCTGCAGGGCGTCGTCGCTGGCAAGGTCGCCGAAACGGCCGTCGAAGTACGTCCACCAGTTGGTTCGCCGGGTCATGGCGATCGCCGGATGAGAGGCGAGCAGGGCGAAGATCAGGCTGGTGCCGGTGCGCTCCAGGCCGCCGATCAGGATCGGACCCGACACCTCAGCCCCTCTTCGATGCCAGCGAGGGACGCAGGTGCCGCGACCGGCGGCGCCATGACAGCCGGCCCAGCTGCCAACGGGAGGCATCGGCCAGGCGATGCGGGAGCCCGTCGGTTCGCGGCCCGGTCGGGAGCAGCCCGTAGCCGAGCATCGCCATCTCCGGGGCGGCCCGCTCCTGGATGAAGGTGGTATCCCGCTCGGGCAGCGTGCCAGGGTCACTGCGAGCCGGGACATGCGCGGCCATGGCAGCGTCGAACGGCTCGCCGATGAAGGCGCACAGATCGCGGAGGGTCGCCTCGGGCTGGTCGACCAGCGCCTCGTACCGGAGCACGCGGAAGGCCTCGGGCCGCGCCTCGGCGGCCGCGATGCTGGCTCGCGCCGACGCGGCCCACGCGGCCGTCTCGGCGGCCAGCCCCCCGCGCCCCAGGGCTCCGCTGGCGCGCATCTCGAGGAAGCGGTGGCGCGGGTCGCGCACGAGACCGATGATCCGGGCGTCGCGCAAGTCCCGCAGCACCTGATCCGCCTCGAACTCGAGCAGCGCTTCCTGGAGGCCCCACCGGCTCGTCCCGGCCCGAACGCAGAGCTGGCGGCCCAGCTCCCGCACCAGGTCGGCGAAGGAGCCGGACGCCGATCGGCTCAGCCGCTCGGGGTCGAGCTCGAGCCGCGCGGCCCGTCCGGTGGTCAGGGCCTCGAGCACCCGCGTTCGCCCGCCCGGTCCCGCGGCGTGCCATCCGCGCAGGCGCGTCCAGAGCTCGATGTGCCGCACCATGGTGATTCGCGGGTGCGCTCCGAGGGCAGCGCGGAGGGCTGTCTTGCCGCTGTGGTCGAGGCCGCCCACGAAGATCGGCGCGGCCTCGTTCATTGGCGCAGGTTGGCCGGGACCGTCCACCCCAGGCGCACCACTTCAGGCGGCCGGGAGCCCCGCGTCAGCACCACATGGATCACCCCCAGGCACAGCCACCACAGCGCCGTCCCCCACGGGCTGGAGTCCATCATGTCCATGAAGTTCATGACCACGAACTGGTGCAGCAACGCAAGCCACATGGCGATCAGCAGCGGACCATGCAGCGGGTCGCGGCTGGTCACCTGCCGCCAGCGGCGCAGCGTCAGCAGCAGCAGCCAGGCCGCCGGCACCAGGTAGAGCGCCAGCGCGGGCAGGCCATTCTCCGCAGCGAGGTGCAGGAAGGTGTGGTGCGAGCTTCCCTCCTGGGCGGGCATGTCGCCGACGCGGACCTTCAGGGCCTCGTCGTACAGCTCGAAGTTGCCGTAGCCATAGCCGAACAGCGGACGCGTCTGGATCATGCGAATTGCGGCGTTGTTGGTGACCAACCGCGACTCGGCCGTGTCGTCGTCGGAGAGCCGAGTGCCCACGTAGCTCGACAGTGCGCTGCCGTTGACGACCGCCACGCCGGCCACCAGCACCAGCAGCACGGCGGCGAGGCGGATGGCGAGCGGTCGCCGGAGGAAGAGGAGCCCGACCAGCACGACGGCGGCGCCTGCCCACGAACCGCGTGAGAAGGAGATCGCGATGCCGATGAAGGCGATCGCCACCACCCCGAACAGCGCGATCCGCGCGAGCTCGCTGCGGCGCGTGTCCAGGAAAGCGACCGCCAGCATCGCGCCCACCATCAGCGTGCTGCTGTACGGGGCCGGTCCGCCCACCGTGCCGACCGTCCGCTCGCCGGCGCGTCCGAGCCACTCGCGCGGGAGCACCGACGGCGCCGCCCAGCTCAGCATGCCGACGGCGAACTCCAGCGCAAGCACGCCGATCATCAGCCACAGCATCCAACGCAGCTCGCCCTCCCGCGGCTCGATGACGCGGACGAGCCAATAGAGCGTGATGGGAATGAAGACGTGGTCGTAGAAGGCCACGCTCATCCGCACCGGGTTGCCACTCAGGAGCTGGATGTTCGCCATGGCGAGCAACACGAACGCCGCGATCGCGATATCCGTCACGCTGAGCCGGAAGTAGCTGCGACTCAGGCCGAGCATCCGGTAGCCCAGCGCCAGCGCCAGCACCATCGGGACCAGGAGCCGTCCGATGAGGTAGTTCTCGGGCCCTGCGACGCCGTCCGCGCCCACGACGATCAAGGGCTGGATGGCGAGGAACAGGAGCACCGCGGTCCAGGGATACCGGAACAGCAGGATGGTGATGGGCAGCGCCAGGGCGACGACGAAGGTCGTACGGTCATGGCCCAGGGAGGCGAGCACCCCCACCACCAGGGCCAGCACCACCCCGATCGCGAGCAGCCGCCAGGAGATCCGCGGCGCTGCGCGGATGGTGCCGAGGGGTTGCTCGAGGACGGCCATTGTGCGGAGATCCTGCGCGGGATCGAATCGAACCGGGAGTGTACCGCGCCCCCCGCATTCAGTCGCGTGCCTGGCGAGGCTGGCAACATGGGGCGATGCCCGGCACCGTCATGCATCTCATCGCCAACCTCGACCGGGGTGGCGCGCAGGAGGTCGTGCGCACGTTGGTGCGCGCGTTACCATCCAGCGGCTGGCGCCCGGTGGTCGTCACCTTCCGCGATGGGCCGCTGCGCGCTGAGATCGAGGCTGCCGGAGTTCCGGTCCGGCTGCTGCCCGGCCGGCGGCATTCGATGCTCTCGCCGTTGCGAACGGGGTCTGAGCTGCGGTCGATCCGCCACGAGCTGCTCGCCGCCATCGACGACGACGACGTGGCCGTGGTCCAGACCCATCTGCTGGGCAGCCTGGACTTCCTGGCCCTCACCGTGCGCGATGGCCGCGATCCCATCGTGCTGTGGACGGTCCACAACGCGCTGCTCGACCTGCGCGCCGACCAGCTCCCCGACGATCAGCGATGGCTGCTGGGCGCCAAGCGTGCCGGCTATCGCCTGGCGTACCGGCTGGGAGCGCGACGGGTCGATGGGTTCATCGCGGTCTCGGACGACGTCGCCACCGCTATCACACATGCCTACCGCCCGCCGCGCGGCCGCCTGTTCCTGATTCCCAACGGCGTGGATGTGGAGCGCTACGCCGAGCAGGGCGATCGCGCAGGCGTGCGCGCCGGCCTTGGACTGCCGGCGTCGGCCCGGCTCATCATCGTGGTCGCCAAGCTGTTCGCCCAGAAGGGGCACGCCGTGCTGCTGGAGGCGCTGGCCTCCACGTCCGTCCGAACGGACGACGCCGTGCTGGTCGTTGGCGAGGGGCCGGAGCGCGACCGCCTGGAAGACATCGCGCGGCGCCGGGGACTCCGCTGCGTGCGATTCCTGGGTGCGCGGCCCGACATCCCGCAGCTGCTGGCGGCGAGCGACCTCTTCGTCCTGCCCTCGCTCTGGGAGGGCTTGCCGATGGCGCTGCTGGAGGGGATGGCCGCGGGCCTGCCGGTCATCGCCACCGACGTCGCCGGCAGCCGCCAGGTGGTGGTCAACGGCGAGAGCGGGCTGCTGGTGCCGCCGGGCGATCCGACCGCCCTGGCCTCGGCGATGACGGGCCTCCTGGCCGATGACGCGGAGCGGACGCGCCTGGGGCGCGCCGCGCGCCAGCGCGTCGAGTCGGAGTTCAGCGCCGCCCGGCAGGCGGCTCGCCACGCCGAGGCGTACGAGGCCGCCCGGCGTCGCCGTCAGCGTTTGTAGCCGAAGCGCGCCAGCTCCGAGCCGCAGAGCAGCGACAGCCATCGCGCGGTCGTCCCCGACAGGTGCTGCCGCCAGCGCTCGGCCGTCGCGCGATCGATGCCGGCGCCCGAGCGCTTGGGAGCGTAGCTGGAGTTGTGCACCACCTGGTCGAGCATGCCCGGCTCGTACGCGATGCCGATGAACTCGCAGAGGCGCCGGACCGTGCCGTGGGGATCGGCGAGCAGGTCCTCGAATCGCTGCAGCGTGTAGCGGCCGGGATATGCGGCGGCGTACCGACGGTGCAGGCGGGCCATCCGGCGCCATCGGATCGCCAGGCTCGTGCTGGCGTAGAGCTCGAAGATCGGGCCCGTCAGGCGGGCCAGCCGCCCCACCCGGCTGATCGACTCAGCCCGCTCCTTGCGCCGGAGGGATACGTAGATCGCGCGCGGGTCGCGGAAGGTGTGCACCACGCGGGCGTGAGGAAACCAGGCAAGCAGCGTCGGCACGGCGTGGATGTGCTCGGGGGTCTTGTCGCCGGCCACCGGCCGGTCCCCGGCGAACGACCGCATGGCGGCATCGAACAGCGCCCGACGAGAGCGGTCGCTCCGGCGCAGCGCGCCCGCGAACTCGTCGCGGTCGACCGTGCTCGCGAAGCGCGCCCAGAAGCTCTTCCCGCGGGACGCGTACACGGCCGTGACGATGCGCTCGAGCCCCACATCGGTCCCGAGGTCCCCGGCAGCCGCGAACCGATCCGCATACCCGCTCCGGCGGCCGATGAGCCCCGGCGCGCCCAGGAAGTGCGTCTCGCCCGCCAGCCGGACCTGCGGCGATTGATTCAGGATGCGGTGCGTCAGCGTCGAGCCGGTCCGTGGGAGGCCGGCGATGAAGACGTGCGAGGCGGGCGCGAGGTCCTCGGGCATGGGGTCGTATTGTGCGCGACGTCGCTAGCATGCGACCCAGAAGCGAGGAAAGGCGTCAGCGCGTGCTCAGGCTCACGTACCTCCATGGCCGATATCCGGTCCTGACCGAGACGTTCATCGATCGCGAGATCCAGCGGCTGCTGGCCCGTGGGATCGACCTGCGCATCGTCTCCATCCGACGGCCGAGCGCCGACCTGTCGGCGACCCAGCGCGAGCTCAGCACCCGCGTCGATTACCTGCTGCCCGCGTCTCCCATCCAGGTCGTGCTGGCGATGCTGTGGGGCCTGCTCCGGCATCCGGCGACGTTCCTGTGGACGCTCGCCTGGCTGCTGTCTCGCCGGCATCCGCGCGGGACGCTGCCGCGGACCGCGATCCACTTCGTGACGGGCGTGTACGCCGCCTGGCGGCTGCGCGACCGGCGCGGCGTCCACATCCATGCGCATTTCGTCGACCGGGCGGCCACCGTTGCCCTGGTGGCCTCGCGGCTGCTCGGCACGACCTACAGCGTCACGGCCCATGCGCAGGAGATCTATGTCCGGCCGGTCCTCCTCAGGGAGCGAATCGGCGAGGCGGCCTTCGCCGTCACCTGCACGGAGTACAACCTGCGCCACCTGCGCTCCGAGCTCGGCGAGCGAGCGACGCGCCGGCTGCACCGGCTCTACCACGGCATGGACCTGGCGGTCGACCGCCAGGCGGGCGATAACGGCGCGGCAGAGCGGGAGCGCGGCTTCATCGTCTCGGTCGCCCAGCTGTGGGAGCGCAAGGGCCTGCGCTACCTGGTCGAGGCTTGCGGCGTGCTGCGCGATCGCGGTGCCGACGTCCGCTGCGAGGTCGTGGGCGACGGTCCCCAGCGCGAGGAGCTGGCCGCACTGATCAATGACCTCGGGCTGGCGGATCGGGTCGTGCTCACCGGTCCGCTGCCGTTCCCCGAGGTGGTGGACCGCTACCGGCGGGCGAGCGTCTTCGTCCTCCCCTGCATCGTCACCGATGAGGGTGACCGTGATGGGATCCCCAACGTGATCCTCGAGGCCATGGCCGCCAGGCTGCCGGTCATCTCGACGCCGGTGTCCGGCATTCCCGAGGTCGTGCGCGATGGCGAGACGGGCCTGAGCGTGCCCCAGCGCGACCCGGCGGCCATCGCCGATGCGGTGGAGCGCCTGATCGGCGACCCCGCGCTGGCAGCCGGAGTGGCCGAGCGGGCCAACGCCTTCGTGCGCGCCGAGTTCGACCCCGACCGCAACGTCGATCGGCTGCTCGCGGAGTTTCAGACCGTGGCGACTCCGGCGGCGCCATGACGGCCATCGAGGAGCCGCCGGTCCCATCCTGGGCCGGCCATGCGGCCTTCGTCGTCTGGTCTCCCCGCTACAAGGGCACGCGCAGCGCCTGGCTGGCCGCGGAGCTTGGCCTGCCGGAGCCGCTCTACTTCGCACCGACCACGCGCCGCGGCATGCGGGCCGCGCCGCTCAAGTACCCGCGCCAATTCGTCACGACCCTGGTCGCGCTCGTCCGGCGCCGCATCCGGGTGGTCTTCGTCCAGTCGCCGCCCAGCTTCGCAACCTGGACGGCGGCGCTGTACGCGATGCTCGCGCGCGCGGCGCTGGTGATCGATGCGCACAGCGACGCCTTCGAGCGCAGCGTCTGGACGCGCCCCGGGCCGCTGAACGCGCTCGTCCTGCGGCGGGCAGGCGTGACGATCGTCACCGGCTCCCACTGGGCCGAGCGGGTGGCGGCGCTGGGCGGGCGGGCGGTGGTGGTGCCCGCCGTGCCGACCCGGCTGGTGGTGGGGACGCCCCCGCCGCTCGACGGCTTCAACGTGGCCGTGGTCGCGACCTGGGCGATCGACGAGCCCCTGGGCGCCGTGTTCGAAGCCGCCCGCCTGTGCCCGGACGTCACCTTTCACATCACCGGCCGGCCACGCAACATGCAGCGCTACGGGGGTGAGGTGCCAGCCAACGTGCAGCTGCCGGGCTTCCTCGACGAGCCGACCTACAACGGCCTGCTGGCCCATGCCGATGCGGTGATGTGCCTCACCACGCGCGACCACACCATGCAGAACGGTGCGGCCGAGGCGCTCTACCTGGGGACCCCGATCATCACCAGCGACTGGGCCATCCTGCGCGAGTATTTCTCGCGCGGCACCATCCACGTCGACAACTCACCGGGCGCGATCGCCGCCGCGGTGCGGCGCCTGCAAGAGGACGGGGCGACGTACCGCGCCGAGGTGCGGGCCCTGCGCGACGAGATCGTCGAGCGTTGGCGTCGCGACCGCGCGGCCATCCTGGCGACGGTCGCCGACCAGCTGCGCGCCCTTCGGCGAGCCGTGCCGGCGGACCGATAGGCGTTCGTCGGGGGTCCGATGTTGGTACGACGGGCCCACCGCGCAGTGCGGTCCGGGGTGGTTAGGTCGGGCACGGAGCGGTCGCTGGGGACTCCATCGGGTCCGCGATCGCCACCGCGCGGGACCCATTCGCTAGTGCCTTGCCCGTTACGGCTGACGTAGGGTGACCAGCACAACATTGGAAGCCACCGATCACCAGCGCTTCCGCGATCGCCCTGCACGCCGAGACGGAGTCGCCTACCATGCGTCATAAGTCGATGCCCCTTACCACGCGAAACTCGACCCCAACCCCCTCGGCGACACCTCCCCCGGCCACCCGTGCCCCGCGACGGTGGTGGTACGACTGGCTGCTCACGCTCCCCATCCTGCTGCTGGTCCCGCTGATCCTGGTTCCGTTCCTCGTCGTCGGAGCCAGCCCGAGCCTGACGGTCAAGGACCAGGCGGTCGTTGGTGAGAGGATCGTCATCCGCGGGGCGAACTTCCCCGAGGGCCGGACGGTGCGGTTGCTGTGGGACGGCGTGGATGCATCGTCATGGCTGCCGCAGGCGACGGTGAAGGATGACGGCACCTTCCGGGTGCGTGGCATCCTGCCGGAGACCACCCGGCCCGGCAAGCATCAGCTCGCCGCCGCGCTGCTCCGACGCAACCAGCCTTCGCTGGCCGCCCCGCGTCCGCCGCTGGTGACCGTGACGGTCACTGTGGCGGCCGCCCAGGTCGCGGAGGTGACACCCAGCCCAACGCCATCTGCGTCGCCGACCCCGCGCGCGACGCCCACCGCGAAGCCAACCCCGGCTGCCACGCCGCAGGCGACGCCACGACCACCAGATCCCACTCCCAAGCCGCCCGAGCCTGAGCAACCTCCGGTCAGCTCCGCGGTCGTCGGATACGGCGCCGGCACCAAGGGCGGCGCCGGCGGCCGTCAGATCGCGGTCACCAACCTCTCCGACTCGGGGGGCGGGTCGCTGCGCGCGGCCCTGGAGGCGTCAGGTCCGCGGGTGGTCGTGTTCCGGGTCGCCGGGACGATCACCCTGCGCGACACCATCAATGTGAAGGATCCGTATGTGACCGTCGCGGGTGAGACGGCACCGGCACCAGGCATCACCCTCCGCAACGGGTCCCTCCTGGTTCGCACCTCCGAGGTGATCCTGCGTCACCTCCGGTTGCGGCCCGGTGATCAGGTCAGCGAACCAAGCGATGTCGATGGGCTCACGATCAACGGCGCCTCCGAGTCGGTGGCCAATGTCGTCGTCGACCACGTCACCATGCTCTGGGGTCCGGACATCGGCGGCATCGCCGTCCTGGGCGACGTTCGCAACGTGACGGTCCAGAACTCGATCATGGGGGAAGGGTTGTACCTGTCCGACCACGGCGAGGGGACCGCCTCGGAGGGTGGACACAGCACCGGCGCGAACGTCACGCAGCTCGAACCCAACCTCCCGGCGCCGCGCAACCTCACCTTCTGGCACGACCTGTTCACGACCTCGACCACGCGCATGCCGCGCTTCCAGGGAGCGCAATGCGTCGACGTGGTGAACAACGTCATCTACAACTGGGGACAGGATGCAGCCCACGGAAACCCGCGCAGCCTGAACCTCGTCAACAACTGGTATCGCTCTGGTCCGGTCACAAAGGGGGAGCTCTTCTGGGATGTGCAGACGAGCGACGTCGCCTCGCATGAATTCGCAGCGTCCGTGTACATGTCCGGCAACGTTGCTGACGGCATCAAGGGCGGGCGCGAGGACGATGGCAGCGTGTATGCCAGCTCGCCGCGCTGCGGTGGCCTATCGGTGGCGCCGGGCGACCCGGGCGGCGCCTACGCCGCGGTCCTCGACCAGGCGGGGGCCACCGCTCCCATCCGCGACGTGGTCGACCGCCGGGTGATCGGAAACGTCATCAACCGGGCCGGCCAATACTTCAACGGGGCTGGCAAGGGAGGCCTCAATCCCTACTGGCCGTAGTAGCAGGATCGCCCGGCGGCGAATCCGCTAATCCGGGCGGCGCAGCGGAACGACGGTCGTGGTCACGACCTTGGTCTTGACGGCGTGTCCGGCCGGCACCGAGTGCACGACCGTCGCCCCGGAGGTCACGACCGATCCCTCGCCGATGGTCAGCTTCGGCTCCACGAAGATGCCGGTCCCGAGGCGGACGCGATCCTCGATGCGCACCTCGCCGGAGGTCATGCAGCCCGGGCCGGTCGAGATGTCCGAGCCCAGCACGTTGTGGTGATCGAAGCTGTTGTAGGCCGAGATGAAGTTGTTGTCGCCGAGGACCGTATCGGTCCCCATGTGCACGAACGCGCAGATCACGTTGCCCGTGCCCATCGTCACGCCGCCGGTGATCCGTGCCGTCGGGTCGATCACGTTCGCGAGCGGCACCCCCGCGGCCTGGCATAGCTGACGGAGCCGGGCGCGGGCCTCGACCGATGTGCTGATGGTGATCACCGCCGCGTCGAAGTCGCGTCCCTCCCACAGCTCGGCGATCCGCTCACTGCCGCCGACCACCGGCAGGCCTCGAATGTCACGGCCCCAGAAGTCGGCGTTGTCATCCACGATCCCGACGCCTGCCGCGTCCTCACCCGTCCCAAGGATCTCGAGCACCTGGGTGGCGCCCAGGCCCGCCCCGATCAGGAGCAACCGGCGAGCCGCTCCCGCTGCCCGGATCAGGCCGGGCAGGCTGGAGGCGTCCGGCCGCGGACGCTGCGCGGCTGCCTCGGCGGCCGCCTCCACGTCCTTGACCGTGATCAGGCCTGGCCGCGAGATGTCGCGCAGCTCGACGCCCAGCTCGGTCGCGCGCTGGCGGGCGTTGGCGGTGGCTCGCACGTCATCGCCAGCTGCGGCCGACTCCGTCTCGGCGGCCGCCCGTTCGGCCAGGTAGCGCTCGAGATCGGCCTGGTCGGAGAAGATGTAGGCAACCGGCTCGCCGACCGTGACCGCGGCGCCAGCCGGGACCAGCTGCAGGACGACACCATCGGACGGAGCCTCGATCTCGAGGGCGGCCTTGCTGGTCTCCACGTCCACCAGGCTCCTGGCGGCGGCGATCTCGGATCGATCCTCGACGTGCCAGGCAACGACCAGGGCTGACTCGCTGTTGACGTCGGTCCACGGGACGTTGACCGGCGTCACCGGCAAGCCTCGCGCACCGCGTCCCGGATCTGATCGACGCCCACCAACACCTCGCGCTCCAGGCTGCGGCTGCTGGGGATCACGCCGGGTCCGCTGGCGGTGACCGTCACCGGACGCCGCAGCCGCCCGAAGCGGAGCGCCCCGACGTCGGCTGCCGCCTGCGTGCCCCACGACCAGCCGGCCATCCCCTCCTCCACCGTGACCAGGCTGCCGGTGCGATCGACAGACTCGAGCACCGGCCCCCAGTCCATCGGCGCCAGCTGCGCCGGCACCACCAGCTCCGCGAACACCTCTTCCTCGATTGCGAGCGCCTCGATGGCGCGCATGGCGAGCAGGGCGGTGTAGCCGTAGGCGAGCACGGTGGCGGCGCACTCGGACCGATCGACGAACGAGAGCGTGACCGTCGGCAGGGCATCCGGGCTGCCACCCTCGCGGCCGATGGCCTCGCCAATCCTGCCGCCCTGCGGCCGCAGGATCGGTTCCGCGTAGAGCAGCTTGTGCTCGACGTAGATGACCGGCTCGTCGCGCTGGAGCAGGGCGCCCAGCACGTCCGCCGGGTCGTGGAACGGCGACGCCGCGACGACCATCAGTCCGGGCACGCCCAGGAAGTGCTTCTCGAGGCTCTGGCTGTGGGTGGGCCCGTAGCCGCGGTGCCCGCCGGACGGGACGCGCACGATCACCGGGCAGGTGACCCGGCCGCCGTACATGGCCGGGTACTTGGCGACGTGGTTGACGATCTGGTCGAACGCCAATGTGACGAAGTCGCCGAACATGATCTCGACGATGGGCCGATAGCCGGACATGGCCAGCCCGGCGGCCACTCCCACCATGCCGGCCTCGCTGACCGGGGTGGTGAGCACCCGGTCCGGGAAGGCGGTGGTGAGGCCCCGCGTGACCTTGAACGCGCCACCGTACGGATCGGCGATGTCCTCTCCCATCACCACCACCCGCGGATCGGTCTCCAGGAAGTGGTGCAGGGCCGTGTTGAGCTCGCGGACCAGCATCAGGCGAGCTCCCGCGCGACGATCTCGGCCAGCGCCCCCTCGACCTCGGCGTCCACGCCTTCCCGGACGTCATCCGCCAGGCGCCGGCCGTGGATGACGAGCGGCTCGATGGTCCAGCGTTCAGCGATCTCGGTCTCGGGCCGGTTGTCGTCGCTCTTGCTGTGGTGGCAGAGCCGATAGGTGTCGATGATCAGGCCGTGCGGCCGTCGCCCACGGCGGACCGCATCGATCTGACGAGCCGCGGCAGCCTCGATCTCGAGCACGTCGGTCGATTCGATATGGGTCGTCTCGATCCCGAAGGCGGCGAAGCGCCCGGCGATGTCACCGGCCATGTTGAGCCGGATCGGCGTGCTCTGCGAATAGCCGTTGTTCTCCACCACCACCAGCAGCGGCAGCTCCCAGAGCGCCGCCATGTTCATCGTTTCGTACACGACCCCCTCGCCCCAGGCGCCGTCGCCGGTGAACACCGTGCTGATCGCATCGTCGCCGGCAAGCTTCATGGCGAGCGCTATCCCGGCGGCGGCCGGGAGCGTTCCGCCCAGGATCCCGTTCGACTTGAAGCCGGGCGCGCACAGGTGCTGGCTGCCCCCGACCCCGCCAACCACCCCGTGTGGCTTGCCCATCACCTCGGCCAGGAGCCCCACCGCATCCCCGGTCCAGGCGAGGTAATGGCCGTGGCAGCGGTGGTTGCTGAAGATGTGGTCGCCGGGCCGCAGGTGCTCGACCACGGCCACGCAGTCGGCCTCCTGGCCGACACAGGCATGGGTGGTGCCGTTCAGCACTCCCTGCTCGAACAGTGCCAGGAGCGTCTCCTCGAAGCGCCTGATGAAGCGCATGCGGCGATACAGGCGGACATTGGGCGCATCCTCGGGCGCACCGAAGAGCCGGGGGTCGGGATTGGGTCCGGCCTCCGCGACGGTCATCGTGGCTGGCGGAGCGCCGATGGTGGTTGCGGGCGGGTTGGTTGCGGCGACGGAAAGCTCGGTTGGGCGCTGGGTCACAGTGGTTCCTTCGTAGATGCCGCCAAGGGACGGGCAGGACCGGGATTATCCGGGCAGATGCAACCTTGGGCAACCATGCGGGCGGAGCGTCGAGCCGCTAGGGTTCGGCGAGTGACCCGCCAGCGCCTTATCGCCCTGCTGACGGCGGTCCTCATCGCCTGCGTGGGCGGAGGCCTCCTGGCCGTACCCGTGACGCTCGCGCTGCGCGACTGGTTCGACTGGGAGGAAGCCACGCGAGGGCTGGTGATCGGCGTGGGGCTGGTGGTATGGATCCTGGCGTCGGCGGCCATCAGTGCCCTCTGGCTGCGATGGAGGGCCGGGCGATGATCAGTTCGCCCTCCGGCCGGCGGTGCGTGATCACCGGCGGCGCGGGCTTCGTGGGCAGCACGCTCGCCGACCGCCTCCTGGCCGATGGCTGGCAGGTCGTGGCGCTCGATGCGTTCGACGAGTCGGCCTATGGACGGGCGGCGAAGCTGCGAAACCTGCGCGGCGCGCTCGCGTCGGAGGCCTTCGAACTGCGCGAGGTCGACACCCGGGATGCGGCGGCGACGATGACCGCGGTCCGCGAGGCGGAGCCCACCGTGATCTTCGACCTCGCCGCGCGCGCCGGCGTCCGGCCGTCGATCGCGGATCCGGCGGGATACGTGGCGACCAACGTGGTCGGCTTCCAGAACACGCTGTCCGCCGCGGCCGCCGTCGGCGCGCGCCTGGTGTTCGCGTCGTCGAGCTCGATCTACGGGGATGACGACCGCCGTCCCTTCGCGGAGGACCAGGCCCGGGGACGGCCGGAGTCGCCGTACGGCGCGACCAAGGTCGCGGGAGAGGCGCTGGCCTTCGCCCATCACCGCGCCACCGGCCTGCCGGTCGGCGTTGCGCGCCTGTTCACCGTGTACGGTCCCAGGCAACGCCCCGACCTCGCCATCCATGCCTTTGCCCGCCGCATCCTGGATGGGCAGCCGGTCGTCCTGTTCGACCATGGGCGCGGCGTCAGGGACTACACCTTCGTGACCGACGCGGTGGATGCGCTCGTGCGCCTGGCCGACCGGCAGGACGGCCACCTGGTGGTGAACGTGGGCAGCGACCGGCCGGTGCGGACCTCGCAGGTCATCGACGAGCTCGAACGGGCGCTGGGAGTCCGCGCTGATCGGCAGCTCGCGCCGGCGCAGCCGGGGGATGTCCCCGCCACCCACGCCGACGTCAGCCGGGCCCGCGACGTCCTGGGCTGGACGCCCAGGGTCGCGTTCCCCGACGGCATCGATCGCTTCTGCGCCTGGCTGCGGGCGGAACGGGCAGATGAGGAGGCCGGCTCAGGCCTCGGCCAGGGAGCGCCGGCCGATCCCGACGTAGCGTAGCCCCGCCGCCCGCACCGGCCCGGGCTCGAGCGCGTTCTTCGCATCGAACAGGACGTCGCCCCGCATCGTCGCGGCCAGGTCGGCCGGGCTGAGGGTGATGTACTCCGGCCACTCGGTGGCCAGCACCACCGCGTCGGCGCCGGCGGCCGCCTCGCTCGGACCGTCGCACAGCGTGAGCCACGGAGCGTGGCGCGCGGTCGCCTCGGCCGCCTTCGGATCGCAGCCGACGACGGTGGCGCCACGGTCCCGCAGCGCCGTGGCCAGGGCCAGCGCCGGCGAGTCGCGAATGTCATCGGTGCCGGCCTTGAACGCCAGCCCCAGCAGCGCGATCCGGCGTCCGCCCAGGTCGCCGTCGAAGGCGGCCGCGAGCCGATCGGCCGCCTGGCCGGGCTGGCTGGCATTGACGGCATCCACGGCGACGGCGAGCGCCAGCTCCAGCTCGTGCTCGCGGCCCATGGCGATCATCGAGCGCACGTCCTTGGGCAGGCAGGACCCTCCATAGCCGATGCCCGGGCGCAGGTAGTCGCCGCCGATCCGCGGGTCGGAGGCGATGCCGCGCAGCACGTCGTCCACGGTCGCTCCGGTGGCGTCGCACAGGGCGGCGAGCTCGTTGATGAAGCTGATGCGCGTCGCCAGGTAGGCATTGGCGGCGTTCTTGGTCAGCTCGGCGCTCTCCGCGTCCACCACCAGGATCGGGGCCTCCAGCGGCCGGTACAGCGTCGACAGCAGCTCCACGTCCTCCTCCGTGGCGTGCTCCGCCCGTCCAACGATGACCCGCGACGGGTGCAGGAAGTCCTCGATGGCCCGCCCGGTCCGCAGGAACTCCGGATTCGCCAGCACCGGCACCGCCATGGGGAGGTCTCGGCCGGACAGCGCCTCGTTCAGCCGGCGCTCGGCCTGTCGGGTCGTGCCCACCGGGACGGTGCTGCGCAGCGCGACCACGACGCGGTGATCCAGGACGCTCCCCAGCGTGTCGACGACCGCGTTCACCGCGGACAGATCGGCCCCGCCGTCCCGCGCCGACGGCGTGCCCACGCACACCAGGACGACCTCGGCATCGCGCAGCGCCTCGGATGCGTCCACGGTGAAGCGCAGGCGCCCTTCAGCCTGCTGGAGCGTGAGCTCAGGCTGCAGGTGCGGCTCGTAGTAGGGGGCCTCCCCGCGCGTCAGGGATCGAAGCTTGTCGGCATCCACCTCGAGCCCGATCACCTGCTGCCCGAGCCGGGCCAGGCAGGTGGCGGTGACGAGCCCGACGTAGCCGAGGCCGATGACAGCGATCTGCATGTAGGTCTCCCCGTAGTGGCGATCCTTGGCCGCCGGCGCCGGGCCGCGGTGACCCGGGAGCGGATGATAGCGACTGGCGTCCCTGGCCCCATGGCTCGCCTCTGGCCAGCCGCCTCGAATTGTGGATAATCCACGGTCCGAGCTGCACTCATTTGCATTCGCTCGATTGCGCAGGACTCATCAGGAACGGGAGGGGAGACACGTGATTCCAATCGCTCGCCCAGTGCTCGGCGAGGAGGAGAAGGCGCTGGTCTGGAGCGCCATGGAGACCGGCCAGCTGGCCCAGGGCGCCCGCGTCGCCGAATTCGAGGAGCGCTTTACGGCCTTCATCGGCGCCCAGCACGCCGTGGCGGTGAGCTCCGGCACGACCGCCATCCACCTGGCCCTGCTGGCCGCGGGCATCGGCGAAGGCGACGAGGTCATCACCGTCTCCTTCACCTTCACGGCCAGCGCGAGCGCCATCCTGCATGCAGGGGCGCGTCCCGTCTTCATCGACATCGACCCGGCCACCTTCACCATGGATCCATCGCTCATCGAGGCGGCCATGACGCCGCGCACGCGCGCGATCATGCCGGTCAGCCTGTACGGGAATCCGGCCGACATGCCGGCGGTCACGGAGGTGGCGAACCGACACGGGCTGCTCGTTCTCGAGGATGCCTGCCAGGCGCACGGAGCCTCGCTCAACGGCCGGCGCAGCGGCGCCTGGGGGACCGCGGTGTTCAGCTTCTACCCCACCAAGAACATGACCACCGGTGAGGGGGGCATGATCACCACCGATGATGCGGAGCTGGCCGAGCGTGCCCGGCTGCTGCGTCAGCACGGCATGCGCGAGCGCTACCGGCCGGAGATCCTGGGCTACAACTTCCGGATGACCGACATCGGCGCCAGCATCGGGCTCGCGCAGCTCGATAAGCTGCCGGCCGCCAACGGACGTCGTCGGGCGATCGCGGACCGCTACGACCGCGAGCTCTCGGGCGTCGTCCTCCCGCAGCGGCGGCCGAATGCCGAGCATGCGTTCCACCAGTACACGCTGCGGGTGGCGCAGCGCGACCGATTCCTGGCGCGGCTGGCCGACCTGGGCGTCGGCGCCAACGTGTACTACCCGGTGCCGGTGCACCGGCAGACGCCATTCCTGGACGTCGCCGGGCAACCGCTGCTGCCGACCACCGAGATGCTCACGGAGCAGATCCTGTCGATCCCCGTCTATCCGAATCTCACCGATGAGGAGGTCGGGACCATCATCGAGGCTGTTAACCGCGTGGCGGGCGAGATCGGGGAGCGCCTGCCGATGGAGTAGGTCGCGGCAGCGCGGGGGATCGGCCCAAGGATGACCGCGATCGACGGCCCCGTCTGTGACAGATGCGGCCTTGAGCAGGCCAACTATCGGTTCTGCCCAGGCTGCCACCTGTTCGTCTGCTCGTCCTGCTGGGAGGAGGGTGGCGGAGTCTGCCTCAGCTGCGCCCGTCCCAACCTGCCGGGACCCGGCCAGGTTCCGGCCTCGATCCGCAGCACCATCGGCGAGCGATCGCTGGGAGTCCCCGCCGGGGCCAGCCGCCTCGAGCGCGCGCTGACCGGACCGAGTGGAGAGCCCGCGCCGTCGGCCGGCACGGCCACCGGCACACGCTCGCGTCCGACATCGCGGGGATCAAGGGTGGTCCGCGCCGTGCTGTTGGGAGTCCTGACCGCCACGCTGCTGCTCCTCTCCCTGTACGCCGGCCCCGTCCTGGCGCCGCTGGTGTCCGGTGGCGCTCGTGTATCGCCCACGCCAGTGGCGACGCCGGAGAGCAGCGTCCGAACCGGCCAATCCACGCCGAGGCCGGAGCGGCGTACGTACGTGGTGCGTGCCGGCGACACGCTGCGCTCCATCGCCTTGGCCAGGTACGGAGACGCGGAACGCTGGCGAGCGATCTACCGGGCCAACCGCGCGACGATCCAGGATCCGGACGAGCTCCAGGTCGGGACGCGCCTGACCATCCCGTAGCAGGCGCTCTTCCGCGGACGCGGGCCTCAGCGGCGAACCATCGTCTCCTGGCCGTTCGGCGTGTCGCGCACCTCGACTCCCAGCGCGGCCAGCTCGTCGCGCAGGCGGTCGGAGGTGGCGAAGTCCCGCGTCGCGCGCGCACTGGCGCGCTGCTCCAGGAGGTTGGCCGCACCCTCCGGCAGCTCGGTGATCTCCTCCTCGGCCGGCGCGCCCAACGACAGCCCCAGCACGCGATCGAAGTCGAACAGCAGCGCACGCCGCTGGACGGCGTCCAGGTCGTCGGCGCCGGCCACGGCATGGGCCACCGCCAGCGCGGCGGGCATGCCCAGGTCGTCTGCGATGGCCTCTACGAACCGCGCGCGGTAGCCGGCCATCGGCTCGGCGGCCAGGTCGATCGCCGTGGCATCGGCCTCAGCGGCCTCACCGGCGGCGCGGCGCAGGCGGCGCAGCCCGGACGAGGCGGCGTGCATGGCCTCCTCGGTGAAGTCGAGCTTGGACCGATAGTGGGCGGTCAGTGCCAGGTAGCGGAAGGCCAGCGGCTCGAAGCCCTTGTCGGGCAGGTCGCTGACCCGGATCACGTTGCCGGCGGACTTGGCCATCTTCGTGTCGGCCAGGGTCAGGAACTCGCCGTGCAGCCACACGCCGACCACGGGCCGGCCGGTCACGCCCTCCGACTGCGCGATCTCGTCCTCGTGGTGCGGGAACTTCAGGTCGATCCCGCCGGTGTGGATGTCGAATCGATCGCCCAGGTACTTCATCGACATGGCCGAGCACTCGATGTGCCAGCCGGGAAAGCCCTCGCCCCAGGGCGACGGCCACTTCATGACCCGGCCAGGCTCAGCCAGCTTCCAGAGGGCGAAGTCCTCCGGGTCGCGCTTGTCGCTCTCCACGTCGACGCGGTGGCCGGCCTTCATCTGCTCCAGGCGCTGGCCGGACAGCCGGCCGTAGCCGGGAAACTCCGAGACGTCGTAGTAGACGTTGCCGTCGACCTCGTAGGCGAGGCCGCGCTCGACCAGCGTCGCCGTCAGCTCCACCATCTCCGGGATGTGGTCGGTGGCCCGGGGCATGACATCGGCGGGCGCCATGTTCAGGAGCCGCTCATCCTCCAGCCAGGCGGCGGTGTAGAACTCGGCGATCTCGGCCGGCGACTTGCCCTCCACCTCGGCCGCCAGCAGGATCGGGTCCTCGCCGGTCTCGCGCATGTGGCCGACATCGGTGATGTTCTTGACGTACAGCACCTCGTAGCCCAGGTACTGCAGCGTGCGTCGCAGCAGGTCGCCGAACAGGTAGGTGCGCAGGTTCCCGATGTGCGCGTAGCGGTAGACCGTGCTGCCGCAGGTGTAGACGGTGACGCGGCCGGGATCGATCGGCTCCAATGGATCGATGCGGCGGGTCAGCGAGTTGTAGAGGCGGACGGTGGGGAGCATGGAGCGCGAATTGTACCGGTGCGCCCGCCTCAGTCCTCGCTGGCGGCCTCGGCCCGGAGCTCGCGCAGCGCCTGCTGGTCAAGGCGGCCAAAGCGCGGCAGGTCGCCGATGCTGGCCGACCGCGCCAGGCGCTCCTGCATCTTGCCCAGGACCAGCGGCCCGAACTGCGGCAGCGCCATGAGCTGCTTGAGGGTCTCGGCCGGCACTTGCAGCAGCTCCGACGGCTCGGCGGCCACCACGTCGGCCGTGCGCGGGCTGCCGGTCAGCGCCGCGATCTCACCCAGCACGTCGCCCGGGCCCATGGCCGACAGCGACTGGTAGGCGCCCTCGCCGCTGGTCCTGCCCGCCACCAGCCGGCCGGCCAGGACGAAGTACGCGCTGTCACCCTTCTCGCCGGCCCGGGTGACGACCGAGCTTGGCTCGGCCGCGATCACGCGTCCGGTCCTGATCAGCGCGTCGCGGTCGCGCTGGGGCATGCCGGCCAGGGCGGGGATGTACCGCCCCAGCGCCTGCACGTCGTCGGCCGTGGCCGGGCGTCCGCCACCGACCGACGGCGCAGCCGCCGCGCCGCGCAGCAGGGCGAGCGAGCGCCGCCACTCGGCGGCCGGCTGGCCGATGCCCGGCAGCACCGCGCCGACCAGCGCGACGGCGATCAGCACGCCGGAGCTGACGGCGAACATGACCCTCACGTCGATGACGTCGGCAAAGCCCGCCAGGCCCATGCCCAGCAGGTAGAAGATGTCACGCAGCACATAACCGGTGCTGAAGACTCGGCCGCGCATCTCGCGGGGGGTGTTGCGCTGGTTGATCAGGCGGCCGGCAACGTACGAAGGGGCGTTGAGCACGCCGGAGATCCCGATGAGCCCGATGGCAACCCACACGCTCGAGGTCAGGGCATAGGCGAGCCCCGCCAGCCCCATCCCCAGGAAGCTGAAGATCAGCCAGCTCCCTTCTCGCAATCGATCGGCGTACTTCGCCATCAGCAGGCTGCCGACCACGAAGCCGACCGAGGTGATGCCTTCCTGCAGTCCGTACTCGAACTCGGTCGCGTTCAGCACCTCCAGCGCGAACGGCAGGAGCAGCACGTTCTGCAGGCCGAAGATGACCATGACCGGTATCCGGATCAGGTTCATGGAGCGCAGGATCGGCGTCTGCAGGATGAACCTGGCGCCGAACGCCAGGTTGCGCACCACGTCCCCGACGGTCGTCTCCTCCTCGACAGTGATCTTCGGGATGCGCACGAGAGCGATGAGGGCGCCAGCAAACAGGAACGTCGCCGCGTCGATGAAGAACACGAGCTCGACCGAGTACTGCGCCAGCAGCCCGGCCAGCGCAAAGCCAATCGCCGTGGATCCGAACTGGGCGATCGCCATCAGCGAGTTGGCGGCGGCCAGCTCCTCATCGGTGGCAACCTCGGGCAGGACGGCGTCATTGGCGGGGTCGAAGAACTGCCTGACCGACGACGAGAGCAGGACGATCACGTACAGCCAGAAGACCGAGTTGCCCTCGGTGATCAGGAATGGGATCGCCGCCACCAGCGCCGCCTGGATGACGACCGTGACGATCATGATCGCCTTGCGGTCGTATCGGTCCACGAACACGCCCGCGATCAGGCCGAAGATCAGGGTCGGCGCCGCGGAGACCATCAGCATGATGCCGACGTTCAGCACGGAGCCCGTCTCGCGGAAGACGATGATGCCGGCCGCCAGGGAGGTCAGCGCGTCGCCGATGGTGGAGACCAGCTGGGCCGTCCAGAGGTAGACGAAGCCGCGGTTGCGGAAGACCGTGAATGGCCCCGGCGGGGGTACGGCGGGCGTGGCGGGCGCGGCGACGGTCAAGAGTCCCTCCGATTGACCATGAGCACTGGGCTGGCGTCGGGCTCGCTCACGCCGGCGCGCATTGTGCCATGACTACCATGGGCCGATGCCGCAGCGCGACACGCCCGAGGGCACGCCCCTGACGATCGGCGAGGAACCGGCCTACTGCCCCGTCTGCGGCGCGCCGGTGAGCCCGCAGCTGCTGGAGGACGACCACCGCCCTCGCCTCGTCTGTCCCAACGGCCACGTCACCTGGCGCAACCCGCGGCTGGTGGTCGGCACGCTGCCGGTGCGCGCCGGCCGCGTCTTCCTGGCACGGCGGTCGATCGAGCCCGGCGCCGGCCTGTGGACCTATCCGGGCGGCTTCCTGGAGGTCGGCGAGTCGGCGCAGGAGGGAGCGCGGCGGGAGACGGAGGAGGAGACGCGGCTGCGGATCGAGGTCGGTCGTCTGGTCGGCGCCTATTCGCGACCGCACGTCGGCGTGGTGACGCTGGTCTACGAGGCGACGGTGGTGGGCGGCGAGGCCCTGCCGGGGGCGGAGACGACCGAGGTGCGCGACTTCGGGCCGGACGAGATCCCGTGGGATGAGCTGGCGTTCACGACCGTCGAGTCGGCGCTGCGCGACTGGGTGGCGTCGCTGCCGGGCCGCGGCCCACGCTTCGAGCCGGAGCTGTACGTGACCGGCGATCCGGATGGCCCGGAGGGCGGGTCTGGCGGTCGACCGGGAAGCTAGCCCGCGTAGCGGCGGAAGACCGCCACCGCGTTCTGCCCGCCGAAGCCGAAGCCGTTGACGATGGCCACGTCGACCGGGGACTGGCGCGCGGCGTTCGGCACGTAGTCCAGGTCACAGTCGGGGTCGGGGGTCGTGTAGTTGATGGTCGGCGGCATCAGGTTGTCGCGGATGGCGAGCACGGCGGAGAGCGCGCTCATGGCGCCGGCGGCCCCCAGGGTGTGGCCGATCATGCTCTTGTTGCTGGTCACCGCCAACCGGTCGGCGTGGTCGCGGAACGCGGCGCGGATGGCCTTCGACTCGGTGGCGTCGTTCAGCGGGGTGCTGGTGCCGTGCGCCACCACCAGCTGCACCTCCTCCGGCGCGACGTCCGCGTCACGGAGTGCCTTCTCCATGGCCCGTCCCGACGAGTAGGCAGAGGGATCGGGCGCGCTGATGTGGAAGGCGTCGCCGGTCAGCGCCCCGCCACCGATCTCGGCCAGCACCTCGGTGCCGCGGCGCGTGGCGTGCTCGGCCGACTCGACCACCAGGACGGCCGACGCCTCGCCGAACACGAAGCCGTCGCGATCCGCGTCGAACGGGCGTGAGGCGGCGGCGGGGTCATCGTTGCGCTTGGACAGCGCGCCCATGTTGGCCAGGGCGGCGAAGGCGACCGGCAGGATGGCGCTCTCCGTGCCGCCGGCGATCACGACGTCGGCGTCGCCGTGCTCGATCATGCGCTGGGCCTCGATGAAGGCCTGCACCCCCGAGGCGCAGGCCGCCACGCTGGTGACCACCGGACCGCGCAGGCCGTTCTGGATGCTGACCTGGCAGGCGGCCATGGATGGGGAGAGCATCGGCACCATGAACGGGCTGACTCGCTGCGGGCCTCCCGCGCGGTAGACGTCCTGCGAGGTCGAGACGTCGCCGATGCCGCCGCCGCCGGTGTTGATGACGACCGCGATGTCGTCGCGGTTGGCGTCGCTGATCTCGAGCTTCGCGTCCTCGATCGCCTGCGCCGCGGCGGCCACCGCCAGCTGGCTGAACCGGCTCATCCGTCGCGCCTGCTTGAAGTCCATGTAGTCGCGCGGCTCGAAGCCCTTGACCTCGGCGGCGATCCGGACCTCCTCGTTCTCGGGGTCGAAGGCGGTGATACGGGCCACGCCGCTGACGCCGGCGGTGAGGTTCGACCAGAAGGTGGCCACGTCGTTGCCGATCGGGCTGACGGTGCCCATGCCGGTCACCACCGCGCGCCGGCCGGGGTCCCGGCTCATCTCATTCCTCGAAGCGCCGGACGATGACCGTGCTGTTGTGGCCGCCGAGCCCCATCGAGTTGGAGAGGGCCACGCGCACGTCGGCCCGTCGCGCCTGGTTGGGAACGTAGTCCAGCGTCAGGTCCGGATCAGGATGGCGGTAGTTGATGGTCGGCGGGATGCAGCCGGTCTGGATGGCCTTGACGCAGACCCAGGCCTCGAAGGCGCCGGCGGCGCCCATCATGTGGCCGGTCATGCTCTTCGACGAGCTGATCGCGAGCCCGTTCCGAGCGTGCTCGCCGAACACCGCCTCGATCGCGATCGACTCGTAGCGGTCGTTGAGCGGCGTGCTCGTCCCGTGGGCGTTGATGTAGTCGACAGCGCCCGGCTCGAGGCCGGCCCGCTCCAGGGCCGCGCGCATGGCGCGCTGGTTGCCCTCGCCCTTCTCGGCCGGGGCCACCATGTGCACCGCATCGGCCGACGAGCCGTAGCCGATCACCTCGGCGATCGGGGTCGCGCCGCGCGCCCGGGCGTGCTCCAGCTCCTCGAGCACCAGCACCGTGCAGCCCTCGGAGACGACGAAGCCGTTGCGGGTGGCGTCGAACGGGCGGCTGGCGATCCGCGGGTCGTAGGCGCCGGTATCGGGGTCGATGGGCGTGCCCAGCGCCTTCATCTGGCTGAAGCCGGCGATCGCCAGTGGCACCACCACCGCATCGGTCCCGGCGCCGAGCATGACGTCCGCCTGGCCGCGGGCGATGGACTCCATCGCCTCACCGACCGCATGGCCGCCGGTGGCGCAGGCACTGACGATGGCCATGTTCGGACCGCGGATGCCGTACTGGATGGCGACCATGCCCGAGGCGGCGTCAGGAATCATGTGCGGGATCAGGAACGGCGAGAGGCGGGCAGGCCCCCGCTTGTCGAGCGTCAGCACGCCGTCGGAGATCATGCCGATCCCGCCGATCGAGGTGCCGACCACCATGCCGAAGCGATCCGGATCGGCCTGGGCGGTGTCCAGCTGGCCGCTGTCGTCCAGCAGGCCGGCGTGGCGCAGCGCTTCGCCGGCGGCAGCGACGGCGAAGTGCGTGTTGCGATCGTGGCGCCGCACGTCGCGAGCGTCCATGTGCTGCGTGGCGTCGAAGCCCTTCACCTCGCCGGCCACGTGGATGTCGAGGCCGCTGGCGTCGAAGGCGGTGATGTCGGCGATGCCGGAGCGGCCGGCCACCAGCCCCTCCCAGTTGGCATCCGCTCCGATGGCGACCGGTGACAGGACGCCGAACCCGGTGACGACGGCGCGACGGCCGGTCACGACGGGAGCCAGATGCCGTCCGCCCCCGGATTGTCGACCGCATGGACCGATGTGCCCGGCACGATCCGCCGGATCAGGCCGGTCAGCACCCGGCCCGGGCCGACCTCCACGAAGTCGGTGACGCCGTCGGCCGCCATGCGACGGATGGTCTCCGTCCACTGCACGCCGTGGACGAGGTGCTCGGTCAGCTCCCGACGCAGCCCATCAGCGGTCTGGATGACGCTGGCGTGCACGTTGCCGAGCATCGGCGGCGTCGGATCGCGGAACGGGACGCGGGTCAGGATGCGGCCGAACTCGTCGCGGGCCCGCCGCATCAGCGGCGAGTGGCTGGCCACGCTGACCGTGAGGCGCGCCGCCTTGCGGGCGCCGACCGTCCGGCTCATCTCCAGGGCGAAGACCAGGGCCGGGATGACCCCGGACAGGACGATCTGGCCCGGGGCGTTGCGGTTGGCGACGGCGATCTCGCCGTGCTCGCGCGCCTGGTCCACGATCTCGTGCACCTGCTCGTCGGTCAGGCCGATCACGGCGCCCATGCCGCCGTCGATGCCGCGCTCCTGCATGATCCGGCCGCGCTCGCGAACGAGCTGCATGGCGGTCTCGAAGTCGATCGCGTCCGCGGCCACCGCCGCGGCGTACTGCCCGGCCGAGTGGCCGGCCAGCAGGTGAGGGTTGAGCTCCAGGCCCGCCTGGCGAGCGTCGGCGCGGAGGGCCTCCAGGTAGGCGATGCTGGTGGCCAGGATCGCCGGCTGGGCGTTGATGGTCAGGTCGAGCTCCTCGGCCGGTCCCTCGGCGATCAGGCGGCTGATCGCGAAGCCCAGCGCCGCATCGGCCCGCTCCATGATCGCCTGCGCCTCCGGCGAGCGCTCCAGCAGCGCGGTGCCCATGCCCACGTACTGCGATCCCTGCCCCGGAAAGACGAAGGCATGGTGACGCACGGTGGGAGAGCTATCGGTCGTTCGGTCGGTCATGCGGCTCGTGTGCGCGGATCGGCGGCCCGAAGTATAGCCCTGAGCACGATATCCGCCCATATCGGGCCCTTGGGTGACTCAGCGATCGTCGGCCCCCGCGAAGCGGCTGACCACCTCGTGGAGGACCGGCAGCCCGAAGCGCAGCGCGCTGACCGGGATGCGCTCGTCGTTGGCGTGGTACAGCGACAGCAGCGGCTGGCCGGGCTCCAACCGGAGTGGGGTGAAGCCGTAGGTCGGGATGCCGAGCCGGGCCAGGGCCTTCCCGTCAGTGCCGAGCGTGATCATCATCGGCAGCGCGACCGCCTCCGGATCGGCACGCTGCAGCGCCTCCTGCATGAGCCCGACGATCGGCGCGTCGGCCGGGCAGTCGACCGGTGGCATGGTCATCACCGATTCCACCTGGACGGCGTCGCCCGCGATGTCCTGCAGGCGTTGCAGCAGCTCCGCCTGGTCGGTGTCGGGCAGGGTCCGCACGTCGATCTCCGCCTCGCCGATCCCCGGCACCACGTTCACCTTCTTGCCCACGTGGATGACGGTGGGCGTCACCGTGTCGCGCAGCATGCCGTCCAGGGAGCGCTGCATGGTCGGCTCGCTCACCGCCGCCTCGATCGCGGCGACCACCCCCTCGTCATCGCCCGCCTCGGCCTGCCGCAGTACGTCGCCGAGGCCGATCCCCTCGAAGAAGCCGCGCACCACCGCCGTGGGCCGGGCAGGCTGGCGCGCCGCTGCCAGGCGGCTGGCGGCATCGGCCAGCTTGATGGCGGCGTTGTCCGGCGACGGCATCGAGCCGTGGCTCGGCGTGCCGCTGGCGCGCAGCCGCGTCCAGATGATGCCCTTCTCGGCCACCTGGATCGCGTATGCCCGCCGGCCACCGACAGTCATCGAGTAGCCACCCACCTCGTTCAGGGCGGCGGCCGCCGGCCGGCCGGCGGCATCGGTGAACAGGTCGGGCCGGGCGTCCACCCAGTGCAACGCGCCGAAGGTGCCGCCCGCCTCCTCGTCGGCAACGGCCGCCAGGATCACGTCACGCCGCAGCTCCCGCTGGTCGCGCTTCAGCGCCA
>DATBME010000054.1:0-49408 GCA_036555005.1 Candidatus Limnocylindria bacterium | reverse complement strand
GACCGGGTCCTTGCCGAAGGCCAGGCGCAGGGCCTCGGCGGCGATGGTCACGCCCGGATGGGCGAGCGGCGTGATCGCCGGCTGGCCGCCGTGAATGACCTTCACGCTGACGTCAACGGTGGGCGGCGCGATGCGCTGCAGGTGCTCCACCATAAGCCCTTCGATCTCGCGATGATCCTGGTCCGGGACCAGGCGGGTACTGAGCTTGGCCGCGGCGTAGGCGGGGATGATGGTCTTCGAGCCCTCCCCCTGGTAGCCGCCCCACACACCATTGATATCGAAGGTCGGCCGCGCCGACAGGCGCTCGAGCAGCGTATAGCCCGGCTCGCCCTCCATCGGCTGCTTGATGCCGATCGAATCGCGCCAGGCCTCCTCGTCCCACGGGATCTGGGCATACGCCTTCCGCTCCTCGTCCGACAGCTCGCGGACCTTGTCATAGAAGCCGGGAACGGTCACCCGCCCGTAGACATCGGTCAGGCTGGCCAGCATCCGGACCAGCACGTTGGCGGGGTTCTCGCAGCCGTTGCCATAGCTGCCGGAATGGACGTCCTGCGCCGGCCCGGAGACCGTGACCTCCCAGTAGGCGATGCCGCGCAGGCCGTAGGTGATGGCCGGCGTGCCCTCGTCGTCGTGCATGTCCGAGTCGCTGACGATGGCCAGGTCGGCCTGCAGCAGGTCCGGGCGGGCGGCGATGAACTCCTCCACCGGCAGGCTGCCGACCTCCTCGTCGCCCTCGAAGAAGAAGCGCAGGTTGAGCGGCAGCCCATCGGCCCCGGCGAGCCATGCCTCGGCCGCCTTCAGGTGCATGAAGAGCTGGCCCTTGTCATCGCCCGATCCTCGGGCGTAGACGCGGTCGTCCTCGTAGCGCGGCTCGAACGGCGGCCGGACCCACTGGTCCAACGGGTCCGGCGGCTGGACGTCGTAATGGCAGTAGACCAGCACGGTGGGGGCGTCGGGACCGGCGTGCAGCCAGTCGGCGGTGACGATCGGATGGCCGCTCGTCTCGTGCAGCTGCGCGTTGTCGACGCCGATGCGGGTCAGCTCGTCGGCAACCCATTGGGCGGTGCGCCGCACCTCATCCCGGCGGTCCGGGTCGGCGCTGACCGATTCGATGCGCAGGAACTCGTCCAGGCCGCGCAGGTGCTCGTCGGCGTGGTCGCGCAGGTAGGCCAGGGCGGCATCCACGCCGCGGGTCTCGACTGTCATGGCGCGATGATAGGCGGGTGAGCACTTTGCAGAAACCGATGCGCCGGCCGCGGCGTCTGGCTGGCATGGCGCGCCTCGTCACATCGCTCGTCGTCGCGGCCGCGACAGCCACCACGCTGGCGATGGTGCCAGTCAACCGGGCCATGGCCTGCAGCTGCATCGCCTTCACGGAAAAGCAGGCCTTCGCCGCGGCGGATGTCGTGTTCGAAGGCGTCGTCGTGGCCGAGCCCTTCTGGGCCCTGCATTGGTTCAGCAATAGCGCGGCGGAGGTCCGCTTCGAGTTCGCCGTCGAAAGCGTGGCGAAGGGCGGACCGCTGCCGGAGGAGGTCGAGGTGGCCACCGCCCAGAACGGCGCATCATGCGGCGCCGAGTTCGCCCAGGGCCAGCGCTGGCGGGTATTCGCCGACTCGTCTGGAGACCATTTGGCGAGCGGTCTCTGCTCGGGCAACCGGCTGCTCGGCGAGGACGCGGGTCAGTCCTCCACCCTGCCGACGCTCCTGCTGGCAGTCGTCAGCGCGATCGTCACGGCATTACTCGTCGTGGGCCGCGCCATCATGGCTAGGTGAACAGGCCGAAGGCGAAGCCGAAGAACAGCAGCAGCGCGATGGCCGGCAAGAAGGCCGCGAGCCGTAGGAAGGTTGGCCAGTCGGCTCCGCCGGCGAAGGCATAGACCGGAATCGCGACCGGGAAGAGGAACGTCCCGGCCGACCAGGCCACGCGGCCGCGGAAGGAGAGGTCCGGCCGATCCTGAACGTCCAGCCAGTAGGCGGCCACCATCAGGAAGCCGCCCACCGCGCAGACCGCGAATGCGCTCCAGATGACCGGCAGCATGGACCGATGCTAGCCGGGCTCGTGCGTGTGCGCCGCTCGGCTACTCGCCGAGCTCAGCCCGCCGGCGCGCCAGGTCGGCCCCACCGGTGAACAGGTCGCCCAGCACCCGCAGCGGCCGCAGGCGGGGTAGGGCCGGCTCGCTGTCGGGCAACAGGGCCTCGCATGCTGCGCGGACACGCTCCTCCAGCGCGTCGCGGGCGGTGTGGCCCTTCACGCCTGCGGTCGGTATCGGATCGCCGAACCGGATTTCGACCTGCCTGCCCAGCCACAGGTAGGTGCTGCCCACCACCGCGGCCGGCACGATCGGGACACCCGACGCGGTGGCGAACACTACCGCACCTTCCTTGAACGGCAGCAGCTCCGTCTCGCGGAAGCCGACCTGCCCCTCGGCGAAGATGCCCAGCACGCCGTCGGCGTCGAAGACGCGGCGCACCGAGCGTGCCGCGCCGGTCAGCGAGCTGGTCGCCGGATCGAACGGGATGGCGCAGCCGAAGAAGTTGATGACCCGGTTACGAACGCCCCGGGTCAGGTCCGCTTCCTTCGGCCCGAACCAGGTGATGCGGGGCGCCAGGGGCGAGACCGAGATGACCAGCAGTGGGTCCCAGCCGCTGTGATGGTTCAGCACCAGGCAGTAGGGCGCGGCCGGAACGCGCTCGACCTCCACCGCGCGCACGCGATACAGCAAGCGTACCCCGAACCGCACGGTTCGCCACAGGGTTCGGTAGCGGCGGTCGATGACCAGCGACCCGGGATAGCGCGCGGCCGCGGCCGGTCGCGTCGCGCCCGGTCCGGTCATGCCGTGGACGGCGCCTGCTCGGCGGTGGCGGTCGCGCGGGCCGGTTCGGTGACCCGTCGCAGGGCCCAGGCGCCGATCACCAGCTCGACCGCCATCAGGACGAAGATCCCTCGCCATGCCAGCTCGGGGCCCAGCGATGCGAGGCGGGCCAGGAAGACGGCCACGCCGCCGACCGTGGCCGCGATCGGTCCCGCGCCGGCGACCGCGATGTTGCTGATACCCATGTACCGGCCCGATTCGGCCTTGGGAATGATGTCGGTCATCAGCGCCCAGTCGACGCCGAGGAACACTCCGCTGCAGATGCCGATCGGCACGGCGGCGGCGACCACCATCCAGTACTCGGGCGCGGTGGCGATCACTGCCGCTCCGGCGATGCCCAGCCCGATGGCCACGTACAGCACCGGCTTGCGGCCGACCCGAGTCGAGATCCACCCACCGGGGATCGCGCTCAGCAGGGCGGCGACCGCCACCGTCAGGATCAGCGGGAACTGGGCGGTCTGGGCTTCGTTGGGTTCCATGCCATGGGCGTTCTCCAGGAAGAAGACGGCGAACGCCTGGAGCGATACCAGCGCGGTGAGCACGAACAGCCGGCTGACCAGCAGCCAGACGTAGTCGCGCTGGGCGAGCAGGTCCGTGCCCCAGGCCGACAACGCCCGCTCACGGAGGGTGAGGTCGGTGGGCGGCGCCGGCCGATCGGGCACGAACAGCACCGTGATCAGCATCGTGATCAGCTCGATGGCGCCGATGACGACGAACAGGCCCAGCGTGATCTCTGGGTAGCCCAGCAAGGTCGGCAGGACGGCCACGAACAGGATCGCCAGCCCCGGCCCCAGCAGGTTGCCGGCGATGTTGGCCGCGCCCAGCATGCCTGAGGCGACCCCCACCTGGCGGCCGGGCACCAGGTCCGGGATGTAGCCCTGGTACGGGCCCTGGGCGAAGTTGCTGCTGAACTGCAGCAGGATCACGGCCGCCACGAACGCCCAGTAGTTCTCCGTCCAGAAGGCCCAGGCCGCGAAGCTGAGGAAGACGATGTCGAGCAGCGTGCCGGCCAGGATGTAGGGCTTGCGGCGACCCATTCGCGAGCGGGTGTGGTCGCTGATGGCCCCCATCGTCGGCTGCACCACGATGGCGATCAGCACGCCAGCGGTGGTGACCACGCCGATCGCCAGCCCGGCCAAAGGGTGCCCGGCGTCGCCCAGCACGCCATCCGACTCGACCAGGCGTGGGATCACGGTGAAGGTGAATGCCCCCCACAGGACGGTGATCGCCAGCCAGTAGGCGGTCACCGCCAGCAGCTGGCCGAAGCCGAGTGGCGTCTTCGGCCGGCCGAACTGGTCGCGGTCGTCGGCCGCCGTCGGCGTGGCCGGGCGCTCGTGCATCGGTACCTCGTCCCTCCGCGGCGAGATGTGCCGCGCAGTCTGCCACTTGCCGACTGCGGTGGCACTGCGGCGCCGGTATGCTGCGCGACCCGTGTCGACGCGCTTCTCGTCCCTGGCCTATCCCGACGTGCGGCGCTACCTGAGCGCCCGCTTCCTGGTCGGCATCGCCGTCCAGATGCAGACCGTGGCGGTCGGCTGGCAGGTCTACGAGACCACTCACAACCCGCTCGACCTGGGGCTGATCGGCCTGTCGCAGTTCCTGCCGTTCGTGATCCTGGTGCTGCCGGCGGGGCACATCGCCGATCGCCACGACCGGCGGCGGGTGATCCTGGCCTGTTACCTGCTGGCCGCGGTCGCGTCGGCCCTGCTAACCGCCTTCGCCGTGGTCGGCGTGACCTCGGTGCTGCCGATCTTCGTGGTGATGGCCATGTTCGGCGTGGTGCGGGCATTCAACATGCCGACCAGCCAGGCGCTGCTGCCGAACCTGGTGCCGCGCGCGGACTTCGGCAACGCGGTGGCGCTCAACACCTCGACCATGCAGATCGCCACCATCGCCGGCCCGGCGGTGGCGGGCCTGCTGATCTTGCTCGGCACCGGCGTCGTCTATGCGACGGTCACGGTCCTGATCCTGGTCTCCGCCTGGTTCATCTGGGGGCTACGCGCCGGCGGCGGGGTGGACGCGGCGGCGGCCGAACCGACCACCTTGCGCAGCCTGCTGTCGGGCGTGCGCTTCGTGCGCGACCATCCACCGATCCTGGGCTCCATGTCGCTCGACCTGTTCGCGGTGTTGTTCGGCGGCGCCACCGCCCTGCTGCCGGCCTTTGCCAGCGACGTCCTGCACGTCGGCCCGGTGGGCCTGGGCGTGCTGCGCGCCGCGCCGGCCGTGGGCGCCGCGCTTGCCGGTGGGGTGCTCGCCCTGCGCCCGGTGCGCACCGCCGTCGGGCGCTGGCTGTTCGGTGGCGTCTTCGTGTTCGGCATCTCGATCGTGGTGTTCGGGCTGTCGACCTCGTTCTGGCTGTCGCTGCTGGCACTCGGCGTCCTGGGCGCGTCGGACATGGTCAGCATGTACGTGCGCCACCTGCTGGTGCAGCTGCAGTCGCCGGACGTGATCCGCGGCCGCGTCAGCGCGGTGAACGCCGTCTTCATCGGCGCATCGAACGAGCTGGGTGAGTTCGAGTCCGGCGTGACCGCCGCCTGGTGGGGCGTGGTGCCGGCGGTCCTGGTCGGCGGCCTGGCCACGCTGGTGGTCGGTATCGCCTGGACGCGCCTGTTCCCGATGCTCTGGCAGCTCGAGCGCTTCCCTGACCAGCCAAGCCCCATCGAGCGCGCCACATCGGCCGAGGAGGCGATCCGGAGCCTCAGCGGCGAGCCGGGTTAGAATCGCCGGCGTGATCGATCCCGTCGCCTTCCAGATCGGCGGCATCCAGGTGCACTGGTACGGGATCATCATCGCCCTGGCGGTGCTGGCGGCCGGCTGGGTCGGGACCATCGAGGCGCGGCGCCGCGGCATGGACCCCGATGTTGGCTGGTCGATGCTGCTGCCGGTGCTGCTGGCGGCCGTGATCGGCGCCCGCATCTACCACGTCATCCACCAATGGGACTTCTACTCGCAGAACCTGGTCCTGATCCCGCAGATCTGGAGCGGCGGCCTCGGCATCCCGGGGGCGGTGGCCGGCGGCGTGCTGGCGCTCTGGCTCTACACGCGCTGGATCGGGGCCAACACCGCTCGCTGGCTGGACGTCTTCGCCTCGGCGATGCTGCTGGGCCAGGCCATCGGCCGGCTCGGCAACTTCGTCAACCAGGAGCTGTACGGCCCGCCCACCGACCTGCCGTGGGGCATCCCGATCGCCGCCGAGCACCGCATCGGCGAATGGACCAACCTCACCCTGTTCCCGGAGGCGACCACGCGCTTCCACCCCCTGTTCGCCTACGAGGCGATCCTGAGCCTGATCGGCTTCGGCGTGATCCTGTGGATCGGCCGTCGCTTCGCCCACTGGCTGTATGACGGCGACATCCTGCTCATCTATCTGATGTGGTACTCGGCCGAGCGCGTCTGGCTGGAAACCTTCCGGACGCAGAACTGGATCATCCTGGGCGTGCCGACCGCAATCTGGCTGGGCGTCCTCACCTTCATCGCTGCGGGCGGCTTCCTGTGGCTGCGTCACCGGCGGGGTTGGGGGGTGCCGGGCGCCTGGATCAAGGAGAAGGAGGCCCGGGAGGCGGCCGCTACCGAGGCCAACGGCGAGGCAGCCGAATCGGCCGAACCCAGCACGGAGCCAAGCGCTGGCTGAGCGCGGCATCCTGCCCGATGTGACCGCGGCCGTGGGGGGCACCCCGCTGGTCGCGCTCGACCGCCTGGCCGATGGGGTGGCGCCGCGCATCGTCGGCAAGCTGGAGCACATGAACCCCGGCGGATCGGTCAAGGACCGCATCGCGCTGCCCATGATCGAGGCGGCCGAGCGGGCCGGGCTGCTGCGGCGCGGCGGCGTGATCGTGGAGCCGACCAGCGGCAACACCGGCGTCGGCCTGGCCATGGCGGCGGCCATCAAGGGCTATCGCTGCATCTTCGTCATGGCCGATAAGCAGTCGGAGGAGAAGCGCGCGCTGCTGCGCGCCTACGGGGCGGAGGTCGTGATCTGCCCGACCGACGTCGACCCCGATGACGAGCGCTCCTACTACCGCGTCTCGGATCGGATCGCGCGCGAGACGCCGGGCGCCTGGAAGCCGGACCAGTACACCAACCCGGCCAACCCGGAAGCGCACTACCTGGCCACCGGCCCCGAGATCTGGGAGACCACGGATGGCCGCATCACCCACCTGGTGGTCGCCCTGGGGACGGGTGGCACCGTCAGCGGGGCGGGCCGCTACCTGCGCGAGCAGAACGCCGCCATCCAGGTGGTGGGCGCCGATCCGGCGGGGAGCGTCTATTCGGGCGCCGATCCGCAGCCCTACCTGACCGAGGGGATCGGCGAAGACTTCTGGCCGGCCACCTACGACGCCGATGCCTGCGATCTGGTCGTGCGCGTGTCGGACCGCGATTCGATGCTCACCGCCCGCCAGGCGACCGCCGCCGAGGGGATCCTGATGGGCGAGTCGTGCGGCACCGCGCTGTGGGCCGCCCTGCAGGTTGCCCGCGACCTGGCCGACCCCGAGGCGCTGTTCGTGGTGATCCTGCCCGATGGCGGACGGAACTACGTCGGGAAGCTGTTCAACGACGGCTGGCTGCGGGAGCAGGGCCTGCTGGGTGCCGAGGAGTCGCCCGCCGGCTACGACTGGCGCGCGACCACGGCCTCCGTCATCCGCCAGCGCGGCGAGGTGCGGCCGCCGGCCTGACGTCGTCCACGTGCCCTCGCTTCAGCGGTAGGCGTGCGGGTCCAGCACGGTCACCAACGTGATGCGATCGACCGGCAGCTGGTTGCGCTCGGCCGCGCGGCGGATGGCGTCCGGGTCGTCGGCCTCATAGATGCACAGCAGGCGGCTGTGGTCATCGCTCACGTACGAGTGGATCCAGGTCACCGCCTCGTCTGCGTTCCGAGCGACCACCCCGCGCCAGACTTCCTTGCTGCGTTCGTCGGCGGGGACCGCCAGCCCGCCGGGAAAGGTGCGTTCGACCACGTAGCGCGGCATCGCGTCCTCGTTGGCTGCGGTGTCGGACGAGGCTAGGGTCCGGCGGGCTCCGGCCTCATCGGGAGGGCTCCCCATTTTCAGGCTGGATCCACCCCATGCTGAGCGCGGTGGCGGCCGCCTCCGTTCGGCGGCTGACGCCCAGCTTGGCCAGGATGGCCGAGACGTGGTGGCCGGCGGTCTTCGGCGACACGAACAGGCGCTCGGCGATCTGGCGATCGGTCAGCCCCCTGGCCACCAAGGCCAGCACCTCCTGCTCGCGGACGGTGAGGCCGGACGGTGCCGCCGCGGTGGACCGGCGGCGGGCCCTCGGAACCCCGGTCGCGCCCAGGGCGCGCAACGAGCGGCGCACGCGGTCGGCCAGCGGCTCGGCCCCGAGCCGGATGAGGATCGCCAGTCCGTCGCGCATGGCCGCCTCGGTGCCGCTGTCGGCCAGTGCCCATGCCTCCTCGTACGGGCAGCCGAGCCGGCGCCAGGCAGCCGCCGCCGCGACGTGATCGCCCTTGAGCTGCGCGGCGAAGGGCTCGGCGGCGTCCGCGACGTCCGTGGCGTTGTCGAGTGCGAGCCGCTGCTGCCAGCAGGCGAGCTCGCCGATTGCCCAGGCCAGCCGCTTCTCACGGGCCAGCTGGAGGACCCGGTGCAGGTCGTCGCCAATCGCATCGGCTGGCGACCCGGTCAGCCAGGCCAGCTCGGCGCGGGCCGCCACCGCCGGCCAGAGGCGCTGCAGGTCGCCGCTCTGCTCGGCCAGCCGCCACGCGAGCTTCAGCGGCCGCGCGGCATCGGGACTGCCCCTCCGGGTTGCGACCCGGGCCTGGACGGTGAGGGCCACCATCGGCGAGATGGGCGAGATCTCCTCGTCCGCCAGGGCGCGCTCCGCCAGCTCCAGGGCTTCCGGCCAGCGGCCCTGCTCGAAGCGCACGCGGCCCAGCCAGGCGATGCAGTAGTTCTTCGTGAAGTCGAGATCCTCGGCGGTCGCGTAGTCGATGCCCTCCTGGAGGTAGCGCTCCGCTTCCGCGTAGCGGCGGATCTCGCCCAGGCCAGAGCCGAGGTTGGTGTAGGCAGCCGCCACGTAGCGTCGCGATCCGATCTCGGCGGCCCGCCGCTGGGAGAGCAGCAGGTCGTCGATGCCGCCGATGTCCTGGAAGCCGCAGATGCGGGCCGAGCCCAGGGCGTTGAGGGCCATCGGCAGCACCCAGTCGTACTCGCCGCTCGGCTCCAGGTCGATGGCGCGTCGCGCCCACAGGACCGCCTCCTCCGAACGACGGGCGAGCATCGCCAGGTAGGCGCGCGTCCCGAAGGCGAGGCACACCCGCGGATCGGGCTCGCCTTCCAGGGCCTCCGTGGTTCTGGAGATGAGCGGGTATGCCTCCTCGCCGCGGCCGGCTGTCCAGAGCGCGCGGGCGTACATCGCCTCGGCGACGGCCACGCCGATGCGGTCGTCCGTCGCGCGCCGCATGCCGACCACTCGCTCCCAGATGTCAACGGCGCGCGCCGGCTGATCGATGATGATCAGCAGCTCCCCGTAGCGTTCGAACAGGTCGATCGCCTCGCTTCGCGGCAGGAGGTCCGCGTGGCGCACCGCCCTGGCGTACTGCGCCGCCGCCTCGCGATGAGCTCCAGCCAGTGCGGCCTCGCGTGCCGCGGCCATGCTCCACTCCAGCTCGGCCGCCGGCTGGCCGCTCCCGGCGGCGTGGTGAGCCAGCCGGGCGACGTCGGTCACGCCCAGGTCGACCAGGGCGTCGAGCATGCGCCGATGGAGATCCATGCGGCGGCCGGCCGGCAGTGCGTCGGCGATCGCCAGGCGCGCCAGCTCGTGGCGGAAGCTGAGCCGGTCACCATCGTCGACCAGGACCGCGGCCTCCGTGGCCGACGCGACGGCGTCGTCAGCGATGTCCAGCGCGCGCAGCACGGTGCGCTGCACCGCGCCGGGGTCGATCGACACCGCCTCGAGCGGCGTCCGCGTCGCCTCCGGCAGCCGCGCTACCCGGGCGTGCACGGCGTCCCGCACGCTGGGCGGAACGGTCCAGCCGGGAGCCGCCAGCACTTCGGTCACATAGAACGGGTTGCCGCCGCTGGCGGCGTGCAGCCGCTCAGCGTCGATGGGCTGGCTCGCGGCAAGTCGACGAACGCCCTCGAGCGACAGCGGGCTGACCCGGAGGCGCCTGGCGGATGCCGTCGCCAGGTCGCCGAGGACACTGCGCAGCGGATGGTCCGGGCCGACCTCGTCGTCGCGCATCGTGACCAGCAGGAGCGACCTGGTCTGGCTCGCGCGACGGCCGACGAAGCGCAGCAGGTCGAGCGTCGCCTCATCGGCCCAGTGCGCATCCTCGATGACGGCCAGGCTGGGCGTCTGCAGGTCGGCCAGCAGCGCGGCGTACAGGGCATGGCTGGCCGACCCCGCGTCCAGCGCCTGCGCCACCCGCCGGGCCCCACCGGACGCCATGTCCAGCAGCGGACCCAGCGGACGGGGGGTCGACAGCGCGTCGCAGGCCCCCCACAGCAGGCGCACCGCGCGGGGGAGATCAGCCGCCAGTGCCCGCACGACCGACGTCTTGCCGACGCCCGACTCGCCCTCCAGGAACGCGATCGCGCCGGTCGATCCGGCGGTGCGCAGCTCGGCGCGCAGCGACGCGAGCAGCTCGTCGCGCTCGAGCAGGTCCATGGCCGGCAGTCTACCGGCGGCGCGAAGCCACCCCGGCTGCCCCGATGCGGCCACGGGCCGCCTCCGGAGAGGCGGCCCGTGTGGATCCTTGCGCAGCCAGGTGTCAGGTGCAGTGGCAGCTGACCCTGCGGTTGAACGGCTCGAACCTGCCTGCCGGATTGTGCTTGTAGAGCCACACATGCAGTGACCAGAAGGCCGGGATCTCATAGCGGTTCGGGGCGGGAGTGAACATGAACATCTCGCCGAACATCATCGGTGGCTCGTCGCTTGTCCAGGCATCGGCGAAGACCACGTACTCCAGGGCGACCAGTCGCAGCTTGCCGTTCCGGTTGGGGGCGTAGACGAGGGCCTCCGGCTTCCGAACCTGGACCTTGTCATCCAGGAGGCTGCCGTTGATGTAGTGGAAGCCCATGGCCCCCGTGCCGTCCAGGGAGGAGATGCACTCGTGCAGCGGACCGGCGGGCGGGAGACCGTAGCCCTTGTCGGCGGCGCGATCGATGTCGCGGAACTTGGCAGTCGCTTCGCGGGCACGCTGCAGCTGCTGGTGGCGGCTGCTGGCCGCCGTCACGCCAACTGAGAAGGTGATGAGCATGATCGCGGCGAGGGCTGCCAGCGAGAGGCGGCGGCCGAATGGCAGACGCATTGGTGGTTCCTCCTGTCTGGCCTACTGGCCTTCGACGACGGGATAGATCGCATCGGCGACGAGGCCGTGGGCCTCGCGGTGGACATGCGCCGCGACATCGGCATCCGGCGAGTCGACCAGGCAGAAGACCTTGCCGTTCTTCTCGTCAACCCAGTACTGCAGGTAGTTGACGCCGTATTGCCCCTGGGTCTTGAGGTCCGCCTGGTGGGCCTTCGACACGTCGCCCACGGCGACGCCCCCATCGATGTCGTGGACGTCCATGAACAGTGGCATGGGTGTTGTCTCCTCTGGCTAATCCTCAGTGGAACGTTCGGCCGTGATCCGCCGCCGCGGCATCGGGGAAATGCCCCAGATTGGTCGCCGCCGGCTCCCTATCTGTGTTGGTGGTCAGACCTCCTCGGTGCGCTGGTCGGTCTCTCGGGTTGCATGGCTGGCGCGCTCGTGAGCGCGCATCACGGCCTCGCGGCTCGGGGCGATCGCCAGGCTTCGAACCAAAGGCGAAACACGCCGACGGACAACAAGCGACGAGGACCTCGACGGGTATCGCGCGGCGTGCGCCCCGCTCTGGCAACTGCCGCGAGCCGAACCGCATCCGCCTCTCGCGTCAACTCCCGCATGCGGCCTTCGTGGATGTGCGACGCCGTGTAGTCGTGCATCGTTCTTGCTCCTTGGAAGTCGATCAGACTTCGACCGCGAGCTCGTAGATCTCGCGGGTGGGGTGGCCCGCGCGCTGATGGACGCGCATCACGGCCTCAAGCGTCGGGCCGGTGGCCAGGCAGAAGACCTTGCCGCGCTCGGGGTCGAGCCAGGCACGCTCGAAGTGGACGCCCTCCTCAGCCTCGATGGCGAGGTCTCGCTCGTGCGCTTCCTTCAGCTGCTGGGCGGTCACGCCGATGAAGCCAGAGTGGACGTCCATGAACTTGGCCATGCAGTACCTCAGCGGCGGGCTGTTGCCACTCGAGGTTCGGGTCAGGACGTCAGGGCGTCATCGTGTGCATGACCGATGACCCCAATACGATTGACCGATGTTTGGGCGCGATGGCGGTCAGCCCACCGGGAACTCATCGGTCATTCGACCGATGCGAGGCACTGGCGGCGGCGTCGTAGACTGCGCGCGATGAGCAGCGCCGGTCACGTTCAGTGCCCCATCCTCGTTGGCCGCGACGACCTTCTTGAGCTTTTTGATCAGCTCATCGCAGAGGCGAATGCAGGACGTGGCAATGCCGTCTTCCTTTCAGGACAGGCCGGGCTGGGCAAGACGCGCCTGATCCGCGCAGCAGCTCGGAAGGCGGAGGCCGCGGGCGTGCGCGTTGACGGCGGGGCCGTTGCGCCGCAGGACCACCAGGTCCCGCTGGCCTCGATCCGCGACTTCGCCGCCGGACTCCGCGAGAACGAAGCGTGGGGAGCGCTCTCGCAGGACCTGCTGGCCATCGACGGGCGTCACGAAGGCGATGCCCTCGGCTCCCGTCGCCTGATCGTCCGCGCTGCCGCCGACCGAATCTTGGAGGCCATCGACCGACCCACGATGCTGATCTTCAGCGACCTCCACTGGACCGACGAGATGAGCCTGGAGGTGATCGGCGAGCTGGCTCGCCATACGTCAGATCGGCCGCTCCTGGTGGTGGCGGACTACCGGGCCGACGAGTTCCCTGCTGACGGCATCCACCGGGAGTGGCGATCCCGCATCCTCAGCCAGCGGCATGCGGACGAAGTGCGCCTGCGACCGCTGACCATTGACGAGACCGGCATGGCGACGACGCTGATTCTGGGTGGCGAGCTTCCCGCTTCCCATGACGTGGTCGAAGCCGTGCACGAACGTACCAACGGCATTCCGCTGCACATCGAAGAGCTCCTCGCCGCCCTTGACCCGGAGGCGCGGGCCGATGGGCGACGGATCCGCGACGCGCACGTGCCCGATACCATCGGCGACGCCGTCCTGGTCCGCCTGGAGAGGCTGTCGCCCGATGCGCGTGAGGTCGCACGGGCCGGAGCCGTCATCGGCCGCTGCTTCAGGCCGGAAGTCCTGGCCGGGGTCATGGATCGGCCGATGGCGGATCTCGAGCCGGCGATCCAGGAACTGGAGGAGGCAGCGATCCTCTATCCATTCCAGTATGTGGATGGCGGCTACTACGACTTCCGCCACCAGCTCCTGCGGGACGTCATCTACGATGCCCTGCCGCCGTCCCAGCTGCGGCGATTCCACGCACATGCCGCCGAGTTCGTGCTGGCCCTCGAGGCGTCGAGTGTGGTGCACGCCGCCCGTCACTACGACCGCGCTGGCCTCCGCTCGCAAGCCTTCCGCACGTCGATGTCAGCTGCGGACGAGGCCAGCCGCATCTCGGCTCGGCAGGAGGCCTACGAGCTCTATCAGCGCGCGATCGCGAACATGCCTGACGACCTACCCGTGCTCGAGCAGGCGAAGCTCTTCGAGGAGTATTCGAACGCGGCCGGCGCGATCGAGCACAACGAGGACGCCGAGATGGCCGCGCTTCGCTCCCGACAGCTCTACCTCGAGGCGGGACGACCCATCGCGGCGGCCACCCAGCAGATCACCTTGTTCTCCGTTGCCCTCCGCCGCGGTGAGCCCTCCGAGAACCTGCTGGCCTCAATCGAGCAGGGATTCGCCGACATCGCCGACCTACCACCGTCGACCGAGCGCGACATGCTGAGCGGTTGGCTCATGGTGCTGGACGCCGAATGCCGATTCCTGGCGATGGACCTGGCTGGAGCGCGAGAGCGCGCAACAGCGGCGCGGGCACTGGCGACGTCGGTCGGTGACCGCGAGACGGTCCTGGACATCGACATCATGCTCGGCCGCATCGACATCGTCGATGGCAACTACGAGAGCGGCATGCGCGACGGGATGCACGCAGCGCGCGAGGCCCGCGATGCGGGCTTCGAATCGGTCGGCGTCACCGGCTACCGCAACCTGGCGCTGCTCGCCGCTCGAATCCTGGATCCGCAGGCCGCGAACGTGGCGATTGGCGAGGGCCTGCAGTACGCCGACGCGATCGAGCAGAGCCACTGCCGGCAGATGATCGCGGGCACCCTCGCGTTGCTCGAGTGGTCGGCGGGTCACTGGGACAACGCCGATACGCGAGCGCGGCAGGACCTGAGCGACCGCGGCTGCCGGCGTGGAATGGTCGGTGGGCAGGACGTCATTGGCCTGGTGGCGATGGGGCGGGGCCGATCGGACGAGGCACGGCGCTGGCTGAGCGAGTCGCTGGCCGTTGGCCGCCGCATCGGTGAGGTGCATCTCGTCCTGACACCGCTGTGGGGGCTGGCTGAGACCAACCTGCTGGACGGTCAGGCCGACGCGGCGATTGAACACTGCGAGGAAGGCTGGAACCTCGCAAGCTCGAGCGGCGAGCGAGCCCTCTTCATCCCGTTCGTGGTGACTGGCGCCCGGAGCTACCTCGCCGCGCGACGTCCGGACGCGGCCGCGAAGTGGTTGGGCCAGGCGCGGGACTTCTTCGCCGGCTGGGACTCCATCGCGGGAGCCGCGCTGAGCCACGCCGAGGGGCTGGTCCGCCTGGCCGGCGGGTCGCTGACGGCCGCGCGCGAGGCGTTCGAGCGCGCGATCCGCGGCTGGGAGGATCGCGGTCGGGCCTGGGAGGCCGTCAGCGCGCGACTCGACCTGGCGCAGTGCCTGATGCGCATGAATCGGTACGTGGATGCCGCCGACGTCCTGGAGCAGGCCGTTGCCCGAGCCCAGGAGATGGGCAGCCCGCCGCTCGTGGTCCGCGCCGACGAGATCGGGAAGTTGAGCCGCGGTCGAGGCCACGAGAAGGAGCCGTGGCGGCCCCTGACCGTGCGCGAGTTCGAGGTGGCGCGGCTGATCGCCGAGGGCCTGACCAACGCCGAGATCGCGGCCGAGCTGTCCGTCTCACCAAAGACGGTCAGCGCCCACGTGGAGCACATCCTGGCCAAGCTGGGTGTGGCGCGCCGGACCGAGGTGGCTGCCTGGGCCGCCGGCATCCGTGCTTCCGAACCACCGCAACCCGCCACCATCGCCGCGTCGCGCTGAAGCGCCCGGAGGCTCCCACTGCCGCTCGCCAGCGCCGCGAGGTAAGGTTGTCGCTCCAGGAGCGAGGCAACGGCATGACCCAGGTAGCGGAATCCCCACCGGCGGATGCGGCTGGCGGCCTGGACCGAGTGAACCACTGGATCGGCGGCCGCCGCGTGGCGGGCACGTCCGGTCGTAACGGATCGGTCTATAACCCGGCGACCGGCGAGGTCGCCCGCGAGGTCGACTTCGCCACCGTCGAGGAAGTGGATGCTGCGGTGCGCATCGCCCGGGAGGCCTTCCCGGCCTGGCGCGCGTCGTCGCTCAGCAAGCGCACCGAGATCCTGTTCCGGATCCGCAACCTGGTTGACGAGCACCGCCGCGACATTGCCGCGCTGCTCACCGCGGAGCACGGCAAGGTGCCGACCGATGCGCTGGGCGAGGTGGCCCGCGGGCTGGAGAACCTCGAGTTCGCCTGCGGCATCCCGCACCTGCTGAAGGGGAGCTACTCCGAGCAGGCCTCGACCGGAATCGACGTCTACCAGATCCGGCAGCCGCTCGGCGTGGTGGCCGGCATCACGCCCTTCAACTTCCCGGCCATGGTGCCGATGTGGATGTTCGCCAACGCCATCGCCTGCGGCAACACGTTCATCCTCAAGCCCTCCGAGAAGGATCCATCGGCTTCCATCTTTATCGCCGAGCTGCTGCAGGAGGCCGGGCTGCCGGACGGCGTCTTCAACGTCGTCCACGGCGACAAGGTGGCAGTCGACGCAATCCTGGAGCATCCGGACATCGCGGCGATCAGCTTCGTGGGCTCCACGCCGATCGCCCGCTACATCTACGAGACCGGCACGAAGCACGGCAAGCGGGTGCAGGCCCTGGGCGGCGCCAAGAACCACATGGTCGTGCTGCCCGATGCGGACATCGGCATGGCGGCTGACGCGGCGGTGTCCGCCGCATACGGGTCGGCTGGGGAGCGCTGCATGGCGATCAGCGTGGTGGTGGCGGTCGGCGACGCGGCCGATCCCCTGGTCGAGGCCATCGAGGAGCGGCTGCCCAAGATCAAGGTCGGGCCGGGGACCGATCCGGAGTCCGAGATGGGCCCGCTCATCACGGCCGAGCACCGTGACAAGGTGGCCGGCTACCTGGACAGCGGTCATCAGCAGGGGGCCACGCTGCGGGTCGACGGACGCGAGCACGGCATCTGCCAGGACAGCCCGGGGTTCTTCCTGGGCGTCTCGCTGCTCGACAACGTGACGCCCGAGATGGACTGCTATCGCAACGAGATCTTCGGGCCGGTGCTCGAGGTCGTCCGCGTCCCGACCTACGCCGATGCGATGCAGGTGATCGAGGACAACCCGTACGCCAACGGCACCGCCATCTACACGCGTGACGGGGGAGCGGCCCGCCAGTTCCAGTTCGACGTCAACGTCGGCATGGTCGGCGTCAACGTGCCGATCCCGGTGCCGGTGGCCTACTACAGCTTCGGCGGCTGGAAGGCCTCCCTCTTCGGCGACCTGCACATGTACGGGCCGGAGGGCATCCAGTTCTACACGCGCGGCAAGGTGGTGACCGCGCGCTGGCCGGATCCAGCCACCTCCAAGGTCGACCTGGGCTTCCCCCGCACCCGATGACTGCCGCCGCCATCGCCCGGCCGCGCGTCCTGGCCGACCTGCTGCCCGGCGCCCTGCTGCGCGACATCCTGCTGGTCATTGGGGCGGCGGCGTTCACCGGCCTCTGCGCCCAGGTGTCCATTCCGCTGCCATTTACACCGGTGCCCATCACCCTGCAGACCTTTGCCGTCCTGCTATCGGGCGCGGCGCTCGGCCCGTGGCGCGGAGGCGCCGCGATGCTCCTCTACCTGGTCGCCGGCGTGGCTGGCGTGCCGTGGTTCGCCGGCCAAGAGTCCGGCTACTCCGGTGACGTGGTGTTCACCTTCGGCTACATCATCGGCTTCGTGGTCGCCGCCACTGTGGTCGGAGCCCTGGCCAGCCGGGGAGCCGACCGCACCGTGAGCGGAACGCTGGCGATCATGGTGCTGGGGAACCTGATCATCTACGCCTTCGGGGTGCCGTGGCTGATGGCGACCGCCGGCATGCCCCTGTTCCTGGCGCTGGAGAACGGCCTGTGGCCATTCGTGATCGGTGATGCGCTGAAGATCGCGCTGGCCGCGGGCCTCCTGCCGCTTGCCTGGCGCCTCGCCGGGAAGAACCCGCCTGCATCGGGGTGAGCTCCGACTCGCACGATCGCAGGCAAGACGCATGACCGACGACTTCGAGACGAAGGCGGTCCACGCCGGCTGGGAGCCCGACCCGGCGACCGGCGCGGTGATCCCGCCCATCCAGATGAGCACCACCTTCAAGCAGGATGCGGTCGGCCGGACGCGCGGCGGCTTCGAGTACGGCCGCTCGGGCAACCCGACCCGCCGGTCGCTCGAGGCGGCCATCGCCACGCTGGAGGGCGCAAAGCACGGCCTGGCCTTCGCGTCCGGCTTGGCCGCCACCCAGAACCTGCTCTACCTCACTGAGCCGGGCCAGCGGGTGGTGATGTGCGACGACGTCTACGGCGGCACCTGGCGGCTGGCGGACAAGGTGTGGTCACGCTACGGGATCGCGGTCGATCCGGTCGACGTGACCGATCCGGAGGCGGTCCGCGCCGCGGTGTCAGCAGAGGCGGCGAGCGAACGCGGACCGGTCCGCCTCGTCTGGATCGAGACGCCCACCAATCCGCTGCTCAAGATCGCCAACATCCGGGCGGTGGCCGCCGTCGCTCGCGAGGCGGGGGCGCTGACGGTGGTCGACAACACGTTCGCGACGCCGTTCCTGCAGCAGCCGCTGGCCCTCGGAGCGGACGCCGTCCTGCACTCGGCGACCAAGTACCTGGGCGGCCATTCGGACGTGGTGGGCGGGCTGATCGCCACCAACCGGGACGACCTGGCCGAGCGGCTGCGCTTCCACCAGAACGCGGCCGGCGCGGTGCCATCCCCGTTCGACTGCTGGTTGGTGCTGCGCGGCATGCGCACGCTGGCCGTCCGCATGGAGCGCGCCTGCGCCAACGCCACCGCCATCGCCTACTGGCTGGACGGACGGCCCGAGGTGAGGCGGGTCTACTACCCGGGCCTGCAGGACAGCCCGCAGCGCGAGCTGTGCGTGGACCAGATGCGGCTGCCCGGCGCCATGGTCAGCTTCGAGCTGCAGGCCGATGATGAAGCGGCTCGGCGTTTCGTGGCCTGCACGCGCCTCTTCACGCTGGCCGAGTCGCTGGGCGCGGTGGAGTCGCTGATCGAGCTGCCGGCAGCCATGACCCACCTGTCTGTCGCCGACTCGCCGCTTGCGGTTCCGGCCGGGCTGGTGCGTCTCTCGGTCGGCATCGAGTCGTCCAGTGACCTGATCGCCGACCTGGAGGCGGCGTTCGCCGGCGCCGGCATCAGTGCCGGGTGACCGAACAGCAGCGGCCGCCCGAGCCACCGCCCGACCTCGCCGCCGACGGGCCGACCGAGCTGGTGGAGGGCAGCGACGGCGAGCTGGTCGAGCGCCTCTCGACCGGGACGGCCACCCTGCTGCTGGTCTGGCTGATCGGCACCGGGGCAGCCAGCGCGCTGCTGGCAGCGTGGATCCTGGCGGCGCTCGTCCTGGACCAGCGCCTGGGAGCATCGGTCATGTTCAGTTCGGCCGGCTTCTACGTGGCCCTGTTCGGCGCATCGGGACCGACGCTGCTGTGGCTCACCGGGCGTGCCCAGGATCACTCGCTGGGCTGGTTCCTGCTGACCGCGGCCAAGATCGGGACGGCCATGATCGGCTCCATCCTGGTGGTGATCGCGCTCGGCCTCCTGATGCTCGGCGCGTCGATCGGGAGTGGCTTCATGCCAATCTCGGCCATCCTGCTGGGGACGACGCTGCTGCTGTCCGTGCTCTGGGCGATCGTGACCTGGGCGGCCGACCGGTACATCGCCCGCGTGCGCGTCGAGGATCCGGACCGCGCTTGACATGCAACCCGGAGGTTGCATAATGGACCGATGCAGCCGCTTGTCTTCGAGGCCGTCGCCGACCCCACCCGCCGCGCGCTGCTGGACCGGCTGCGGCGGCATGACGCCCTCTCGCTGAGTGCGCTGGCCGACGGCCAGCCGATGAGCCGGCAGGCGGTGGCCAAGCATCTCGACCTGCTGTCGGAGGCGGGCCTGGTCATCACCTGGCGACGTGGTCGCGAGCGGATGCACGCGCTGGACGCCGGCCCGCTGCGCCAGCTGGATGCCTGGCTGGAGCCCTATGCCGCCGCCTGGGATCGACGGTTGGCGCGACTGAAGCGACACCTGGAGGAACCTGACCGATGACCGAGACCACCCAGACCGCGCCGCACGCCATCGAGCGCATCGTCGAGCTGTCGGTCCCGCGCGAGCGTGTGTGGCGCGCCCTGACCGAACCGAACGAGCTGGCCAGGTGGTTCCCGCAGAAGGCCGAATGGGAGCTGGAGCCGGGCCACGAGGGTCGCTTCACCTGGGACGGCTACCGAAGCTACGTCATCCGGGTCGAGGCGGTGGAGGCCCCCACCTACCTGGCCTGGCGCTGGGCCAACCAGGCCGAAACCCCGCTCGAGCGGGCCACCGAGGTGACCCTGGTCGAGTGGTGGCTGGACGAGCGCGAGGACGGCGGCACCACGCTCCGGATGCAGGAGTCAGGCTTCATCCTGGCGGAGCACCGCGAGGGGAATGCTCAGGGCTGGGACGAGGAGCTGGGCGAGCTGAAGGAGCTCCTGAGCTCCTAGATCTCGTAGGTCCGCAGCGGCTCGGCGATCTCCAGCGGGCCATCGAACTCGGCGGCCGCCTGCTCCAGGGCCCAGGCCCCGCGATCGGGGAGCGGGATGTGGGTCAGCAGCAGGCGGTTGACCGCCGCCTCGCTTGCCAGCCGCGCGGCCTCGGCCGGCAGCAGGTGGCCGCGGCTCAGCGGTGCCGGATCGTCCTCGTCGAGCGACCGCAGCGCCGCCTCGCACAGGAACAGCTCGGCCGTGTCGGCGATGCGGGGCAGGGCCGGGCATGGGCCGGCATCGGCCGAGTAGGCCAGGATCCGGTCCGGGTCCTCGTCGGCGCCGCGCGCGCTGATGCGGAAGCCCCAGGTGCGCACGAAGTGCTGAGTCTCGTCCGGCTCCAGCCGCAGGTTGCCGATCTCGATCGGTCGCTTGCCGTCGTGCTCCACGAAGATGAAGCTCTTGTCGAAGAAGTTCTGGTAGCCGGCCCCCAGCGCCATCTCGGCCAGCTGGGCGGTGGCGCCGGGCGGCACGATCACCAGCAGCCGCTTCTTGGCCACGTCGATCCAGGGGTAGCAGTAGCGCAGCGTCACCAGGTCCAGGCAGTGATCGGTGTGCATGTGGCTGATCACCACCGCGTCCAGCTCGTCCGGCGTGTTGCGACGCAGCAGCTGGGCGACCACGCCCGGGCCGACGTCCATCAGCAGCCGGGCGCCGCCGCCCTCGATCAGGTAGCCGGCGCAGGCCTCTCCCGGGTTGGGTCGGGCCGGGCTGCGGCCGAGGATGGTGAGCCTCATGTGCGCGGCATGGTAGGGCGGCTGTCGACGGCGGCGTCAGTCACAAATGCGACCAGCGCGACCGTTCGCCATGCCGACGCCGGCAACCGCCAGGGATCGGCTCAGCGGGCGTCGATGGGAACGTAGGTTCGCGCGGTCGGCCCGGTGTACACCTGCCGCGGTCGGCCGATCTTGGTCTCCGGGTCCCGGATCATCTCCTGCCACTGCGCGATCCAGCCGGGCAGCCGGCCGATGGCGAAGCAGTTGGTGAACATGTTCTTCGGGAAGCCGATGGCGTGGTAGATCAGGCCCGAGTAGAAGTCGACGTTCGCATACAGCTTGCGCTGGACGAAGTACTCGTCGTGGATGGCGACCTCCTCCAGCTTCTTGGCCACCTCGAACAGCTCCCCGTCGGCGCCGGTGGCGTCCAGGACGCGCTCGGCGGCGCGCTTGATGATGATGGCCCGCGGGTCGAAGTTCTTGTAGACCCGGTGGCCGAAGCCGGGCAGCTTGAACTTGTGATCGGGGTCCTTGGCGCGGTCCACCCACTTCTGGACATCCCCGCCGTCCGCCACGATCCGCTCCAGCGTGCGGATCACGTCCTCGTTGGCGCCGCCATGCAGCGGGCCCCACAGGGCGGAGATGCCGGCGCTGATCGAGGCGTACATGTTGACGTGGGTGCTGCCGACCATGCGCACCGTGGCCGCGGACGCGTTCTGCTCATGGTCGGCGTGCAGGATGAGCAGCAGGTCCAGCGCCTCCGCCACCTCCGGCTGGACCTCGTACGGCTCCGACGGCACGGCGAACATCATGTGCAGCAGGTTGGCGGCATAGCCGAGGTCGTTGCGCGGGTAGACATAGGGCTGGCCGATCGCCTTCTTGAACGACCACGCCGCCAGGGTCGGCAGCTTGGCGATCAGCCGCAGGGTGGTCAGCTGAACCGCCGCCGGGTCGGTGACCTCGTGGCTGTCCGGGTAGAAGGTGCTCATCCCCACCGTCCCGGAGGCGAGCACCGCCATCGGGTGCGCGTCGTACGGGAAGGAGTCGAAGAAGTGCCGCATCTCCTCGCGGATGAGGGTGTGGTGCGTGATCTCGCCCACGAAGTGGTCGAGCTCGGCGCGGGTCGGCAGCTCGCCGTTGATGAGCAGGTAGGCCACCTCCAGGAAGGTGCTCTGCTCGGCCAGCTCCTCGATCGGATAGCCGCGGTAGCGCAGGATCCCCTGCTCGCCGTCCAGGAAGGTGATCGCCGAGCGGGTGGCGCCGGTGTTGCCGTAGCCGACGTCCAGCGTGATCAGGCCGGTGTCGCCGCGCAGCTTCGAGATGTCGGCCGCCACCTCGTCCTCGGTGCCGTGGACGACCGGCAGGTCGATTGATCGGTCGCCGTAGGTCAGCGAGGCCACGTCGTTCCGTGGCGGTGCCTGGTTGGTCATGGCAGAAGGTCCTTCACAGCCTCTCGTTCCTCGAGCAGCTCGTCGCGCGTGGCGTCGATCATGGACTGCGCCCACGCATCGTGCTCGATGCCCTGCACGATCTCCACCTGGCCGGGCGCCGTCGCCCGCAGCGGATAGCCGAACACCAGGCCAGGCGGGATGCCATAGCCCGATGCGTCGCCCGGCGCGCGGACGGCCGCGCTGAAGATCTCGCCGGTCGGGCGGGCCACGTTGCGGACCGTGTCGATCACCGCGTTGGCGGCGCTGGCCGCGCTCGACTGGCCACGGGCGGCGATGATCGCCGCGCCGCGCTGCTGGACCGCGCTGATGAAGTCGTTGCGCAGCCAGTCCTCGTCGTCGATCACCTCCGGCGCGGGGCGTCCGCCGATCCTGGCGTGCGCGAAATCCGGGAACTGGGTGCTGGAGTGGTTGCCCCACACCGCCAGGTCGCGCACTTCCGTGACCGGCACGCCGGCCCGCTGGGCCAGCTGGCTGCGGCCGCGGTTCTCGTCGAGCATGGTCATCGCGAACCAGCGGTCATCCGGAATCTCCGAGGCGTTGGCGGCGGCGATCAGGCAGTTGGTGTTGCACGGGTTGCCGACGACCAGTACGTGCACGTCGTCGGCCGCGTTCTCCGCGATGGCCCGGCCCTGGCCGGTGAAGATGCCGCCGTTGACGGTCAGCAGGTCCTTGCGCTCCATGCCCGCCTTGCGCGGCACCGCGCCGACCAGCAGCGCCCAGTTGGCGCCGTCGAACGCTTGGCTGGCGACGGACGTGCGGACGGTGCGCTTGAGGAGAGGAAAGGCGCCGTCGTCGAGCTCCATGGCGACGCCCTCCAGCGCCGGCAGCGCGGCCTCCAGCTCGAGCAGCTGGAGATCGACGGTGGTGTCGGGGCCGAACATCTCGCCGGAAGCGATGCGGAAGACCAGCGCATAGCCGATCTGGCCGGCGGCGCCGGTGATCGCCACCTTGAGGTGCGCGTCGGGCATCGGTCCGAGTGTAGCGCAGGGGACGCAGCCGCCTGCCATCCGGGCAATGGCGATAATCGGCCGGTGACGGCGCCAGGTGAGCGCGAATTCCTCGCCCCGGTCGCCGGCGGCGCGATCGTCGGCTGGCGTTCAGCGAACGCGGGCCCACCCGCCCTCCTGCTGCATGGCGGGCCCAGCATGTCCGACTATCTCGACTCACTGGCGCAGGAGCTGGCTGGCGTGGTGACCACCGCCCGGTACCAGCAGCGCGGGCTCGCCCCGTCACTGATCGATGGGCCGTTCGACGTGGACACCCATGTCGCCGATGCGGTGGCCGTGCTCGACGCGCTGGGCTGGGAGCGGGCGTGGGTCGTGGGCCATTCCTGGGGCGGCCACCTGGCCATGCACCTGGCGGTCGCGCACCCGGATCGGCTGCTGGGGATGGTCGTGCTGGACGGCCTGGGAGCCGTGGACGACGGCGGCACCGCCGCCCTTGGCCCAAACCTCATGGCCGAGCTGTCCGAGCGTGACCGCGCCCGCGTCGAAGAGCTGGACGCGCTGGGCGACCGCGGTGAGGCCACCGACGCCGAGCAGCTCGAGATGATGCGGATCCTGTGGCCGTTCTACTTCGGCGATCCGTCGGCTGCGCCCCCGATGCCGGGGTTCCGCTTTCATCCCTCCGGCGCGCTGACCTGGGCCTCGATCGCGGACCACTTCGCGCGCGGGACCCTCGAGCGGGGCCTGCCGGGCCTGGACGCACCGGTGCTGGTGACCCATGGTGAGCGCAGCCCGATCCCGGTGGTCGAGGCCGAGCGCACGGCCGCCCTGATGCCGACCGCTGAGCTGCGGATCCATGCCGGCCGCGGTCACTGGCCGTGGCTGGAGGAGCCGGGATACGTGCGCGACCTCGTCACGGGGCTGGTCTAGCCGGCCAGGACGTGGTAAGACAGACGGCCCTCAACGGGAGATGAGCGTGCAGGGCAACCGTCGGATGGAACCGATGAGCTCGATGGGGCCGACCAGTGGCGCCGGGTACGCCGGCTCGCCCTTCCCGCCCATCGCCGAGTACGGCTTCCTGTCCGACTGCGAGACGACCGCCCTGGTGGCACCGTCAGGCAACATCGAATGGCTGTGCGTGCCGCGCGTCGATTCGGCCAGCGTGTTCGGCGCGCTGCTGGATCGCGACGCCGGCGGCTTCCGCTTCGGACCGGCCGACGTGCAGGTGCCGGCCTCGCGACGCTACCTGCCGGGCACCAACGTGCTGGAGACCAGCTGGGGGACCAGCACCGGCTGGATCATCGTGCGCGACGTGCTGCTGATCGGGCCGTGGCACGAGGAAGAGGAGCGGTCCGGCACGCAGCGGCGGGCGCCCACCGACTACGACGCCCAGCACATCCTGCTGCGCACCGTGCGCTGCGTGAACGGCTCGGTGCAGCTGGTCCTGGACTGCGAGCCGGTCTTCGACTACGGCCGCACCTTCGGCGCCTGGACCTACACCGAGGACGGCTACCACCAGGGCATCTGCGCCTGCGCCAGCACCGACCAGCAGCTGACCCTGACCAGCGACCTGAACATCGGCTTCGAGGGACCGCGCGCCATCGCGCGCACCATGCTGAAGGAGGGGCAGAGCCGCTTCGTGGCCCTGTCGTGGGGCAGCCTGGCCCCGCCGCGGACCTTCGACGACGCCTATGGCCGGCTGGTGTGGACCGCCCATCACTGGCAGCACTGGCTGGCCCGCGGCCGCTTCCCGGACCATCCGTGGCGGACGTACCTGGAACGCTCGGCGCTGACCTTGAAGGGGCTGACCTACGCGCCCACCGGGGCGGTGGTGGCGGCGGCCACCACCTCGCTGCCCGAGACGCCCGGTGGCGAGCGCAACTGGGACTACCGCTACTCCTGGATCCGCGACTCGACCTTCGCCCTGTGGGGCCTGTACAGCCTCGGCTTCGACTGGGAGGCGAACGACTTCCTGTACTTCATCGCCGAGGTGGCCGGCCACGACGACCTCCAGGTCATGTACGGCGTCGGCGGCGAGCGCGACCTGGAGGAGCGGGAGCTACTGCACCTGCATGGCTACGAGGGCGCCCGGCCGGTCCGCATCGGCAATGACGCCTACCAGCAGCGCCAGCACGACATGTGGGGCGCCATGCTCGACTCGGTCTACCTGCACACCCGCTCGCGCGACCGCCTGGACGAGGCGATCTGGCCGATCCTGGTCAAGCAGGTGGAACAGGCCATCGCCCACTGGCGCGAGCCGGATCGCGGCATCTGGGAGGTGCGCGGCGAGCCGAAGCACTTCACCTCCTCGAAGGTCATGTGCTGGGTCGCCTGCGACCGCGGCGCGCGGCTGGCCCGGCTGCGCGAGGACCATGAGCAAGCCGAGCGCTGGCAGGCGGCGGCCGACGAGATCAAGGCCGACGTGCTGGCCCACGGGGTCGACCGGCGCGGCGTGTTCACCCAGCACTACGAGTCGGATGCGCTCGACGCCTCGCTGCTGCTGCTGCCGCTGGTGCGCTTCCTGCCGCCCGACGACGAGCGAATCGCCAGGACGGTGCATGCCATCGCCGAGGAGCTGACCGACGACGGCCTGGTGCTGCGCTATCGCACGGACCAGACCGATGATGGCCTGACCGGCCGCGAGGGCGCCTTCACCATCTGCTCGTTCTGGCTGGTGTCGGCGCTGTGCGAGATCGGGGAGCTGGACCGCGCGCGTCGCCTGTGCGAGCGGCTCCTCTCGTTCGCCAGCCCGCTGGACCTGTACGGGGAGGAGATCGATCCGGAGACGGGACGGCACCTGGGCAACTTCCCGCAGGCCTTCACCCACCTGGCCCTGATCAACGCGGTGATGCACGTCATCCACGCCGAGCAGAGCGAGGCCACGCCCGCGTCGCTGGCACCCCGGACCGAAGCCGAGGAGGACGGTCCCCGGCCGGAGGCCGCTGCCGAGGAGTTCGAGGTCGAGCCGCCACTGGCCGTGCCGCACCGCTGGAGTGGCGGGGACGGGAGCGGCAACGGAAGCGGTGCAGATTAGCTGCGCGCCGCCGGATCAATCGTGGACCTTGTCCACGTTGGGGATACATCGTGGATAACTCGGGCCTGAGGGCCAAAGGTCGGGGATAAGAGGGCTTGTCCCGGGCGCCCGGCGACCATATGCTGTGGTGGTCCCGAAGGGGCGGCCAGCGGCGGCGATTGCATCAAGTCCGAGGGCAGTTCTTTCGGGACATTTCGTTGTCCCGAATTCGGCGCCGGCTCAGGACGGAGCCGCTGGCGCTGCGACCACGCTCAGGAGCGGCCGGCGAGATCCCGCTGCAGGCGACGCACCACCTCGGCCGGATCGTCGCCACTGGCATGTCCCGGCTCGGAGGCGGGGCCGGCGAAGGTGCCGAACTGGCGGTCGCCGGCGTCGCCCAGGCCGGGCACGATATAGCCGCGCTCGTTGAGCTCGCGATCGACCGCCGCCACGTGGATGTCCACGTCCGGATGGGCCGTCGACAGGGTCGCCACGCCCTCCGGCGCCGCGATCAGGCTGACCTGCTTGATGCGGACCGCGCCCCAGGCCTTGAGGATGTCGACCGTGGCGGCCGCCGAGCCGCCGGTGGCGAGCATGGGGTCCAGGATCAGGCAGACCTGCACCGTGGCCGCGTCAGGTAGCTTGTTGTAGTACTCGACCGGCTTCAGCGTCCGCTCGTCGCGGTACAGGCCGATGTGCCAGACCTCGGCGGTCGGGATCAGCTCCAGCATGGCGTCCACCATGCCCAGCCCGGCGCGCAAAACCGGCACCAGCCCGACCTTGGGCTCGACCTCGGCGCCATCGGTCTCCTCCAGCGGCGTCTGCACCCGTCGGCCGCGCGTGGCCAGGTCGGCCATCGCCTCGTAGCCGAGCAGCCAGGTCAGCTCGCGCACCAGCTCGCGGAACTTCTTGGTGTCGGTGCCGGTGTCGCGCAGGATGGCGAGCTTATGGGCGACCAGCGGATGCGCACTGACATGCAGGCTCGGCGAGCGGTCGGTGGTGGCCATCGCGGGCGATTCTACGCGCCGGCTCGTGCGGTGCGGGGCCGCCGGCCCGCGCCGGGCGTGGCCATCAGTACCTGGGACTACCTCCCCGACGAGTTGGCTGGTAGGCTTACCCTTCCTGCCAGATTCCGGCACGACCGGCGCTCCCCCCTTGGATCGCCGCCGAAGAGGAAGGAGCAAGCCGTGGTCTTCGGATCCAAGCGAGACAACAAGTCCGACGCCTTGTCGCGCGAGGATGTCGTCGGCAACCTCTACCCGGACAGCCTTACCAGTGAGGTCGATGTGACCCCTTCACCGACAGAGTTCCGCCGCCCCGACTCCGGCAACGAGAGCGTGATCGATCCGCATGCCCGCTTCAACGGCAAGTACGTCTCGGACCGCGACCTGCGGATCGAGGGCGAGGCCCAGGGTGAGATCGAGTGCCAGGGGACGCTCATCATCAGCCCGCAGGCCCGCGTGCGCAGCGGCATCACCGCCCATAACGTGATCATCAACGGCGATTACGAGGGCGACGTCGACTGCGGCGGACGATTTGAGATCGGCTCCACCGGCCGCGTCAAGGGCAAGGTCAAGACCCAGGTCCTGGTGGTCAAGGAGGGCGCCCACTGGGAGGGCTCCGTGATCATGACCCACGAGGGTGCCGCCCCGCGTGCCGCCTCCGCGCCGCAGCAGCAGTCGCAGCCGGCCCAGGGCAAGAGCCAGGCGCAGCAGCCGGTGGCCGCTGGCGCGCCGGCCGGCCAGGGCTCGATCTTCAGCAAGTCCGAGCGCGAGGCCGCCCCAGGCGGCGAGCGCGCCGCCACCGGGCCGGGAACCGGCAGCAACGGGCAGTAGGGCCCGGGCGGCCGCTGCCGAAGCGCCGCCGGTCCTGGTCGAGGTCACCCGCGGGGATCGGGTCGAGTCGCGCCATCGCGGCTGGTTGACGGTGATGTCCGCCGCCGGCAAGGCGGTGGCCTCGGTCGGCGACCCGCGCACCGTTGCCTACATCCGCTCGTCGGCCAAGCCGTTCCAGCTGGCGCCGTTCGTGGCGTCCGGCCGCTTTGATGCCTACGACTTCCCGGCCCCCAGCGAGGCGCTGGCGATCATGGCCGCCTCGCACGCCGGCGAGGATCGGCATGCGCGCACCGTCCAGGCGGTGCTGCGCGCCGGCGGCCTGACGCGCGAGGTGCTGGCCTGCGGCACCCACCGCCCGTACGACCGCGAGACGGCCGAGCGCCTGATCCGCGACGGTGAGCCTCCGTCGCCTCTCCGACACAACTGCTCCGGCAAGCACGCTGGCATGGCGCTCCACGCCAAGGCGGCCGGCTGGCCGGTCGAGACGTACTGGCAGCCCGACCACCCGGTCCAGCAGCTGGCCATCGATATGGTCTCAACGCTGGCAGGGGTGCCGCGCGCCAAGATCCCCCTGGCCACTGATGGCTGCGGGGTGGTGACCTTCGGCATCCCGCTGCGCGGCCTGGCGCTGGCCTTCGCGCGGCTGGCCGATCCGTCCGGCGTGGAGGATCCCACGCTTCGCTCGGCGCTCGAGCGCATCCGCGACGCGATGATGGCGCACCCCGAGCTGGTGGGCGGCGAGCGTCGCAACCTGGACACCGCCCTGATGCGCGCCGCCCCCGGCGCCCTGGTCTCGAAGGGCGGTGCCGAGGGGGTCCAGGCGGTCGGCATCATGACCGGCGAGGCCGGCGAGGCCGGCCGCGAAGCGCGAGGGCTGGCCATCAAGGTCGAAGATGGCGACGCCGCTCACCGGGCGCGCAACGTGATCACCGTGGCCGCGCTGCGGGAGCTGGGCGTGCTGGACGCCGCCGCCGTCGAGGGGCGCCTGGCCGAGTTCGCCGCCCCGCCCGTGCTCGACCCCCGCGGCGCGCCGTCCGGCGAGATGCGGGCGGCCGTGGCGCTACCATCGGCGGACCGATGACGCGGACGAGCGAGCGACCCATTCGTGCCCGCATGGCCCCCAGCCCCACGGGGCGCCTGCACATCGGCACGGCGCGGACCAGCCTCTACAACTTCCTGTTCGCCCGCCACGTCGGCGGGACGTACGTGCTGCGCATCGAGGACACCGACCTGGTGCGCAGCACCGAAGACGACGAGCGCGACATCATCGACAACCTGCACTGGCTGGGCATCACCTGGGACGAGGGCCCGCAGGTGGCGGGGGGCGAGGACATCGGTCCCTACGGGCCGTACCGGCAGCGCAACCGATCGGAGCTGTACGCGGCCGAGGCGGCGCGGCTGCTCGAATCCGGCCACGCCTACCACTGCTGGTGCACGCCGGAGGAGCTGGAGGCCGTTCGCCGTGAGCAGGAGGCAGCGAAGGAGGCGCCGCGCTACAACGGCCGCTGCCTGCGCCTGACCGATGCCGACCTGGCGCAGTTCGCCGCCGAGGGACGGAAGCCAGCGATCCGCTTCCAGGTCCCGGCCGAGACGGTGCGCTTCGACGACCTGGTCCGCGGCGAGGTCGAGTTCGACAACCGCCTGCTCGGCGACTTCATCATCGTGCGCGCCGATGGCTCGCCGCTGTACCACTTCGTGGTGGTCGTCGACGACGAGAAGATGGAGATCACCCACGTCATCCGTGGCGAGGATCACATCTCGAACACGCCGAAGCACATTGCCCTGATCCGAGCGCTGGGCTACCGTGAGCCGCGCTTCGGGCACATCCCGCTGATCCTGAACGCGGATCGGTCGAAGATGAGCAAGCGGAAGTCACAGACCTCGGTCACCGCCTACCGGGAAGAGGGCTACCTGCCGGAGGCGATGGTCAACTTCCTGGCCTTCCTGGGCTGGAGCCCGGGAACCGAGGAGGAGATCTTCACGCTCGACCAGCTGATCGAGCGCTTCGACCTGGCCCAGGTCCACAAGGGCGGCGCCATCTTCGACAAGGATCGGCTGAACTACCTGAACGGGATCTACATCCGCAGCCTGACCGATGAGCAGCTGGCGCTGCGGTTGCGCCACTTCCTGCCGGAGGCGCTGGATGACGAAGGGGTGCTGCGGGTGGTCCCGCTGATCAAGGAGCGGTTGGTCAAGCTGGCCGATGCCCGCGAGCTGGCCGCCTTCCTGACCGAGTCGGATGACGAGGTGGCGGCGCTGTACGACGCCGATAAGCTGGTGCCCAAGGGGCGAAGCGTGGCCGATGCGACGGCCGCGCTGCGCGCCGCCCGCGAGGCGCTGGGCGAGCTGGCCGCCGCCGACTTCGCGGCCGACGTGCTGGAGTCGCGCTGCCGGGCCGAGGCCGAGCGGCTGGGCTGGACGGCGGGCGACTTCTTCCGTCCGCTGCGCGTGGCGGTCACCGGTCGCAGCGTTTCGCCGCCGCTGTTCGGCTCGATGGAGCTGCTGGGCCGTGACCGGGTGCTGGCGCGGCTCGACGCGGCCCTGCGCAAGTCGAGCCTGCAGGAGTCACTGGCGTGACCGAGTCGGGCCTGGGCGAGCTGCTGGAGATGCGCCTGGTGGTGCCGATCCGCACGAGCTCGGGCCAGGACGTGGACCCCGCGCGCGTGCCGGTCGAGGCGATGCGCCACGGATCCGACGAAGGCGGCCGTTTCCTGGCCGCCTACACCTCGGCAGAGATGTATCGCGAGTTCGGCCCGCCGGGCAGCGACGCCATCGAGCTGCCGGCGCGCGACGTCTTCGCCCGCGCCGAGTCGGCCGGCGAGCGGGTGGTCATCGATCCCGGGGCGCCGGCCCAGATCGAGGTGCCGGCCGCGGTCCTGCCCTTCCTGGCGGCCGGCATCGACCCCACCACACCGGAGGCGATGCGCGCACGGCGGCCGTACGGTGAGCTGCCCCCGCTCGAGGCGCCGAACGAGGTGCCGCAACCCTTCGGCGCGGAGCTGCAGCGCCAGCTGGGCGAGCTGCCACAGGTCGAGCGGGCGTGGGTGCTGCGCGCCGGAACGGGCTGGACGGTGGGTATCCAGCTGGTGCCCGAGGCGGAGCTGGCCTCCTTCGACGAGGTTCGCAACCGGCTGCACGCACTGGCCGACAAGCACCTGGCCGGACGTCGTGACCTGGCGGTGACCGACCTGTCGGCCGCGCCGGTGCGCGAGGCCTACGAGTCGGTGGCCGGCCCGTGGTACGTGCGCACTCACGATAAGCCGAAGGGGATCATCGGTCGCCTGCTCGGCGACTGACCCGCGGTACCCCCGCGAACGCCCCGGCTAGGGGGTGAGGACGATCCGGCCCTTCACCTTGCCGGCCAGCAGCCGGTCGTGGGCGGAGCGCGCCCTGCGCAGCGGCATGCGGTCCACCGACCAGCGCAGGCGTCCGCGGCTGGCGAGGCGGACCACCTCGCGCAGATCGGCCAGCGACCCCCAGGCGGTGGTGGTGGCGTAGGTCTCGACCGGCGGCCGGTCGAACCCGAACGCCAGGTGGCCGCCCGCCTCGCCGACCAGCGAGATCAGGCCGCCGGGCTCGACGTTGCGGGCCGCGTAGTCGAGCGTGTCGTCGGTGCCCACGAAGTCGAACACCACGTCCGCGTGGCCGCCCAGGCCCAGCGTCACCAGCGACTCGTCGCCGGCCAGCAGGCCGAGGTCCGCCCCCAGCTGGGCGGCATGCGCCAGCTTGTCCGGATCCAGCTCGCGCACCGCGATGGTGAGGTCGGGGATCCGTCGCAGGAACTGGATCGCGAACTGGCCGAGGCCGCCGAAGCCGATCAGCAGCACGCGCGTCCCCGGCGTCAGCCAGGGCCTGGCGCGCAGCACGGCGCGGTAGGGCGTGACGCCGGCATCGGCCAGCGGCGCCGCCTCCACCGGGTCCAGCTCGCGCAGCGGCACCAGGTAGCGGGCGCTCGGCACCAGCACCTGCTCGGCGTAGCCCCCGTCGCGCTGGAAGCCGGGCGCCTCGCTCCGCTCGCAGCGCTGCTCCTCGCCGCGCGCGCACTCGCGGCAGGCGCCACAGCCCCATCCGCCGTAGACGAGCACCGCGTCGCCGATGCTCACCCGCGCGCGGCGCATCGGTCCCGCCGCCTCCGGGCCGGCGGCATCCAGCCAGCCGCCGATCTCGTGGCCCAGGGTGAGCGGCCGGGTCACCCGCAAGCGGTCGGTCCGGGCGATGTGCAGGTCGGTGTGGCAGACGCCGCAGCCGGCGACCCGGACCCGCACCTCCGCGCCCTGCGGTGCGGGCTCGGGGAGATCCTCGATTCGCAGCGGCTCGCCGGCGTGGTGGGTGCGAACGGCGAGCATCGGTCAGGCGATCGGTGGCCGGACGGTCAGGTGGGTGGGTTGATGGCCTCGACCAGGCGCGCCACCAGGCCGCGCGGCTCGGCGCGCGCCACCAGGTCCAGGATCTCGCCGTCGATCGAGATGGCGAAGGCGGTCGGCTCGGCGTTGACGTTGCCGCGCTCGTTGCGGGTCGGGATGCCCAGCAGCTGGACCGCGGTGCGCCGCTCGTCGCAGTAGAGCAGGTAAGGGAGCTCGAGCTCCTGCACGTAGGCCGCCTGCTGCTGCTCCGAGTCGGTGGTGACCGCGACCAGGCCGATCCCGGCACGCTCCAGGCGCGGGTAGGCCTGGGCCAGCGTGGTGGCCATCAGGTCGCCGGCCGCGCGCCGGTCGCCACGCAGCGACGGGCCGGCGAAGAAGACGACGATCGATGGCGAGCGGGCCACGAAGCTGCGCAGGTTGAGGAGGTAGCCGTCCGTCGCGCGGAGGCCCACCGATGGCAGCTGATCGCCGATCGAAACCCGGAGGCCGGGCGCGGTGAGGGTCACGAGCCGATTGTAGAGGGTGCCCCCGACGCCGGGCCCGGGCCCAGCCGGAGCCAGGCGCCGCGGCGATGGACCAGTCCGTCGCGCTCCAGGCGCTGCAGCACGCGCTCGAGGTCGTGCCCTTCCCCCAGCTCCCGCGCCCGGGCCAGGGGCATGGCATGGCGCGCGCCGCTCGACAGCTCGCGCAGCAGACGGCCGCGGAGCAGGCGCTCCGAGCCGGCGAAGGCCATCTGTCGCGGGACCGGCACGTGCGACGCCGAGCCGCGGGACGGGCAGCCGGCCCTGACGGGGCAGATCTCGCACCGCGGCGACCGCGCCCTGCAGATCACGGCGCCGAACTCCATGCTGGCATGCATCCAGTCCGCCGCTCCGGTGGCCGTCGTGTCCGGATCGGCCGCGGCCAGCCCGTCGGCCACGGCCTGCAGCCGGGCCGGCGTCGCCGGCGGGGGGAGGCCGAAGCGGCGCACCAGCCATCGGCGCACGTTGGTGTCCACCGCCCCGACCGGCTGGCCGAAGGCGAGTGCCGCGACCGCCCGGGCGGTGTAGGGGCCGACCCCGGGCAGCGCCTGTAGCCCCGCAACCGTCGACGGCCAGCGGGTGGTGGCCAGCTGCTGGCCGGCCCGGTGCAGGGCCAGCGCCCGGCGGTTGTAGCCGAGCCCGGACCAGGCGGCCAGCACGTCGGCGGTGGGGGCCGCGGCCATGGCGGCTGGTGTCGGGAAGCGCGCCAGGAAGCCGGCGAAGCGATCAGCGACGCGTGACGCCTGGGTCTGCTGCAGCATCACCTCGCTGACCAGCACCGCCCACGGATCGGTCGTGCGCCGCCAGGGCACGTCGCGCGCCGCCGCGGCGTACCAGGCCAGGATGCGCAGACGGACGCCCCGCAGCGCCCGGCGGTCAGTCGGTGCGGGGGTGGCTCGAGCTGTCATGCGGGCGAGGGTACGCCAGGCTCGGGCGCCATCGCCTGATCCAAATCCAGCGACGGGGGCCGGTGAGCCTGCCGTAGAGTTCCCGTGATTTTGCACTCATCGCCTGCCCGGAGGACTTTCGTGTCGCGCGTCCGCCTCGCCACCCTGGCCACGCTCATCCTCAGCCTGACCATCCTGCTGCCCACGCCCGCCCTGGCCGCGCCGACGCTGGTGGGCCGGGTGGTGCAGGACGGGCTGGCCGTCCCGTGGGACGTCGCCTTCGCCCCGAATGGCCAGATGTTCGTCACCGAGCGGCCGGGACGAGTGCGCGTGTACGCCAGCGGCAGTCCGAACGCCCGGCTGCTGGCCACCTCGAGGATTGCGAACGTGCGCGCGGAGGGCGAGGCCGGGGTGATGGGCATCGCCGTCGACCCGCTCTTCAGCACCAATCGGTTCATCTTCGTCTGCGCCTCACGCACCTACAACGGCCAGTGGCGCAACCAGGTGATCCGCTACCGCGTGACGAGCGCCTGGCAGCTCCGGTTCAACCGCTACATCATCAAGACCGGCATGGTGGCCAACACCATCCACAACGGCTGTGCGGTGCAGATCGGCCCCGACCAGAAGCTGTGGGTGACTATGGGTGACGCCGCCCACAGCCCGTGGGCCCAGGACCCCGATCGCCGCAACGGCAAGGTCATGCGCATCAACCGTGACGGCACCGTCCCGGCCGACAACCCGGTCTGGCCCGGCCACAGCGGCCCGACCATCGTCTACTCGATCGGCCACCGCAACCCGCAGGGCATCAGCTTCCAGCCCGGCACCGGTCGGCCCTACGCGGCCGAGCACGGCCCGGACCGGGACGATGAGATCAACTGGATCCGGCCCGGCCGCAACTACGGCTGGCCGTGCGTGACCGGCAACAACCATCCGAACACCGGCTGCGGCGGCACATTCACGCGGCCGGCGTGGTCGTCGGAGGGGCCGACGCTGGCCACCTCCGGCTGCGTCTTCGTCAACAACGCCAGCTGGGGCAGCTGGAACCGGAACCTGTTCGTGTCGACGCTCAAGGAGTCCGACCTGCGGCGCTACTCGGTGGTTCCCGGCGACTGGCATCTCTCCATGCGGCCCACGCTCTACAACAACCGCTGGGGACGGCTGCGGGCGGCGGTGACGGCGCCGGGCGGCCGGCTCTTCCTGACGACCTCCAACGGCGTCAACGACAAGGTCATCCGGGTCACGGCCAACTAGCGTCAGGTCACGGCTCCAGCCGGACGCCCTCTCCCTGCCGGAGCCAGTAGCCGGCCAGCGATCCGGATGCCAGGTAGAGCCAGTGGCCGCTCTCGCCCGGCGGCCTGGCGCGCGCCGTCGCGGTGACGGTCCGCTGCCCGGCCAGGTTCCGCGCCAGGCTGCGCAGCCGGGTGCCGGCCGCGTTGAAGGTCCATCCGACGTGGACGCCGGCGGCGAGGGTCACCTTCCGCGCCGGCTCGAAGGTGGCGCCCGATGGGAATGAGGCCACCGGCGTCACCGCGTTCTCGCCGCAGCCGCGTCCGCTCCGCAGGACGGCGGGCGTGTTGCCGTTGCCGGGCGCCGGGATTCGCAGCTCGGTCCACACGCAGTTGTCGAGCTCGTCGGCCTCGCGGTAGAAGTCCTGGATATCGACCGTGGCCCGCACGCGGTAGACCCCGCCCGGCAGGCCGGTGATGTCGATCCACTGGAAGACGAAGTCCCAGGGATACGCGTCGCCCCAGCCGACCGAGACGCCGACGTGGTTGGTCATGCTGGCCACGGTGCCGCACCATTCCTGCCGGTAGAAGCCCGACTGCCGCGCATGCGGCAGCGATAGGTTCCACGGCGTGGTGTCGAAGAAGCAGAACCCGGTCTTCGCCCCCCGCCGGGCGCGATCGGGATCGTTCAGCTTCCAGGCCTCGTAGGTCACTACGTTCTGGACGTGCCAATGGTTGTGGCCGTCGCCCGCGTAGCGGCCCACCGCCTGGGTGGGCCGCCGGAAGCGAGTGCCGTCCGCGCGGTACAGGACCTGGTCGTAGCCCATCGTCTGGTCGGCGCGCGACGACCGGGCGCCGCGCAGCTCGAACCGGCCTGGTCCGGCGTTGACGAAGATGGTCGAGAAGCGGAGCAGGCGCCGGCCCGAGACGTTCTGGATGTGCCAGTCATGCAGGCGAACCATCTGCAGGTTGGGGCGCCGCGCTGCCGCCGCGGCGGCGGGATGCAGGGGCGGCGCGAGCACCGCGGTCACCGCCAGGGCCAGGCTGAGCATCGCGACGGCCGCTCGGCGGCGGATGATGGGCATCGGCGGTCTCCGGATGGGGCCGGCAGCGGTCTCCAGCGTCGCCATCGAGGATAGTCATCTCGCGCCGGCGCGGTCGCTGTCTGCTGCAGCGCGCGGGCTAGAGTGAGCCACCAATGTGCGCCGCGCGAGCCACCCGGCCGCCCCCCGAGCCGGTCGTCGTCGACAAGTTCGGCGGCTCCGTCCTGCGTCGCCCGCCCGACATCGCCGCGGCGGTGGCCGCGGTCGCCGAGCAGCGTGCGGCGGGGCTGCGTCCGGTGGTCGTGGTCTCGGCCTTCGAAGGCGTGACCGATGCGATCCTCGCCTCGGCTGCCGTGCTGCTGCCGGATGACGGGGCGGCGCTGCGCCAGCCCAGCCATGGGGGTGACTCCGCCTTCGCGCGCGAGGCCGATCGGGCGCTGGCGACGGGCGAGGCGCTCTCGGCGGCGCTCTTCACGCTGGGCCTGCAGGCGCGTGGCATTCCGGCCCGGTCCTTCAGCGGCGCCGAGGCCGGCATCCGCACCGCCGCCGCTCACCTGGGGGCGGAGGTGCGCCGCGTCCTCCCGCGCCGCCTGCGGGCCGCGCTGGCCGAGGGGCTGGTGCCGGTGGTGGCGGGCTTCCAGGGGATCGGCACGCACGGCGAGCTCACCACGCTCGGTCGCGGCGGCACGGACCTGTCCGCCGTGGTGCTGGCGGTGGCGCTGCGGGCGGTGCGCTGCGAGCTGTTCAAAGACGTCGGCGGCGTGATGGAGGCCGATCCGCACCTGGTGCCGGCGGCGCGCCGCCTGGCCGAGGTGGATGCCCTGCAGCTGGAGCTGCTGGCCGAGCAGGGCGCCGAGGTCGTCCACCCGGTGGCGGTGCGCCGCGCTCGCCGCGGCCGCCTGCCACTGCTGGTCCGTGCCCTGGATGCGGAGGCGCCGCAGACCCTGGTCCGTGCGGTGCGGCCGCGCGGCGCCGAGGCTCAGGGCGCGCTCATGCTGGCGGTCGATCGCAAGCAGCGGATCGCGCGGGTCAGCGTGGTCGGCCCGGCGCCGATGGTCCCCGAGCTGTTGCCGGTCCCTGCCCATGGTGCCGGCAGCTTCGACGAGGGCGGCCTGCGGGTCGTCTGGGCGGAGGTCCCGCTGGAGCAGGCCGGAGCCGCGGCCCGGGCCATCCACGCAGCGCTCATGAGCTGACGGCGGGGTCCCTCTCGGCGTAGGCCTCGTGCTCGGCCAGCTCGGCGTGCGGCCGCAGCTGGAGCGCGATGGCGGCCGCCACGATCAGCGCCCCGCCCACCAGCTGCAGCGGCCCGGGCTGCTCGCCGAGCAGGGCGGCGGCCAGGGCGACGCCGACCACCGGCTCGAAGGTCGACAGGATGGCCGCCCGAGGCGCGCCCAGGCGGCGGATGCCGGTGATGTAGAGGAAGGTGGGAAGGCTGGCCCCGATGACGCCGGTGAGCAGCACCGGCCAGAAGGCGGCCGCGCTGTCCAGCGGCTGCAGCAGGGTGCCGGCCTGGGCGAAGAGGAGCGCCAGCACGACATAGATGGCGGTCGCCCCGGCCATGGTCAGAAACGCCGCCTGGGCGCCCGGCACCTGGGCGAAGCCGTGGCGAGCGGCCATGACGTAGAAGGTCTGGCCCAGGGCCCCGATGAGCGCCAGCCCGATGCCGATCGCGTCCAGCTCGCCGATCTGGCCGGCGCCCGCGACCACCAGGACGATGCCGACCATCGACAAGCCAAGGGCGCTCCAGCGCAGGCCGTCCAGCCGGTCGCCGAACCAGGCCACCGAGGCGAGCGCCACGAAGGCGGGGTACAGGTAGAAGACGAGCAGCGACAGGGTGATGCCCACCCTGGCGAAAGCGATGAACATGCTCAGGTTCAGGATCGAGTTGGCGACCGCGGCACCAACCATCGACCAGCGGTCGCGCGCGGGCAAGGTGCCCAGGCGCATGACGGCGACGTGGTGGCCGAGCGCCCGCCAGCTGGCCAGCGCCAGCAGCAGGCACAGCCCGCCCAGGCCGGCCCGCCAGGTGACCAGGGCCAGGCTGGTCACACCCTCGTCGGCGGCGAAGGCGGCCAGTGGTCCCAGGGTGGCGAAGCAGGACGCCGCCGCCACGACCAGGGCGGCGCCGACCAGGTCGCGCTGCGGCCCAGCCGGCCTCACCGCGGCGACTCGGCCAGGGTGCTCTCCGCCTCCGTCGTCTCGAGCTCGGCCGAGAGGCGCTCCCACTCGGCGGCCAGGTGGTCAACCGCATCACGGGCAGCGTTATGGCGCTCGATCAGGGTGCGCACGGCTTCGCCCTCGGCATACGTGGCCGGATCGGCCAGCTGCGCGCTGGTGGCGGCCAGCTCGGCATCGGCTGCCGCCGCATCGGCCTCCACCCGCGCCAACGCGCTGCGCAGGTCGCGCGTGCGCCGGTAACGCTGGTTGCGCGCCTCGGCCTCCGAGCGCTTGCGGGCCGTTGCCTCGGCTGGTGACTCGCGAGCAGCCGGCGGCGGGGCCTCGATGCCACGCGGGGTGGCCCGGCCCTCCACCGCGCCGCGTTCTTCGATGTCCAGCCCGCGCTTGGCGGCGTAGTACTCGAAGTCGCCGTTGAAGAGGGTGGCGCTGCCGCCATTCACCTCGACGATGGCGTTGGCCACGCTGCGGATCAGGTAGCGGTCGTGGGTGATCAGCACGATCGTGCCGGGGAACGCGTTCAGTGCGTCCTCCAGCACGTCACGGCTGGTGATGTCCAGGTGGTTGGTCGGCTCGTCAAGGCACAGCAGGTTGGCCGGATCGGCCATCAGCTTGGCCAGCGCCAGCCGGGTCTGCTCGCCGCCGGAGAGGACCTCGACCCGCTTCTCGACCGCGTCCCCGGAGAAGAGGAAGGCGCCCAGCAGGGCGCGGATCTCGCTGCTGGTCATGCGCTCGGCCACGCCGGCCAGCTCGTCGTAGACCGTGTTGGCCGGGTTGAGCGCGTCGATCTGGTGCTGGGCGAAGTAGGCGACCTTCACCTTCGAGCCCAGCTCGCGGCTGCCGCCCTCGAACTCCAGGGCGCCTGCCAGGATCTTGAGCAGCGTGCTCTTGCCGGCGCCGTTGGGACCGATGAGCGCCACCTTCTGGCCGCGCTCCAGCACCAGGTCCAGGCCGCCGTACACGGTGTGCCGCCCGTAGCGCTTGACCACGCCCCGCAGGGTGATGACGGTCCGGCCGCTGCGGGCCGGCTCGGGAAAGCGGAACTTCACCACCTTGCTGCGGCGCGACGGGGTCGCCACCCGCTCCATGCGGTCCAGCGCCTTGATCCGGCTCTGGACCTGGCGCGCCTTGCTGGCCTTGTAGCGGAAGCGCTCGATGAAGCGCTCGACCTGGGCGATCTTGCGGCCCTGGGCGGCCGCCTGGCGCTCGAGCTGGGCGATCCGCTCGTCGCGCTGCTCGACGAAGTCGGCGTAGTCGCCCACGTACTCGATCAGGCTGCCGGCGTGCAGCTCCGCCACCCGGTTGACCACGGCATTGATGAAGTCGCGATCGTGGCTGACCAGCAGGACGGCGCCGGCGTACTCGGCCAGGAACCCCTGCAGCCACTCGACCGAGGCCAGGTCCAGGTGGTTGGTCGGCTCGTCCAGCAGCAGCAGGTCGGGGTTCTGCAGCAGCAGCCGGGCGAGCGCGATGCGCATCATCCAGCCACCGGAGAACTCGGCCGTGTTGCGCTCCATGTCGCCCTCGGCGAAGCCCAGGCCGGCCAGGATGCGACGGGCCTCCGCCTCCAGGCCGTAGCCGCCCAAGGCCTCGAACCGATGCTGGAGCCGGCCGTACTCGTCCATCAGCTCGGCCAGCTCGTCCTCCTCGGTCGCGTCGGCCATCTCGGTCTCGATGTGGCGCATGCGGCGCTCGATGCCGGTCACCGTGCCGGCGCCGGCCAGCACCTCGTCCAGCGCCGGCCGGCCGCGCGACTCGGCGATCTCCTGCGGCAGGTAGCCGATCACCAGGTCGCGCGCCCGGATGACGGTGCCCACGTCCGGCTGCTGGTCGCCGGTGATGATCTCGAGCAGCGTCGTCTTGCCGGCCCCGTTGGGGCCGACCACGGCAATCCGGCGCCCGGCCGCCACCTGCAGGTCGACCCCGTCGAAGAGGTGCTGGGCCCCGTGGCTCTTGGCCACGCCGGCCAGCGTGACCAGGCTCACGGCTCCTCCGTCGGCGTGGCCGCGCTGGCCAGGCGGGCGCCATTGGTGTCGAACCGCAGCCGGGTGGCCATCCCCTGCATCCCCGCCCCGTTCCAGGCCTTCTCGACCGAGTGCGCGCTGACCGGTGAGTCGCAGATGGCCAGCACGCTCGGCCCGGCGCCCGAGAGGCAGGCCCCGGCCGCCCCGCGCTCGTAGGCCAGCGCGATCAGCTCGGCCGCGCCGGGGAGATGGGGCAGGCGGAAGGGCTGGTGCAGGCCGTCGCGCATGGCCTCGGCCAGCATGCCGGCGTCCGAGGTCAGCACCGCCGTGGCCAGCAGCGCGCTGCGGCCCGCCTGCCGCGCCGCCACCTCGTGGGGCACCTGCGGCGGCAGGGCCGACCGCATGTCGGCCGTATGGCTCTCCCGGCCGGCGATGAACAGGACCGGGATCCACGCCTCCGGCACCCGGAAGCGGCGCAGCGTCACCGTCCCATCCTCGCGGGGCACGGCCAGGGTGATGCCGCCGTACATCGCCGCCGCCACGTTGTCGGCGTGGCCCTCGAGTGCCACCGCCTGGGAGAGCAGCGCATCGGGCGGCGGAGCCGAGCGGCCGACACTGGCGCCGAGCAGCAGCCCGCCGACGATGGCCGCCGCCGAGCTGCCCAGCCCGCGCGCGGCCGGGATCATGCTGCTCACCTCCAGTCGCCACGCGCCGCTGCCCATCGGCGCGCCCAGGGCGGTGCGCATGCCCTCGCGGAAGGCGCGGATGATGAGGTTCTGCTCCGGGTCGGCATCGGCGTGCGGCACGCCCTCCCCGTGGGCGTTCAGCGTGATTCCGGCCTCGCTGCCCTCGTACAGCTCGACGCGCAGCTTCAGGCTGAGCGCGGCCGCGAAGCAGTCGAAGCCGCTGCCCAGGTTGGCGGTGCTGGCCGGCACGTCGACCGAGGCGAGGGCGGGCATGCGGCCGAGTATAGAAAGCGGAAACGACCCGGCCCGTCGGTGGCGGCGGGCCGGGTCGTGGTTGCCTGAGAAGTCAGGCGGCGCGGGCGGTCGGGGTTGGTCCGGCGGCGGAGCGACGCATCGGTGCCGATGCCTCACGCTCCGAGGGTCGGATCGAACGGGTCTGGCGCGGCTTCAGGAGCATCTCCCAGGCCCGTACCTCGGCCACCAGCTGCATGGTGACGGGATGCATGCGGTTGGCCTCCTTTCCGATCGCCGGCCGCGGTCGCGGTCGTGCGTCGGGCATCAGTCTGGGTGCGGGAGGCGGGCCGGCCCAAGCGGCAAGCGTCGCGTTGCGGCCTACGTCATTTGCACCGATCGGCCCAGCTCCGCCACCTCGGCATGGCGGAAGCAGGCGACCAGGTGATCGTTGACCAGGCCCGCCGACTGCATGAAGGCGTACACGATGGTGGGGCCCACGAAGCTGAAGCCATGCCGGCGGAGGTCGCGCGACAGGGCGCGCGAGGCATCGGTCTCGGCCGGGACCTGGCCCATGGCCGACCATCGGTTCAGGATCGGGCGACCATCGACGAACGACCAGCAGCGTGCGGCGAACGCGCCGGGACGGTCGGTCAGGGCCACGAGGGCCCGTGCATTGGCCAGCACCGAGCGGACTTTCGCCCGGTTGCGCACGATCCCGGCATCGGCCAGCAGGCGTTCGACCTCTGGCTCGCCCCAGGCGGCCAGCCGCGCGGGGTCGAAGCCCTCGAAGGCGCGGCGGTAGCCCTCGCGCTTGCGCAGAATCGTCGTCCAGGAGAGGCCGGCCTGGGCGCCCTCCAGGCAGAGCAGCTCGAACAATGCCCGATCGTCAGTGATGGGCACGCCCCACTCGGCATCGTGGTAGGCGAGGTTCAGGGGATCGCCCTCGCCCCAACCGCAGCGAATCGGTTCAGCCTGCCCGCTCATCTCCAGACCTTAGCGGGCACAGGAAGAGGGAGGTGGATTCTCGGTGCCCACCTCCCTCCGGGGATATGCGATATCAGCGCGGGTAGTTGCGCAGCGGCGGCAGGATCGGCGTGGTCTCCGGCAGGGTCCACAGCATGCCCAGGCGAGCCGTGAAGCCCAGCCTTGGTCGCTGATGCGGCCGTTCCGGCTTGTCGCCGAACGGAGGCCGCGGCGGCGGGAACAGTGCGGCTTCGCTCAGGTAGGGTCCAATGGCGCGCACCCTTCGACCTCCTTTCTCGCTCGGCCGCGCCTCTGGTCGGCGCCTTCTCCGAGCGATGGCAGTGTCCGCCCCGGACTGGGGGCGATGCATCGGCCGATGGGCCGGCTTCTGCCTACGTCATTCGGCCGGCGAGCGCTCGTCGGGCGCGGCCGTCCCATCCGGAGCGGCTATCCTCTGCCGCGTGACGGAGGAGTCCGAGCGCATCCGGGTCATGCTGGTCGACGACCACGAGGTCGTGCGCCGCGGGCTGCGGGGCTTCCTGGAGCTGCAACCGGATATCGAGGTCGTCGGCGAGGCGCCCGACGGCGTGATCGCCTGTGCGAAGGCCGCCGAGCTGAGCCCCGACGTGGTGCTGATGGACCTGCTGATGCCGAACATGGACGGCCTCACGGCGATCGGCACCATCAAGCAGGCCAGCCCGATGATCGAGATCATCGCGGTCACCAGCTTCATCGAGGAAGAGAAGGTGACCGCCGCGCTGGAGGCGGGTGCCAGCGGCTACCTCCTCAAGGACGCCGATGCCGAGGAGGTGGCGGCCGCCATTCGCTCGGCGCACGCCGGCGAGGTGCATCTCGATGCGGCGGTGGCCCGGCTGCTGGCCCAGCGCATGCGCAACCGGCGCGACACCGAGCCGGTGGAGCCGCTGACCCCGCGCGAGAAGGAGGTGCTCTCGCAGCTGGCCAAGGGCGCCTCGAACAAAGAGATCGCCTACGAGCTGTCGATAACCGAGCGCACCGCACGCACCCACGTCAGCAACATCCTGGGCAAGCTCGGGCTGGCCAGCCGCACGCAGGCCGCGCTGTGGGCGGTGGAGCACAAGCTGGTCGACCCCGTCTGATCGCGGGTCGGGCCCGGTGCGCGGTTAGTCAGCAGGTGACTGAATGCACCAAGGAACGTCGCCCTGGCGCCGATTCGACTCACTCGTCGCACTGAATCGGTGGTTATCCGGACCAGGTAGCCCGGATTCGTGTATCGGCGGAGCACGTCAGCGGCTCCGTGGTCGTATCAGTCACCGGCTGGATGACCGGAGAAAAAGCCTCGCGGCCCGGGTCTTGAGCGGCGCAGCGAAAACGCCCCGACCGCGGGGTGTGGTCGGGGCGTCGGTGTGTCGGTGATCGGGTTCAGGCTCAGCGTTGCGTGCGGGACGCTCGTCGGCGCGCGATCGTCATCAGCGCCAGCACCAGCCACAGGATGGCGCAGGCCACGAGCAGCGGGGACATGCGCGGATTCGTGCCGTCAGGTCGATCAGACGGCTGCCGTCATGCCGCCGGTCCGCTCACCGAAGACCGAGGCCACGGCGGAGCGGATCAGGCCCATGGGGCTGCCGAAGACGCGGAACACGTCGATCGTGATCAGTCCGATCAGCGCGACCTCCACTCCCTTGGCGAGGTACGCCAACTCGAAGTAGGGGCCCTGGAGCGCCCAGGCCACGATGGTGAGCGCCGCATAGCCGCCCAAGGCGACGCGCGGGAACCAGCTGAAGCGCGCGATCAGCGGATGTGGGGCCACGGCGCCGATCACGTACAGGACGGCCAGGCCGATGTAGCCGAGTCCGTTCAGCGTGAAGAGCAGGCCACCCAGCCCGAGGTGGATGTAGGCCGTCGTCAGCGCGAGGGCCACGATGCCGGCCGTCAGCGCGACGCCGAAGGCGCGCGACGCGCCTGTTGCCGGATGGGTCGATGCGGTCATGGGGGATTGGGTCTCCGTCAGATGTGGTTCGCTGGTGCAACCGTACGGCCGTCGCACCTCGCCACCATCCGGCATGGGCATGAGGAGGTCATGGGATCCTGGACCGATGCGCCGGTCGGCCGGATGACGTAGGCGCCCGCAGCGCCGGTCGAGGTTCGATCCCGTATCCTCAGCCGCAATGACGGCCGAAGCCGAGCTCCTGAAGGGCGCCGTCACGGAGGTGGCCCGCCTGCTCCAGGCAGACGGCGCGATGATCTACCTGGTCGACGAGGCCAGTGAGACGCTGCGCTTCGCCTACGACGCGGGCATCACCGACCGTCGCGCCCGGCGCCTGATCCGCGACCTGAACCTGCCCATCGGGGTGGGGATGTTCGGCACGACCGTCAGCCGGCGACAGCTGACCGTCACCGACGACTACCCTGTCGACAAGCGCTTCGAGCACTCGCCGGTGGCCGATGAGATCGTGCGCGCCGCCGGGATGCGCTCGATGGCGGTGACGCCGCTGGTCGCCGGGGAGCAGGTGATCGGCGCGATGGGCGCTTATGCCAACCGTCCGGCCGCCTTCAGCGAGGCGCAGATCCGGCTGCTGCGCGCGCTGGGCGACCACGCCGCCACGGCGATCGCCAACCGGCAACAGGCGGCCGAGCTCAAGCTGCGGATCGAGACGCAGCGCACGCTCCAGAAGCTGGCCGCGCAGATCACCGCCATCCGCGACCCGGACGAGCTACTGCAGCAGGTGGTCGACGGCGCCCAGCGCCTGATCGGGTCGGACAGTGCGCACCTGACCCTGCGGGATCCCGATGAGCCGATCCTGCGGCCGCACGTCGTGGCCGGTGGCGTCGACGACGACACCCGCGAGTGGCTCTCGCTGCAGGTCTTCCCGATCGGCGGCGGGATGAACGGGCTGGCCGCCGAGCGGGGCGAGCCGGTCTGGACCCACGACTACCTGGTCGACCCGCGCATCCCGCACACCGCCGACGACCAGGCGGTGGCCGGTCGGATGGGGCTGCGCGGCATGGCCGTCGCCCCGCTGCGCGCGCCTGAGGGCGCGATCTTCGGAACGCTGGCGATCTCGTGGCAGCACGCTCGCGACACGCGGCCGGATGAGATCGAGCTGCTGCAGAGCCTGGCCGACATCGCGGCCATCGCCATCGCCAACGCCCGGCTGTCCGAGCAGATGACCGAGTCCAGCCGGCGCTATCGGTTCCTGGTCGACAACTCGCCGGACCTGATCTGGACGGTCGACCGCGACGGCAACTTCACCTATCTGTCGGAGACCGTGCGCAGCCTGATGGGGTGGGCGCCGGAGGAGCTGATCGGCCATCACTTCGCCGAGATCGTGGCGCCGGAGTCGCTGCCCAACGTGCTGGAGCACTGGCAGCGGGTGGTGGACGAGCCCGACCAGCCGCAGCAGTACCGGCTGAACGTGGTGCACCGCGACGGAACCCACATCACCATGGAGGTCAACGGGCTGGGAACGGTGCTCGACGGCGAGTTCGCCGGCGGCCACGGCTCGGTGCGCGACATCCGCGAGCGCGTCGCCCTGGAGGAGGGCCTGCGCAAGCAGACGCTGGAGCTGTCCCGCGGCGTGGAGGTGCAGCGCACGCTGGGCGAGATCGCCCGACGCATCGTGGAGGTCGACGACGCCGGCGAGACGCTCCAGCAGGTGGTCGACGCCTCGAAGCGGCTGCTCGGCTCGGACGGCGCCCATCTGACCCTGATGGACGACGACGGGCTGAACCTGATCCCCATGGTCATGGCCGGCGACACCGATGAGAAGACGCGCGCCTGGCTGCACCGCCAGCGCTTCCCGGTGGGCGGCGGCATCAACGGCCTGGCGGCTGCGACCGCCAAGCCGGCCTGGACCGATGACTACCTGGCCGATCCGCGCCTGCCCCATGACCCGGACGACGAGTCGCCCGCCCGGTTGCAGCTGGGCGCGGTGGCGGTCGCCCCGCTGTTCGGCAGCGGCGGCGAGGTGATCGGGACGCTGGCCATCACCTACGCCCAGCCTCGGAACGTCGACCCGCGCGATGTGGCGCTGCTGCAGGAGCTGGCCGGCCAGGGCTCGATCGCCGCCCGCAACGCGCGCCTGTACGAGCAGCTGCGCGACTCGGAGCGCCGCTACCGGCACCTGGTCGACAACTCGCCCGACCTGGTCTGGTCGGTCGATGCGGACGGCACCTTCACCTACCTGGGCGAGTCGCTGGAGCGCATGACCGGCTTCCGCCAGGAGGAGCTGCTGGGCAAGCCGTTCGAGGTCATCAGCACGCCGACCACGCTGGCGGCGGTCCGCTCGGCCTGGCGCGCCATGCAGGTCCAGCCGGAGGACGAGCAGCAGGTGCGGCTGGACCTGCCGCTGGCGGGCGGCGGCACCATGGCCGTCGAGATCAGCATGGTGGCGACGGTGGTCGACGGCCGATTCGCCGGCGCTCACGGATCGGTCCGGGACATTCGCGCGCGCGAGCGGATGGAGGAGGACCTGCGGCGACAGGCGGGGGCCATCGCCGCCAACGAGGAGCGCGCCAACCTGGCGCGCGAGCTTCACGACTCGGTCACGCAGGCGCTGTTCAGCATGGGCCTCACGGCCCGTGCCCTGGAGCTGCTGCTGGACCGCGACCCGCAGGCCGCGCGCCAGAAGCTGGCCGAGCTGCAGGAGCTCCAGAAGGACGCCCTGGCCGAGATGCGGACCCTCATCTTCGAGCTCCGCCCGCAGGGCCTGGAGACCGATGGGCTGGCCCAGGCGCTGCGCAACCACGGCGCCGCGGTGCAGGGACGCACCGGATTGGAGGTCCTGGTCGAGGTCGAGTCCGAGGAGCGCCTGCCGCTCGACATCGAGGAAGCGTTCTACCGGGTGGCGCAGGAGGCGCTGCACAACGTGGTCAAGCACGCCAATGCGCACACCGCCCGGATCGAGCTGCGCCGCGCCGGCCGCAAGGTGCGCCTCACCGTCGAGGACGACGGGATCGGCTTCGATCCCGCCGAGATCGCGCGCGGGCACCTGGGGCTGATCGGCATGCAGCAACGTGCCGAGCGGATCGGCGCTGAGCTGGAGGTGGGGCATCGGCCGGGGAATGGCACGCGCGTGCGCATGACGCTGCCCCTGGCCGCGGCGGCGACCGACGGCTCCCCGGTGCTGGCAGCGGAGGGCGCCGGGTCGGCGGAATGACGTAGGCGGGCGTCGTCGCTTCCGACGACGAGAAGCTTCGTGGGCGGGCGTAGGATCATCGCATGTCCAGCCCCGTCACTTCGGAGTCGCCGGAGACTCCCAGCCGCGTCGCCGTCGTCGACGCGGATCGTCGCGTGCAGCAGTCGATCGCCGAAGTGCTGCGCGTGGCCGGGGTGGAGGTGATCGGCACCGCCGGCGACGTGCGCACCGCGCTCGAGCTGGTCGAGAATGGGCATCCCAGCGTCCTGCTGGTGGATCCACGGCTGCCCGACATCGACGCCGGCCGCGCCCTCCTGTCCGGCGTCGCCCTCGGCTGGCCATCGATCCGGGTGGTCCTGATGGGCTGGACCGATGAGCCCGACGGCATGCCGCCCCAGGCCGCTTTCGTGTCCAAGACCGCACAGCCCGAGGAGTTCGTGGCGGCCACCGTGGCCGCCTGCAACTGCTAGGCGACACTCATCCGCCGTGCGATGATCGCGCGGTGTCGAGGCCCTCCCTGCCGGCCCCCCTCGCCGTCGTGGCCGCCGTCTTCCACAACGCCTCGCTGCGCCGCGTGCTGGCGGCCTTCATCGGCTTCTCGCTGGCCGAATGGGCGACCTGGATCGCGATCCTGGTCTACGCCTACAACCGAGGGGGCGCCACCGAGACCGGCATCGCCGCCCTCATCCAGCTGGCACCGTCGGCAGTCGTCGCCCCGCTGGCCGCCACGCTGGGCGACCGCATGCGCCGGGAACGGGCGCTGCTCATCGCCTACCTCGTCCAGGTCGCCGCGATGACCGCCACCGGCCTGCTCCTGCTGGTTGATGCGCCGGCCTGGATCGTCTACCTGGCCGCCGCGGTGGCGGCCTCCTCGATCACCCTGACGCGACCGATCCAGGCCGCCATCCTGCCGTCGATCTCGCGGACGCCGTCCGAGCTGACGGCTGCGAACGTGGCCGCCGGCGGGATCGCGACCGCCTCGATGCTGGTCGGGCCGGCGCTGGCCGGACTGGCGCTGGCGCTGACCGGGTCGGCGACCGTCTTCCTGGGCGCCGCGCTGGTGGAAACGGTGTCGGCCATCCTGGTGCGGGGCATTCAACCGGTCGCGGGCGACGCGATCCCCGAGCGCCAGGTGGCCGGCTGGCGCACCGCGTTGCCCGACGCGGTGGACGGGTTGCGCCTGCTCGTTCGCGAGCGACGGCCGCGCGCTGTCCTGTCGGTGCTGGGCGCGGCGGCCGTGCTGTGGGGAGCGCTGGACGTGTTCATCGTGGTCCTGGCGCTGGATGTGCTGGCGCTGGGCGAATCGGGGGTGGGGTTCCTGAATGCGGCGCTGGGCGCCGGTGGGCTGCTCGGCGCCGCGCTGAGCGTCAGCCTGGTCGGGCGCCGTGGCCTGGCCGCGCCACTGGGATTCGGGCTGCTGCTCTGGACGCTGCCGCTGGCGGGGATCGGCCTGCTGTCGAGCGCGCCCGCGGCGGCGACCATGCTTGCGGTCGCCGGCATCGGCCGGGTGGTGATGGACGTGAGCGCCACCACCCTGCTGCAGCGGGCCACCGATCCGCGCATGCTGGCTCGCCTGTTCGGCGTGCTGGAGGGCATCCACATGGCGTCGCTGGCGATCGGCTCCATCGTGGCGCCGGTGCTGATCGTCCTGACCGGTGAGCGCGGCGCCTTCCTGCTGGCGGCCGGCGCCATGCTGCTGGCCGCGGCCTTCGCCTGGCCGACCATGCGGCGGCTGGACGACGCGGCCGTGGCGCGGCCACGCGAGGTGGCGCTGCTGCGCTCCATCCCCATGTTCGCGCCGCTGGGCGCGCCCGCCATCGAGCGGCTGGCGGCGGCCATGGTGCCGGTCCACGCCCACCCCGGCTCGGCGGTGGTGCGCCAGGGCGAGCCGGGCGACCACTTCTTCATCATCACCGAGGGCCGGGTGGCGGTCAGCATCGATGGGCGGCGGGTCCGCGAGGAGGGCGCCGGCGAGTCGTTCGGCGAGATCGCGCTGCTGCGCAACGTTCCGCGCACGGCAACGATCGAGGCGCTGGAGGCGACCCAGCTCGTCTCCCTGGATCGGACCACCTTCCTGGAGGCCGTGACCGGCCAGCCGGCCAGCGTCGAGGCTGCCGAGGCCACGGTGGCGCGGCATCTCGGCGCCGTGGCCGTGTCCGGCCCGTCCGAGCCGGCAGCGACGGAGGAGACGGTCGATGCGCGCGCGTGACCTGGGGATCGTCATCGGCCAGCTGCCAACCGGGCGCCTGAATGCCATCACCGACGTCACCGGCGTGCGGGTCGGCCACCGGACCCTGATCCGCGGCGACGCGGTGCGCACCG
>DATBME010000051.1:0-3157 GCA_036555005.1 Candidatus Limnocylindria bacterium | reverse complement strand
GCGAGCGGGCATTGGACCGATGGGCGTCGATGGCCTTGACCAGCGCCTCCACCCCATCACCCGTGGTGGCGGTGGTGACCAGCACCGGCGGCGGCTTCCGCGCCACGCGGCCGCCGGCCGTCGAGAGCATCGCGCGCAGCTGCCGGGCGGCCCGATCGGCGCCGGGCCGGTCACCCTTGTTGACGACGATCACGTCGGCGATCTCCAGCAGGCCGGCCTTGATGGCCTGCACCTCGTCGCCCATCTCCGGCACCTCGACCACCACGGTCGTTTCGGCCAGGCGCGCCACCTCGACCTCGCTCTGCCCGGCGCCGACCGTCTCGATCACGATCGGGTCGTAGCCCGCCGCATCCAGCGCCGCCACCGCCAGCCAGCTGGCGGCCGCCAGGCCGCCCAGCTCGCCGCGCGAGGCCATCGAGCGCATGAACACGTCGCGGTCGGCGGCGTGCTCCATCATGCGGATGCGGTCACCCATGATCGCCCCGCCGGTGTAGGGCGAGCTGGGATCGACAGCCAGCACGCCGACGCGTTTGCCCGCCTTCCGCCACGCGGCGATCAACGCGTTGACGAGCGTCGACTTGCCGCTGCCCGGTGGTCCGGTGATCCCCACCACGTGCGCCCCCCGGCCGGCGGCGAAGAGCGCCGGCAGGATCTGGCGCAGGGTCGGGTCGGCCGCCTCGATGCGCGTCAGCAGGCGGGCCAGTGGCCTCCGCTCGCCCGACGCCAGCTCCTCCGGCAGGTCCCGGTCAGCCACCCGGCCGGCGCGCGTGCTCGCGGAAGTAGCGTGCGATCTGCCCGATGCTGGTGCCCGGCCCGAAGATCTCGGCGATGCCCGCGTCCTTCAGCTTCGCGATATCGGCGTCGGGGATGATCCCGCCGGCCGCGATCAGCACGTCGTCCATGCCCCGCTCGCGCACCAGGCTCACCGTCCGCGGCAGCAGCGCCATGTGCGCGCCGGACAGGATCGACAGGCCGATGATGTCCACGTCCTCCTGCTCGGCCGCGTCGGCGATCATCTCCGGCGTCTGGCGCAGGCCGGTGTAGATGACCTCGAACCCCTCGTCGCGCAGGCCGCGGGCCAGCACCTTGGCGCCGCGATCGTGCCCGTCCAGGCCGGGCTTGGCGATCAGGACGCGGATGGGAGTCGAGCGGGTCTCATCGGTCATCGAAAGGCGATTCTAGCGACGCAGCCGTGCGAGCTTGACCGGCTCGGGGACGCCCTTCAAGGCAACATCGCCGGCGTCCTGCAAGTCCTGGCCGGCATCGGCGAGGTGTTGGGCGGCCAGATCGTTGACCAGGAATTCGCCGGCGGAGGCATGGGCCGCGATGCGCGCCGCAAGATTCACGGTGCTTCCGTAGACATCACCATCACGCACGACCAATGGGCCTGCGGCCATGCCGGCGTGCGCCGCTGGAAGGCCAGCGTGCTCCACGCCGTCCATGAGGGATAGCACCGCTGAGCAGCCGTCGAACGTTCGCCTGAACCGCATCATGATGCCGTCGCCAAGGAGCTTGACGATCTGTCCACGGACCGGTCGAACCGCATCCGCCGCGAGCGTCTCCAGGTGCGTGGAGAATTCGGCCGCGGCCTTGTCACCCGCGGCGATCGTCGCCGCGGTGTAGCCACTGAGGTCGACGAACGCGACAGCCGGCGGCTCGCGCGGCGCGGTCTTGATGCGTCCCTCCTCCATGAGGCGAGATTGGACGGAGAGGACGATGCGACCGAAGAGCTCGCTCTCCAGGTGGCGGGCCTGCAGCCACAGAAGCAACTGAGGCACGACCGTGCCCAGCCGCATCGACGGCCGGAAGGCGTCCTCAGAGGACATCCCACGTGCCATGCGCTGTGGCGGCGCCCCGCCCCACTCATCGAACAGGTCGATCGTGGCCAGCTGCAGCCTCCGAATGCCCTCACCTGCAATGCGAGCGGCTCGAAGGGCGAGATCGGGGCTCGGATCGACGTCATCCCACGTCTCGAGGAATGCCGTCAGCAGGCTCGCCTCATCGTCGGCGATCGGAGCCTCATCGGGTGGCTCGACGAGGCCGAACGCAAGGTAGAGGCGGCCGAGCTGCGCGCCTCGCGAGCCCAGCGAGGCCTTGAACTCTGCGTAATGGCGGCCGCCAGGAGCGGCCACGCGCCAAATGCCGCGGAACTCCGCCAGCTGCAGGATGCCGCTGCGGATCGCCCACATCAGGGCATCGGTATCGATTCCAGCGCCGGCCAGCGCGGCGGCCAGCCGAACCCGCGGGATGTCATCCGGGAGGTAGCTGCCCACGGGATCAGCGCGGATTGCGCCAGCGGTCGTCAGCTCCTGCACGTACTCGGTGCTGACGCCGGCCTCCGCCGCGAGCGTGTCAAGGTCCAGCGACCCAAAGCCGCTATCCACGACGCCTGCTTCGGCTTGCGGTCAAGCCGGCACTGCCGGCCGAGCGCCGACCGCGGCGCGGGCCAGCTCGGCGACGGCTGCCGCGTTGCGCGGCCAGAGGTGGACGATGACCTGCTCGATCCCGTGCTGCGCGTAGCCGGCCATCGCCTCCGCCACGTGATCGACATCGCCGCGGATCGCCTCCTTTGGAGGCTCCTCGCCGTCGCCGTCGGCCAGCAGATGCGGGAAGGCGACGAGGATGCCCGCCGTCAGCTGCAGCGTGGCCGGGTCGCGTCCCTCCGCTTCGCAGGCTGCCCGCTGCCGCTCGACCCGCTCGGCCAGCTCGGTCGCCTCGTCCGGCATGCCGTACCACGCCGCGTTCCACTGGTCCGCGTGGCGCGCCACCAGGCGCATCATGCGCGGCTGCTTGCCGGCGATCAGGATCGGCGGGCCGTTCGGGCGGGGGCCGCGCGGGATCAGCTCCGCGTCCGCGCGGTGCCATCGGCCCTGGAAGCTGACCTGCCCGTTGCGCAGCAGCGGCACCAGCACCTGCAGCGCCTCCTCGAACCGGCCGACCCGGTGGTCGAAGGGATAGTCGAAGGCGGTGAACTCCGGCTCGTGCCAGCCGCAGCCGACCCCCAGCACCAGGCGGCCATCGCTGATCTCGTCCAGCGCCACCGCCATCTTGGCCAGCAGCGCCGGATTGCGGAACGGCAGGGCCAGCACCAGCGGGCCGATCTCGACGCGCCGCGTGACGCCGGCCACCGCGGACAGGATCGTCCAGCACTCCTGGA
>DATBME010000045.1:0-36168 GCA_036555005.1 Candidatus Limnocylindria bacterium | reverse complement strand
GCCTGCCAGTTGGCGCCCAGCTCGTCGTAGCGCTTGCGCTTCTCGGCGTCGGAGAGGACGGCGTGCGCCTCGTTCGCCTCCTTGAAGCGCCGCTCCGCCTCGGCGTTGCCCGGGTTGCGGTCCGGGTGCAGATCGCGGGCCTTGCGGCGATACGCCTTCTTGATCTGATCCTGGGTGGCCGTCTTGGGCACACCCAGGATCTCGTAGTAGTCCTTGTACTCCACGGTGCCCGTCCAGCCCGCGGCGCGGGCCCTACGCGGGCCCTGCCGGTGGCTGCTCCACCTTCGGCTCGGGGGTCGCCGCGATGGGCGGCTCCTCGGTGGACGGCTTGCGGCCGCGGCGTCGGGAGCCGACGCGCGTCTGGCGCTCGGCGCGCTCCGCCTTGATGCGACTGGCCGGACGGGCATGGTCGATCAGCGCCTCGGCCAGTACCTGGTCCATGGTCTCGACCGGCACGATCCGCAGCTCGTTGCGGACGTCCTCCGGCACGTCGACCAGGTCCTTCTCGTTCCGCTTGGGAATGAGGACCGTCTTGACGCCGGCCAGGTGCGCCGCCAGCAGCTTGCTCTTCAGCCCGCCGATGGGCAGCACCCGCCCGCGCAGCGTGATCTCGCCGGTCATGGCCAGGTCGCGCCGCACCGGGTGACCGGTCAGCAGGCTGGCCATGGCGGTCGCCATGGTGACGCCGGCCGAGGGGCCGTCCTTGGGCGTCGCGCCCGCCGGGACGTGGATGTGCATCGTCTGCTTCTCGAAGCTGGCCGGGTCGATGCCCAGCTCCCTGGTGCGCGCCCGGATGTAGCTCATCCCGGCCCGCGCCGATTCCTTCATGACGTCGCCCAGCTGGCCGGTCAGGATGAAGTCGTCCTTGCCGTCCATGCGCGTCGCCTCGACCTGCACGATGTCGCCGCCGGCATCGCTGACCACCAGGCCGGTGGCCATGCCGATCTGGTCCTCCGCGTCCAGCTCGCCGTAGTCGAAGCGCGCCGGGCCGAGGAACTCCTCCAGCTGGTCGGGTTCGACCTTGACCGTCGCCTTCGAGTCGTCAGCCACGCGCCGCGCGACCTTGCGCGCCACATTGGCGATCTCGCGCTCCAGGTTGCGGACGCCGGCCTCCTTGGTGAAGGCCTGGATCAGCCGCACCATGGCGGGCTCGGTGATGTCCAGCTGCTCGGTGGTCAGGCCGTGGTTCTCCAGCTGCTTCGGCATCAGGAAGCGCTGCGCGATGCGCAGCTTCTCGAGCTGGGTGTAGCCCGGTAGCTGGATCACCTCCATCCGGTCGCGCAGCGCCGGCGGGATGGTGTCCTGCATGTTGGCGGTCGCGATGAAGAGCACCTTGGACAGGTCGAACGGCACCTCCAGGTAGTTGTCCTGGAACGTGTTGTTCTGCTCCGGATCCAGCACCTCCAGCAGGGCCGATGACGGGTCGCCACGGAAGTCCATGCCGACCTTGTCGATCTCGTCGAGCATGAACACCGGGTTGGCGCTGCCCGCCGTCTTGATCGACTGGATCACCCGACCCGGCAGGGCGCCGATGTAGGTGCGCCGATGGCCGCGGATCTCCGCCTCGTCGTGGATGCCGCCCAGGCTCATGCGCACGAACTTGCGGCCCATGGCGCGGGCGATGCTCTTGCCCAGGCTGGTCTTGCCCACGCCCGGCGGGCCGACGAACATCAGGATCGGGCTGCGGATCTTCTCGGCCAGCTTGCGCACGGCCATGTACTCCAGGATCCGCTCCTTGGGCTTCTCCAGCCCGTAGTGATCCTCGTTCAGGACCTTCTCGGCCTCGCCGAGGTCCAGGTTGTCATCGGTCTCGACGCCCCACGGCAGGCTCACTAGCCAGTCGACGTAGGTGCGGATGACGCCCTGCTCCGGGCTGGCGCTGGGGATACGGGCCAGGCGATCGACCTCCTTGAGGGCCTTCTCCTTGACCTCGTCGGGCATGGCCGATTCCTCGACCTTGGTCCGCAGCTCGCCGGCCTCGGCGACCGACGGGTCGTCCTCGCCCAGCTCCTTCTGGATCGCCTTCATCTGCTCACGCAGGATGTACTCGCGCTGGGTCTTGTCCATCTCGGACTTGACCTCGCTCTGGATCCGGCCCTTGAGCTCCAGCACCTCGATCTGCTTGGCAAGGAACTGGCTGACCATGCGCAGCCGCTCGGCGACGTCGATCGTCTCCAGCAGCTGCTGCCGCAGCTCGGTGCTCATCTCCGGGCTGTAGGCGACCATGTCGGCCAGGAGGCCGCCATCGGTGATGTTGCGGGCAGCGACGGCCACCTCCGGCGGCACTGATGCGCCGGAGCTGACGTACTGCTCGATCTGGGCCTGCACCGATGCCATCAGGGCCTCGATCTCCACGCCGCCGGCGTCGGATTCCGGCACCAGCTCGACCCGCGCCTCGAGGTGCGGATCGATCTGGACCAGGTCCAGCAGCCGAATCCGGCGCTGGCCCTGCACGATGGCGCGGATGGTGCCGTCCTGCAGGCGGATGACCTGGGCGATCTTGGCCAGGGTGCCGATGGGGTACAGCTCGTCGACCGTGCCGACCTCCTCGGTCTCCGAGGAGCGCTGGGTGATGAGCGCCACCGGCTGCGAGGTGCGGACGGCGCGGTCGAGCGCCTTGACGCTGCGCTCGCGGCCGACCTGCAGCGGCACGATCATCTCGGGGAAGATGACGGTGTCGCGCAGGGCCACCAGCGGCAGCACCTGGATCTGCTCCGGGTCGCGCTCCTCTGCGTCGTCGCCCGTGGCGTCGTCGCCCGTGGCGTCAGCCGTGGCGTCGTCGCCCATGGCGTCACCGGCCGTGGTGCGTTCGCCCGCCGATGCGCCGTCGGGCACGTTGGTCTGGGACGTCACGCGCTCCTGCGCGTCGTCGGCGTCCCCCTCCTCGATGCGGTCGTCTCGAGTCTCGTCGTTCATGGTCTGCTAGCTGTCCCTTCGGTCGAGGTTACCGGCCGTGGCTTCTGCCTCCGGCTCGCCTTCCTCGACGAAACGCTCGACATCATCAGCATCGAACAGGTCGTAGACGCGGATCTTGCCAAGCGCCTCGAGCTGAAGGATCACCTTGACGCCCGCCAGGTTCACCCCCTGGCGTCGGGTCAGAAACCGGATGATACGCACCCGGTGGATATCGGCCTCCGAATAGAGCCGGAGGTTGTTGCGCCGCTGCGGGCAGACGAGGCCCTCTTCCTCGTAGATCCGCAGCGTGCGCGGATGCACGCTCGCCAGCTCGGCGGCGATGCTGATGAAGTACCGCGGCCGGTTCGGGTCGCGCAGCGAGCTCATCCCCGGCCGCCTATTGGCTCTCGCCTACTTGCCGCCGTCATCGGCCGGTGCCTCGACCGGCTTGGCAGCGGGCTTGACCTGGATCTGGCGTGGCTTGACCTCTTCCGCCTTCGGGATCGACAGCGTCAGGATGCCGTCCTCGAAGGTGGCGGTGGCGGCCTCGCTCTGGACGCGGACCGGTAGCTGCAGCTGCCGCTGGAAGGTGCCGAAGCGTCGCTCGCGGTACAGGTACTGACCGCGCTCGACCTCGTCATCGGCCTTGAACTCGCCGCGGATGGTGAGCGACTGGCCGGTGATCGTGATGTCGACGTCATCGGCCTTCAGGCCGGGCAGGGCGGCCGTGACGACGATGTCGTCGGCGGTCTCGTGGACGTCCACCGCCGGAGCCGCCGCGTCGCCGTTGAAGACGCGCAGCGCCAGCGGGCTGACGAACGAGTCGTCGAACAGCCGGTCCATCGCCGAGCGCAACGTCACCATCTCGCTCAGCGGGTTGAATCGTGTGATGTTGGCCATGGTTCGTATCTCCTTCGGACCGCCCCGGACTGCGATCGGGCGGTGCGTGGGAGTACCGTAATGTTTGACAATGGCATTGTCAAGAGTTCTGCCATCGTGGTGTCGCGACGGTGTCGCAGCGATCATGCGGCGCTGCGGCGACCAGGTTCTGTTTCAAGGTCAGCCGACTTCTCATTCGTGCGCCAGGTGCACGTTATCGCCTTCTCTGCGGCCGGCACTTCTCAGGCGTGAATCACACGAGCGTTAGCAGGGAGGGTGGGACTGCTGCAGCCCATATCCGACGCCTCGCACGCTCACGGCGGCAGGCGCAGCACGCCTTTCGAGCTGACGCTTCTTGCGAATGTGCTCCTGAGTCACGCCTGAGAAGTCCAAGCGCGCGGGGATCCCGGGCTGATCCGGTTCGGCGGCCAGGGCCTCAGGCGCGATCCAACCAGCTGCGCAAGGACCGCAGGCGCGGGGATGACCGGCGGCGCTCTCGCTCGGTCAGCGGCTGGCCGCCGTAGCGGACCAGCTGATAGGCAGCGGCCAGGCGCGCGAAGGCGCCGGCCTCCAGCCCTTCGGAGCGCGCGCGCTCGGCGTGGGCGGCCGGCGTCTCGTTCGCATGGCGCGCCCAGCGTCCGTCGCGGTCCAGCGATGCCAGCGCGGCCAGATACGCGCCGGCGGGGTCGTCCAGGGGAAGCGGTGAGCGGCGACGGGGCGAGGGCGCGGGCGCCTCTGCCGCGGCCGGCGGGATGACGATCGAGCGCTCCTCGAAGGCCTCGCTGGCCAGCGCGCGCATGCGGCGGCGCTCCTGGCGACGCATCCACAGCATCACCCCCAGCACGAACAGCTCGAAGACCAGGAGCGAGCCCAGGATGACGTAGAAGATGATCGACGGCCAGTTGTTGGCCGCCTCGCGCGGGTCGAAGTTGGCGGTGGGCGGCTGGATCTGGCCCAGGCCGAAGCCCTCCGGCAGCAGCGGCTGCACCAGGTCCGCCAGCAGCGCGCCCAGCAGGATCACCGGGGTGAACAGGAGCACCAGCACGAACAGCAGCGTCCCGATCGGTCCGACCACCGCCGCCAGCAGCGCCTCGGCCGGCACGCCCAGGAAGGCCGCCGCCGGAGCGGCCAGCACGGTCAGGATGGCGGCGATGCCCACCACCAGCACCACCCAGGACCGATTCGATCGCCAGTCGCTGCCGGTCGCGACACGGACTGCCTCCAGGCGGGAGAGGCCCATGGCGGTGAAGGCGGAGCCGATGAAGAAGACGGTGCCCACGAACGCCGCCGACGTGAACGCCTCCTCGATGGCGCCCTGGCTGGCGGCGTGGCCGACCAGCCACGGAATCGCCAGGCCCGGCAGCGCCCAGCGCAGCAGCCGATCCTGGATGACGTCGTCGTCCTCCCTGGACCGATGCACCTCTCCCCGCCAGAAGGCGATGGCGCCCAGCCAGCCGGCTCCGTGCAGGCTGAGGGCGGCGATGGGCGCGCCGATCGCCAGGTTGCCGCGCACGACCGGGTCCAGCAGCCAGCCGAAGCCCCCGGCGGCCAGCGCCAGCAGCGGCAGCCCCAATGCCTCGACGGCCGGTGAGCGCCAGCGCCGGCGTCGCCCCCAGGCCATCCCGGCGCCGGCCATGACTCCGAACTCCAGCGGACCGATCCACGGGAACTGACCGGTGGCCGCCTGGAGCGCGGCATACACGACGGCCAGCCAGCTCCCCTCGGCCAGCGCCTGGGCGGCGGGCAGCAGGACCCTAGCCGGCCACGGCGAACGCATCCGGTTCCTCCCAGCGCGGAAGCACGTGGCCAGACGCGGCCGGCAGCCCGGCCCGGCGCGCGGCCAGGGCGTGGTCGGCAGCCTCGGGGCCGATGGCCAGCAGCTCAACCCGATAGCCGATGCGCGCCAGCCGACGCAGCGCGGCCAGGTACTCGGTCGGGTCGCGGCTGGTCAGCAGCACGATGCCGCTGCCCGGCGTCACGCGATGCGGCAGCCAGCTCAGCAGCGCGGACAGCGGGGCGGACGAGACGGCCCCGATCCGCGCCAGCAGCTGCCCGGCGCGCGGCAGCTGCCCGAGCGAGGCCTGCGGCGGGAGCCACGCGAAGCGCTGCGGCGACCCGGCGAAGCTGGCGGCGGCCATGCCCACCGACGCGCCGCCGTCCAGCAGCTCGCGCGTCAGCGACGCGGCAGCGATGCACAGCGACTCGAACGACGGCTCGTCCCAGGTCATCTGCCAGTGCGGGCCTGGCAGCGTCTGGACGTCGATCGCCAGCACCACCTCGCGGCCGCGCGCCGGCTCGTAGCGGCGGCTGACCGGCGTACCCAGCCGGGCCGTCGCCCGCCAGTGGACGCGGCGCAGCGAGTCGCCCGGCTGGAACGGCCGCACGCCGCCATACAGCGACGGGTCGGTGTGCAGCGAGCTGGTCGCGCGGCGCTCGCCGATCGGCGAGGCGGCGCGGTCGCTGCGCCGCACCGGCACGGTCCGCGGCGCCACCACCAGCGTCCCCGGCAGCTCCTGGTGCTGCTCGTCCGCGTGGCGGCCCAGGATGTCGCGCACCCGCACCTGGACGGGGCCGAGCTCGTAGGTGCCGCGTCGGACGCCGTCCAGGTGGAAGTGGCGCACCACGCGCTCGTACCAGGTCAGTGCCCAGCCGTTGTGCAGCACCTGGCGGCCGCTGCCCGCGTCGTCCAGGTCCATCTGCGGCCGCTCGCGGATCGCCAGCCCGTCGCCCACCAGGTCGTCGGCGGTGACCCACGGCAGCGGCAGCGGCTTGCGGTTCCAGATCGTCACGTCCAGCGTCACGTCGTCGCCGGCCACCGCCCGATCGACGCTGAGGGTGCGCGTGTACTCGACCCGGCGCATGCCGTAGCGCGACCACAGCCGGGTGAGCGAGCCGTAGGCCACGGTCGCCGCCGCCACGATGAAGAGGCCCGGCGCATCGGCCACGACGGCGACCACGACCATGACCCCGCCCAGTGCCAGCCAGTCGAGCATGGCGGGCGGGGCTAGGTGCCGTCCGCCTCGCCGGCGAGCGGAACGGGGACCTGGTCGAGCACGTCCTTGACGACGCCGGCCACGGTGGCGCCGCGCAGCTCCCGGTCCACGTCCAGCAGCAGCCGGTGGTCGAGCACCGCGTGCGCGATGGTGCGGACGTCATCGGGCAGCACGAAGGCGCGGCCGTCCAGCAGGGCCCAGGCCTGGGCCGCGCGGTACAGGGCGACGCTGCTGCGCGGCGAGGCGCCCAGCCGCACGTCGTCGTGCTCGCGCGTGGCGCGCACCAGCGCCACGATGTAGCGCTCCACGTCCTCGCCCACACGCACGGTGCGTGCGGCATCCCGCAGGGCCAGCACGGCATCGGGCTGCACCACGGTGGTGACGGCGTCCAGCGGCTCGGCGGCGGCCTGGTGGCGGCTGGCGATGCGGCGCTCGGCGCCCTCATCGGGATAGCCCATCTCGATCCGCAGCAGGAAGCGGTCGAGCTGGGCCTCGGGCAGGGCGAAGGTGCCCTCCAGCTCCACCGGGTTCTGGGTGGCGAGCACGAGGAAGGGATCGGGCAGCGGTCGAGTCTGGCCCTCGGCGCTGACCTGGCGCTCCTGCATCGCCTCGAGCAGGGCCGATTGGGTGCGCGGCGTGGCGCGGTTGATCTCGTCGACCAGCAGCACGTTGGCAAACACCGGTCCGGGCACGAAACGGAACTGGCTGCCCTCCAGGATGCTGGAGCCGGTGACGTCGGTCGGCAGCAGGTCCGGCGTGCCCTGGACGCGCGCGAAGGTCATGCCCAGCGCCCGGGCGAACGAGCGCGCCAGCAGGGTCTTGCCCACGCCCGGGACGTCCTCCACCAGCGCGTGCCCCTCGGCCAGCAGGGCGGTGGCCAGGAGGCGCAGGGGTCGCTCGGCGCCGACCACGGCGTCCGCCACGGCCGCATCGACCGCCGCCAGGAACCGCGCGCCGCGCTGATCGGCCGTCGGCGGCGCGCTGGTGGCGGGGTCGGCGGGCAGGGTGTCGGTCACGTGATGGCTACTCCCTCGGTGGCGTCCGCGTTCACGATGATCCACCTGGCCGAGCCGAGTGGCGCCGGCTGGGCCGCCAGCTCCAGGCGCAGGACGGTGGCGATCGGCACCGGCACCAGCTCGCTCGCCTCGAACACGCCCAGGAACCTCGACGGCTGGCGCTCGAAGCGCACCAGCTCGGCCACCGCGGTGGCGGCGTCCGCCGACTGGCCCTCGATCCGCATCCGGATGTTCACCAGCAGGGCCGATGCCTCCGCCCGGCAGTCATCGGTCAGGCCGGCAGCGTCGCACACCTGGCGCAGGCCGGCGAGGGCAGCCTCCGCCTCCGCCGTGACTGCCACCGGATCGGTGGCGACGTCGTCGGTGATGGGCTGGGCGCTGACATCGGGCCATTCGGTGACGAAGGCGTCCAGGACGGCGCCGGGGCTGGACCCCTCAGCCGGGAGGAGCCAGAAGCCGGTGCCCCACAGCAGCAGGGGAATGGTCAGCCAGGCCGCGACGGCCGCGGGGGAGCGGGTGGACGGCGGCGGAATGGCGCCCTGCAGGCGCTGGGCGCTCAGGAAGGCGGCGATCGCCTGGACGCACCAGGCGACGATGAAGGCCATCCCCACCAGGAACGGGACGAGGTACCAGGTCGTGTCCGCCAGGAGCGCGGCACTGACCACGATCGCGACCAGGCCGATCAGCTCGGCCACCAGCAGGGCGATGCCCCGACCCCGGCGTCCCATCGCCAGGTCGCCGAAGCCCCAGGCCACCAGGGCCAGGCGCAGGACGCGGCCGGGAGCCGCGTCTCTCACTCGCCGATCAGGAGGTTGCGCAGCTCGGCCTCGTGCTCGCGCGACGTGACCGCCAGCAGCTTGTCGCCGTTGACCAGCCTCGTCTCGGGGCGCGCCGGGAGCGCGCGCTCGCCGCGCACCAGGACCACCACGTAGCTGTCCTCCGGCAGCTCCAGGTCGCGCAGCGCATTGCCGATGACCGGGGAGCTGGCGTCCAGCTGCGCCTCCACGATCTGCAGCTCGCCGCGGTCCAGCTCGGCCAGGTGCAGCAGGTCGTGGACGGGGATCTCGTGCTCGATCACGCCCAGGATGCTGCGGGTGGGGCTGACCGTCTCGTCGATGGCCAGCTGCCGGAAGAGCGGCTCGTTCTTGGGGTTGTTGACACGGGCGATGGCGCGCGGCACGTTGAACTTCATCTTGGCCACCTGGCAGGCGACCAGGTTGTCCTCGTCGTCGCCGGTGACCGCCGCCACCACGTCGGCGCGCTCCATGCCGGCTTCCTTTTGGTAGCGCCCCTCGCAGCCATCGTTGGGGATGACGATGCTGCCCAGCTCGTCGGCGATCTGTCGCGCGCGCCCCGGGTCCTTCTCGATCATGACCACCTCGTGGCCGGCCGCCAGCAGCTCCTTGGTGAGGTAGTAGCCCACGTTGCCGCCGCCGATCACCACCACGTACACGGCTACTCGGCCTCCCCGGCGTCGGTGGCCGCCGTCTCCGGTGCCGCCCCGACGGCCGCATCCGGCTCTGACCTTGCCCCTCCAGCCTCGACCGCCGCCTTGCTGCCGGCCACCGGGGCGCCGCGCAGCGGCTCAGCTGTCGGCGGCTGCACCATGCCGTCGGTCGCTTCCGCTCCGTCGGCCGCGGCGGTGGTCAGCGCGCCGGCCAGGATCACGGTACGGCAGATGGTCTCCAGGCCGAGCGAGCGATAGGCCTCGGCCCGCACCGGGTCGTTGATCTTGGCGATCACCCGCGGGATGCCGAACACGTGCTTGCCGAGCTGCGCCGCCATGGCGTTGCGGTTGTCGCCCTCGGTCAGGGCCATGAGCAGGTCGCACATCTCGGCGCCGGCCTGGCGCTGGATGTCCTCATCGCCCCCGCTGCCGCGCACGGTGACGCCCCCGAAGGTCGACGGCAGGCGGTTGAACGCCCGCTGATCGGTGTCGATCACGGTGACGTGATCGCCTCGCCCGTCGAGCTCAGCCGCGGTCCGGGCTCCCACCCGTCCGCAGCCGACGATGATGATCCTCATGGTGCGTGAGCCAGATCCTCTGTTTCAGCGCGCAGGCACCAGACCGGCGCGGTCGAGTTGCGCATGACGTACGGGACCGTGCGCCCGGCGTCCCAGCCTCCACCGAAGCGCTTCTTATAGCGTAGCCCCATCACGATCAGGTCGGCATTCTGCTCCACCGCGTCGTCGACGATGGCCGCGCCCGCCGCGCGCGCCTGGGCGATACCGGTCCGCACCTGGACCTCCCGCTCCGCCAGGAACGCCTCGGCTCGCTCGATCACCTCGTCGGCGAAGGCGATCGCCTTCGGGTCCTCGGCATCGAGCTGCCGCTCGAACGGCACCTCGATGACGTGCAGCAGCGAGACCTGGCCACCCGAGCCGCCGAGCAGCAGCGCGGTCAGGCGCAGGGGCGCCTCGTCTGCCTCGGTGCCGGCCAGTGGGACCAGGATGCGCTCATAGGTGAGGAGCGGCGCGCGCTTCTCTCCGCGGCGGCCGAAGATCATGTGCTCGCTATCCTACGGCGCCGCTTCCGGCTCCGGAACCGTGACCTCGCCCGCGACGATGAACTCGTCGCTGATGGTGTCGTCCGCACGCACCGCCAGGTCGCCGGGCGGCAGTCCATCGCGGTTGAGCGCGCCACAGTCGCCGGGGTAGGTCACCACCTGCTCCACCGTGCCACGCGGCCGCGTCTCGCGAGCCAGGATTCGCAGCTCGCCCTCGACCAGCGACGCGGTCTGCAGGTCCAGGCCCCAGCCGGCGGTCGGCCGCTCCCCGAGGTAGACGCAGACCAGCGCATCGGTCCCGAAGTCCAGGTCGTCCGGGACCGCGACCACCAGCGCCGCGGCTTCCTGGGCGTCGAAGGCCATGGCAATGCCCGCCTCCTCCCGCTCGGCCGGCTCCACCTGCACGGCCCGCAGGGTCAGGCCGGGCGCCAGCGACTCGCCGATGGACGAGAACACGGTCGACTGGGTCGTCCCGCAGGCGGCGCCACCCAATCCGATCAGGAGCAGCAGCGCGGTGGCGCGGAGGATGCGCGACGTCATCAGCGCCCGTACCGCAGCCGTTCCACCAGCCGCGGCGGCAGGCCGGCGTCGCGCATCAGGCGCTGCGTCCGGTCGACGTCGTAGCTCACCCGGCGGAACTCCGCGCTGCCGGCCTCGGTGTCGATCACCACGTACGACGAGGCGGGATCGCCGTCGCGGGGCTGGCCCACGCTGCCCGGGTTCAGCAGCAGCCGGCCCGCGCTGATGGTGATCGGTGCGCCGGGCGTGGCGGACACCATCTCCACGGAGCCCTCATCGGCCCGGAAGACGATCGGCACGTGGGTGTGGCCATGCAGGCAGATGCGGGTGTCGAACGAGGCCAGGTTGGCGCTCGCCACGTCCGGCCCGGTGATGTACTCCCAGGTCGGGTCGCGCGGCGAGCCGTGGACCGCGGTCAGGTCTCCCTCGCGACGGACCTCCGGCAGGCTGCCCAGGTAGGCGCGCGCGTTGTCGTCGATCGCCTGGCTGGTCCAGGCGATGGCGCTGGCGGCGTCGGGGTTGAACCAGGAGACGTCAACCGTCCCGATGGCGGCGCCGTCGTGGTTGCCCATCACGCTGCGCGCGCCCAGCTCCTGCAGGGCGGCGATCACCTCGTTCGGCTGCGGCCCGTAGCCCACGATGTCGCCCAGCACCCAGACCTCGTCCACCTCCGGCAGGTCGTCGCGCACCGCCTGCAGGGCGGCGAGGTTGGCATGGATGTCCGACAGGACGGCGAGGCGCATGGGGAACCGATGTTACCCGGCGGTAGCGCGCCCGTACCGCGCGGCACCCAGTCCTCGTCGGCGAGATTCCCAGCCCACGGGTCATATGACCACGGAGTCGCCCTCGATGGCCGATCCACGGGGGCTCCCTGGCCATCTGTCCCAGCCAACGAGTCGCATGACGCAGGATCGCGCGTTCGCTGGTCGGATGACCCATCGGCTGAGAATATCGGGCCGGGGGGCGCAATCGCGGCTCCCAAACTCCATCATCCGAGCGGCCTACGGCTGGGCTCGCCCGGACGGCGCGGATAGCTGTCAGGCGTGGCGACCACCTTGTCGATGAGCACGAAGGTGTGGCCGCCCAGGACCGAGGCCGTGGCCGGCCGGATATCAACCAGCCTCCCGCCGAGCGTTGCGAGTGCCGCTCGCCCGCGACGCACCTCCGCGTCGGCAGCGGTCAGTGGCCCCTTCCAAGCGAGGAGCACTCCCCCGACCGCCAGCAGAGGCAGGGCGAGCTCGGCCAGGACCGGCAGCGGTGCGCAGGCCCTGGCCGCCACGAAGTCGTGGCGCTCGCGATGCTGCGGCGACCGGCCGAGCGTCTCGGCCCGGTCAGTGACGACGCTGACGTTGGTCAGCCCCAGAGCATCGACGAAGCCGCGGAGCGCATCCGCCTTCTTGGCGACGGAGTCGACCAGCGTCCACCGCAGCTCGGGACGTGCAATGGCCAGCGGGATGCCGGGGAGCCCCCCGCCTGATCCCAGGTCGACGGCCGACGTGGCGCCGGTCGTGTCCAGCAGCGTCACATGGTCCACCGCGTCGAGGAGGTGGAACACAGCGATATCGCGTGGGTCGGTGATGCGGGTCAGGTTCAGGCGCCGGTTCGCCTCCAGCAGGAGGGCGACATAGGTCTCGCTGCGATCCGCGAACTCGGGCGGCAGAAATTCGGCGACCAGCGGCTCCTGCGCCAGCAGATGCTCGAACCAACGCCGCGCCTCGCGCGCCGCATCAGCGACACCAGCCGCGTCAGTGGGCACCATCGGTCCGGCCCAAAAGAAAATGCTCCTCCGGTGGCGTTTCGGTCTTCCCGGGTCAGGAGCGGTTGGGATGGCCGGCTTTCGCATCGGCCCCGCGCCAGCCCGGTTACCGTACTCGGCCGCCGGGGAAGCAGGACCTTGACCTTAGCAGCGGCCGACGGTGGACAACAAGGCAGCTTGTCCACTAATCCGTGCGTTCTTCCCCAGAATGTGGATAAGTCGCCCGGATATACTCGAGGTCGATGGCGCCCGAACCCCAGCGGACCGGTACGATCGAGGGACAGTGGCGGCGACGCTGAGCAGCGGCTCGCCACCGCGCTTCGCCCACCAGAGCGAGGCCGAGCTGGCAAGGATCCTCGACTTCTATCGGATCGAATGGCGCTACGAACCCGACACCTTCCCGCTCTCCTGGAACGCCGCCGGCGCGGTCGTCGAGTCCTTTTCGCCGGATTTCTATTTGCCGGAGGTCGACCTCTACCTGGAGCTGACGACCCTCAAGCAGTCCCTGGTGCGCCGCAAGAACCGCAAGCTCCGGTGGCTTCGCCAGCTGTACCCGGAGATCAGGGTGAAGCTGTTCTACGCTCGTGACTTCCAGGCGCTGATGGTCAAGTACGGGCGCCTGGACTTCCTGGCCGATGTCGCCGCGATGAACGGCAATGGCCCCTTGAACGACGCCTTCGGCGGAGAGGATTGAGCCTGCCGGATGACCAGCCCCGCCACCGCCATCCGCAATGCCATGGATGACGACGTCCAGGAGATCCTGCTCACCGACGACCAGATCCAGACGCGCGTGGCCGAGCTGGGGGCCCAGCTGGCCGCCGACTACGCCGATCGCCAACCGGTGCTGGTCAGCGTGCTGAAGGGCTCGATCATCTTCCTGGCCGACCTGGTGCGCGCCATGCCGGTGCCCCTCTCGATCGACCTGATGGAGCTGTCCAGCTACGGCGCCGCCACCCAGTCGAGCGGCCAGGTGCGCATCCTCAAGGACCTGTCGGGACCGATCCGCGGGCGTGACGTGATCGTGGTGGAGGACATCATCGACACGGGGCTGACGCTCAACTACCTGCTCCACTACCTCCGCGACCACGGGCCCTCATCCGTGCGCATCTGCTGCCTCCTGGACAAGCCGGCGCGTCGCCTGGCCGAGATCGAGATCGACTACCGCGGCTTCAGCATCCCGGACCAGTTCGTCATCGGCTACGGCCTGGACTACGACGAGCGCTACCGCAACCTGCCGTACATCGGCGTGCTGCGGCCATCGGTCTACGGCGCAACGCCACCCGTGGGGTGACCGCGGTGGCCGACGGGGCGCCGCGCCGCTTCCGGCTGCCGATCCTGCTCGGCAGCCTGCTGATGATCGTGGCCGGCTTCCTGCCGTGGTGGCGGGCCGGCGGCGAGGTGGTTGACGGCATCACGGTGCCGGCCGCCTCCGGGATCGGGCTGGAGGGACCGGGCCTGGTCATCTTCGGCTCGGCGATCGCCGCGCTGGTGCTGCTGGACGTCGGCTACATCCGCGGCCGCTGGGGCTTCGTGCTCGATGCGCCGTGGGCCTACCTGATCCTGGGGCTGGCCGCCGCGGCCGCCCTGCTGTTCCGCATCTGGGAGCTGTGGTCGCTGGGCTACCTGCCGCTGCCGCAGCGCTCGCCGGGCATCGCGGCCGCGGTGGTGGGCGTGGCGCTGGTGCTGTACGGGGCGGGGATCGGCTTCGGGCAGCGGCGTCGCGCCTGAGGCGCGGCCGGCGGCACGCTTCCACGGAAGGGTTGGCGCTCCGAAGCAGGCCGCACCCGTCACTCGCGCTCAGGACGGCCGCCGACGGCGTGCACGCTTGCTGTCCGATTGCGGCGTATGCGGTGCGAGACTGATACGACCACCGACAGCCCCAACACTGGGCTTCCTTCCCCAGGCATGCGTCCACTGACTGAAATGGCGCAGGAACCCGCGCGTTCCCGACGCTCCTTGGTCCAATCAGTCTGTGGCCGCATACGTCGAGGCCGCAGCGCCTTCTCCCTCGTTTGGCAGCGGATCGCGAACCTTACCGAGGTATCGCACCCAGATCTAACGACCGGGCAGGATGATCGGGCTCAGGATGATCCAGCCCACGATCACGACCAGCAGCAAGCCGCCCAGGATCAGCATCGGCCGCAGGTCCGGCTGGTACTGGGACGGTGGCTTGCCTGGCGGTTCGGGTTGGCTGGACACGGCCCGAGCAGATTACGCCACGGCTAATCGCTGCGCCGGCCTTGCCTCCGGTCTGGAAAAGTGGACTGTCTGATGTACTATCCGACGCTAACGCCCTGCCCGGCGCATGCGAGCCCCGATTGAGTTGCACAGGAGCCCGGTCTTGGATCCTTGCCCTGATCCACGGGGATGACGCCGGTTACGACCCGATCACGGAGGAGTTGATGGTGGAAGAACGACGCGAACCCGCGAGGGGAAGACGGACCTGGGTCGCCCTGCTCGGGGTGGCCACCATGGTCCTGGCCGCGTGCGCGCCGACGGGTGGCGCGTCGCCGAGCGAAGCGGCATCCGAGAGCCAGGCGGCGGACCTGCAACCGATCCCGATGCGGATCGGCGCGCTGAATCCTCAGACGGGGGCCCTGTCCGGGATCGTCGGCGCCCTTGAGGAGGCGCTGCGGCTGGGCGAGTCGGAGATCAACGCCGTATCTGATGGGCTGGTCACGATCGACTTCGCCGACGACGGCACCGACGACACGGTCGCCTCACAGAACGTCCAGCAATACCTGACCGGCGACCACAACGCGATCATCGGTCCCGCCGCCAGCGGCAATGCCGTGGCCATCTGGGACGCTGTGAACACCGCGAACATGGTCATGTGCTCCGGCACCAGTACCGGCGCGACGTTCAGCAGTGAGGAGTACAACCCGAATCACGTACGGACCGCCCCGTCCGACGATATCCAGGGCCCGCTGCTGGGCAACCTGATCCTGGAGGACGGCTACACCAACGTGGCCGTGGTCTGGCAGAGCACCGAGTACGGTGAGGGCTTCGGGCAGGCCACTGCGGCCAGCCTCGAGGAGGCTGGAGCGACACTCGCCATGAGCGAGGGATTCGACCCGACGCAGACCTCGTTCACCGACGTGGCCCAGGACATCGTGGCCTCGGGCGCTGAGGCGGTGGCGATGATCACCTACGCCGAAGGCGCGCAGCTGCGCCTCGATCTGGAGAGCGCCGGCTTCGAGGGCCAGATCTACGTGGCCGACGGATTCGTCGACAACGTGACGGTCGAGAGCGTCGGCGGCGACGCAGCCCTGCTCGAGGGGATCCGGGGCACCTACCCGGCCGTCGCGCCATCCACCGGCGAGCCTACCTTCGGCGATCGCTTCGCCGCATTCGCGCCGGAGGGCACGCCGACGGTGTTCTCGGCGCACATGTATGACTGCCTGGCGACTCTGATCCTGGCCGCGCAGGTGGCCCAGAGCGCGGACCCGACCGTCTACGTGGACGAGATCATCGGCGTCACCCGTGATGGCGAGAAGTGCAACCTGATTGCCGACTGCCTGGAGATGGTCTGGGCCGGCACGGACATCGACTACGACGGCGCTTCCGGTCCGCTCGACTTCAGCCCGAATGGCGAGCCGAGCACCGGTGTCTACAACGTCATCCAGTACAACGCCGAAGGCGCATCCGAGAACCAGGACGAGATCTCAGGCGACCTGCCATCCTGAGATCGCAATCCTGCGGAATACCGAGAGGGGTCCGGCGCCTGCCGGGCCCCTCGCCCTATGCGCCACGTAGGCGAGGCTCAGGCCGAGGCTGCCTCGCGCGCGAGGGTTCCCAGGTAGAGGTCGATGACCTTGGGGTCGTGGAGCAGCTCCTGGCCGGTGCCGGTATACGCATTCCGGCCCTGGTCGAGGACGTAGCCGCGGTCGGCAATGCCGAGACAGTGGCGCGCATTCTGCTCGACCAGGACGACGGAGACACCGCCCGAGGCGATCTCCTTGATCTTGCCGAACACCTCGTCCTGGACGAGCGGGGCCAGTCCGGCGGATGGCTCGTCGAGCAGCAGCACACTGGGCGCGGTCATCAGCGCACGGCCGAAGGCGAGCATCTGCCGCTCCCCGCCCGACAGGAACTGGGCCTTCTGGTGGCGGCGACGCTCGATGAGCGGGAACATCGTGCTGATCGACTCGAATCGTTCGGGCCAGGCCCCCATGTTCAGGTAGAGGCCCATCCGCAGGTTGTCCTCCACAGTCAGCGAGGGGAACACGTTGGCCCGCTGCGGGACGTACCCGATGCCCTGGCTCACCAGCTGGTGGGTCGGCCGGCCGGTGATGTCCTCACCTCGGAATGAGACGGTTCCCGACCGGATCTTGAGCAGCCCGAAGATGGCCTTGACCAGGGTCGACTTCCCGGCGCCGTTGGGTCCGATGATGCCCACCAGCTCACCCTGCTGGAGGGTGAGGTTGACGCCCCTCAGGATGTCGACCTCAGGCACGTAGCCTCCGACCAGGTCCTCGACGACCAGCAGTGGCTCCGTCATTCGACGTCCTCCCCGCGATGCTTGCCGAGGTACGCCTCGATCACCGCCGGGTTGCGGGCGATGACGCCCGGCGGTCCCTCGGCGATGACGTGGCCCTCGGCGACAACCACCACCCAGTCGGAGATCGACTGGACCACGTCCATGTCGTGCTCGACCAGGAGCACCGTCATCCCAGCGTTGCGCAGTTCCCTGACATGCTCAACCAGCGACTGGATGAGCCTGGGATTGACGCCGGCCGTGGGCTCGTCGAGCATGATGAGGGTTGGTCTCACCATGAGCGCCCTCGCCATCTCCAGGAGCTTGCGCTGGCCGCCCGACAGCGTGGCAGCGTACTCGTCGGCCATGGCCGCCAGCCCGAAGCGGTCCAGTATCTCCCGCGCCCGCTTCTCGTTTTCGCGCTCAGCGCCGTGCCAACCGCCCATGATGGCGCCACGCAGGGAAGCACCCGGTTGAACCTTGGCCGCCACCAGCATGTTGTCGAGCACCGAGAGCCGCGGCAGCACCTTGGTGAGCTGGAAGGTCCGCACCATGCCGCGCTGGGCGACCTGATGGGCAGGCACGCCGACCAGGAGATCCCCTTCGAGGGAGTAGCTGCCATGGTCGGGAATCTCGAAGCCGGTGAGCAGGTTGAACAGCGTCGTCTTTCCCGCGCCGTTGGGCCCGATGATGGACGTGATCGAGTTGCGCTGGATTTCCAGGTGCTGGATGTCGACCGCGCGCAGTCCGCCGAAGGACCGCCGCATGCCGTCAATGGTGAGGACGGGATCGGGTTTCGCGCTGCCGGGCTCTGCTGCGATCGCGACGTCAGCCGGCATCGGTTCGTGCCTCATCTCTGCTCCCCAGCAGACCCTGGGGACGGAACACCATCAACAGCATCAGGGCGATGCCGACCAGGATGTACTTGATCAGCCCTGCATCGGCGGGCGACAGGATCGAGCCCACGAAGTCGACGTTGGCCTGCAGGCGAGCCATCAACTCATCGGTTCCGTAGAAGAGGAAGTTGAACAGCGCCGCTCCCACCACCGGACCCCAGATGGTCCCGGCGCCACCGAGGATCACCATCACGTACAGCATGAACGTGACCCTGGGCTGGAAGGCATCTGGGTGCAGGCTCTGCTGCTGCAGGGCGAAGTACATGCCGGCCATGCCGGCGATGGCGCCACCGATCATCAGGGCCTGCAGCTTGTAGGCAAAGACGTTCTTGCCCAGCGAGCGGGTCGCATCCTCGTCCTCTCGGATCGCCTTCAGCACGCGTCCCCACGGACTGCTGATGAGGCGGGCGATGAAGAGGGTGGCCAGCAAGACCAGCACCCAGCCAACGACGATCACCCACAGGTTACGGCCTGTCACCACGAACGGCGCGATACCGAACAGGCCGGTCGGGGGGAAGGGGTTGAGCGCGTGGAAGTCGCCGCCGAAGCCCTGCAGCCCGAACACGCCGCCGGTCACCGGCTGCGCAGTCGAGGATCGCACCACCAGGCGCAGGACCTCGGCTGCGGCGATCGAGGTGATGGCGAAGTAATCGGCCCGGAGTCGCAGCGTGGGGATCCCGAGCAGCAGCCCGAGCAGGACCGCGGCCGCGATGCCGACGATCACCCCCAGCCATAGGGGCCCGCCGTACTCGACCGTCATGGCCATGCCGTAGGCGCCGACCATCATGAAGGCGACGTGGCCGAAGTTGAGCAGGCCGGCGTATCCAAACTGCAGGTTCAGGCCGATCGCGCTCAGCGCGTATCCGGCCGTGACCGGGCCGATGGTCGCCAGGACGCCGGCAGCGAAGACCTGCATCCAGTCCATCAGCCGATCCTCTCCCGGGTCCCGAAGAGGCCCTGCGGGCGGACGAGCAGCATCACGATCAGGATGAGCAGGCCGGACACGACCTTTAGCTCGGATGGGAGCACCAGCGTGCTGAGCTCGACCACGATCCCGACGATGAAGGCGCCGGCCATCACCCCATACGCGGTTCCGAGCCCACCGAGGACCACGGCCGCGAAGAGCAGCAGCAGGATCCTGAAGCCCATGTCATAGGAGACTGACTCATTGAGCCCGTAGAAGATGCCACCCAGCGCGGCGAGCCCGGCCGCCAGGATCCAGGTCAGGTCGATGACCCGGTCGACGTCGATGCCTGACGACGCGGCGAGATCGCGATCGTCGGCCACGGCCCGCATGGCCGTACCGGCTCGGCTTCGCTCCAGGAACTGGGTCACCAGCAGGAGCACCAGGATGGCCACGCCGATGGTCACCAGGTGCTTCGGCACCATCGAGATGCCCAGGATCGGGATGCCCGGCTGCCCCGCGAAGTCCTGGTATGAGATGGGCTGACCCCCGAAGAAGAGCTGGATGAGGCCGCGCAGGGCGAAGGACAGGCCAATCGACACCACCATCATCGAAAGGAGCGATGTTCTCCGCCTGCGAAGCGGCAGCCACAGGTACCTGCTCTGCAACCAGCCGAACGCGCTGACCAGGAGGATCGCGGGGATCGCAGCCAGCACCAGGGGGAATCCGCCGCCGGCCACGTGGAAAGCGAAGGCGAGGACGGCGCCGAGGGTGACGAGCTCGGCGTGCGCGAAGTTGACAAGCCGGGTGACGGCGTAGATCAGCGAAAGTCCCACCGCGGCGAGCGCGATGGTCGCCCCCAGCTTGAGACCGGCCACCAGCAGCCCGCCGACGCGGGCGTAAGGCGAGATGCCGCCGCCGCCGCCACCGGGACGTCCCCCGCCGCCATTGCCTCCATTGCCACCACCGCCGCCTTCGCAACGGTCGGCGCCTCCGGGCCCCTCCTCCAACGGGAAGAGGACCACCTTCTGCTGTCCGCCAAGGACGGCCACGTTCGGCAGCTCGCATCGACGGGGATCGGTCAGCTGCACGCCATCGGGGAGCGTGGCGGGATCCAGCGTCACCTGGTAGCTCCCTGGCCCAGGCAGCGCCACTTCCCACGCGCCGTCGGCATCGGAGACGACCGCTCCGATCTCGTCGCCGTCCTGCGAAACCGTGATGCTGACGCCCTCGACCGGCGTTCGCTCGTCGCCGGTGCCGTACGCCAGGGTCCCGCGCATCGTCTCGCCTTCGGCCAGCGCCGGGAATGGGAAGGCGAGGATGAGGATGATTCCCGCCAGGATGGCAAGCAGGGCCAGGGGACGGCGCAGCCCACGACCGGCATCTCGGGCACCTGCGGGCACGAGACGATCAGCCGGCTTCAGTTGTCCTCTGGCCATCGATCGGCGTGCTCCGAAGTGGATTCCCGCGCGCCCGTGTCGACAAGTGCGGGGATCATAGATGGTCGGTCCACCCCCGGGGCAAGACCGACGGTTCGAAGCGAGCGTGCTATGCTCTTGCGCGGGTACGTCTGCAGCCAACGCGCTGCGTTTCGCTCCCGAGAGGCCTCCGTGGAGTTTCACGTCCGCAGCGCCCGCCTCACCGATGTCGAACCCGCGATGCGCATCCTGATGCGCGACGCGGAGGAGCCCGGCGAGGGACGCGCGGACACCGATCGACTGCGCAGCCTGCTCTACCTGCCGGCCGCGACCGTGGTCGTGGCCGAGGCGGAGCGGCGCGTGATCGGGATCGGAGTCCTCTCGATTCGTCCCACGGTCCGCACTGCCCCGTTCGTCGGCGTCATCGACGAGCTGGGCCTGGAGGGACCGCGCGGACGGGCGACACGCTCGGCGCGAGCAGACACCTCCGGTCGATCCGAGGTCGGTCTCGCCATTCTCGAGCACCTCATCTCATCGGCCAGGAATAAGGGCTGTGCGCGCGTGGAGGTCACCGATCCCCTCGCAGCCGCCGAGCCGGCGCTCCTCAAGGGCGCCGGGTTCGAGCGCAGAGGGGCGCTGCTGAGCCGCGCCATCGGGTGAGGACAATCTCACCGATTGGCGCGCCGCGGCCGGGACACCCGCACGCCAGCCGCATCAATCACAACCACAGGAGAAGAGCTCAACCGTGAGCAAGAACGTGGCCCTCTTTGTTGATGTGGCCAACCTCTACTACTCGGCCCGTGGGCAGGAGGTCGACGTCGACTACGTCGCCCTGCTCAAGGCCGCCACCAAGGGGCGCGACCTGATTCGCGCCTACGCCTACTCGGGGCTGGATCCCGAGAACGAGAACCAGCGCAAGTTCATCGACTTCCTGGGCAAGAATGGCTACAAGGTCGTTCACAAGGACATCCGCAAGTTCGGCGACGGCCGCGTCAAGGCCAACCTGGACATCGAGCTGGTGGTGGACCTCTTCCGCCTCGCGAAGCGGATGGACATCGCCGTCATCGTGTCCGGCGACGGCGACTTCGCCCCAGCCATCCGCGCCCTGCAGGACGAGGGCGTGCGCTGCGAGGTGATCAGCTTCCGGCCGAACACCTCGTCCGACCTGATCGCGGTGGCCGACGAGTTCATCGACATCATGAAGATCGCCAGCATCGGGCGCGGCAAGAAGGACAGCCCCAGCAAGGGGAGCGCGCCGGAGATGCCGGCCAAGGAGGTCGTGCCCGAGTTCGGCTTCCGTGAGGCTCCGCCGTCGGTCGCGGCCGCCGCCCTGGCGGCGCTGCGCGAGGGGAACGAGCCGCGCACCTCGACGCGTGGCCGCGGCCGTGGCAGTGCCCGGTCGCGCACAACGGCGGATGCCGAGGCACCGGTTGCCGTCCGCGACGGGAAGGCCGCCGCGGAGCCGGCCACGGCCGAGGGCGAAGACGCTCGCCGCCGCCGCCGCCGGCGCGGAGGCCGCGGTCGCGGTCGCGGCCGGCACCCCGAGAGCACAGCGGTCTCGCCTGAGCCCGCGGGCGAGATCGGCTGGGTCGAGGTCGATGACATCTCGCAGCTCGAGGAGCTCGACTCGGCGCCACTGACCGACGCCGCAGGTGAGGAGCGCGAGTACACCTTCGAAGAGGCCGATGAGGCCACACTGGCCGAGCTTGGCCTGCTGGACGGCGGAGCGCCCGCCGAGACCCAGCAGGATCAGCCGGCAGAGGCGAAGCCGGCGCCCCGCAGCCGAGCGCGCAAGGCTTCGAGCGCCGACGCCAAGGCCTCCGACGCGGCGGCGGAGACGCCCAAGCGTCGGTCAAGGAAGGCAGCGTCCACCGCGGACGATTCGTCGGCCGGCGAGGCGGCGGAGAAGCCTGCCCGCCGATCGAGGGCGGCCAAATCGACCACCACCTCGGCCCGGAAGTCGAAGTCGACCAAGGCTGCCGACCCGGCAGCCCTCGACGAGGGTGAGGCGCCCGCCAAGCCACGGCGTCGGCGGTCGTCCACCTCGAGCACGGCCGAAACCGCCGAGGCCGCAGGCTCAGAAACCGGCGCCCAGGAAACGGACGGCGAGCCCCAGGGGATCTGGCAGCGCTTCCGGTCGGCGCGCGGAGGGACCTCGAGCTAGGCCTGCTCCTCGCCCTCGGTCGGCCCGGCGTCGATCGACGGGCTGCCTGCCGTGTCACTCGCTTCGGCGGGCTCGCTGGGTGTCGTGGGCGCAGCCTTGCTGCGTCGCGACTCGGAGCGCGTGGGACCCGTCGTCGGGCGCGTGGTCGGCGGAGGACTGGCGGCGGTGCTGTCGATGTTGCCGCCGTTGGTGGTTTCCTCGCGCTGGAAGAGCGGCATCCATTCGCTGGCTCCACCGGCTGCCTCACGCGCCTGGTCGGCCGCCTGGCGAGCGCGCTCGGTGAGCTCGTCGCGCATCTGGCGCCCCGGCTTCGGCGTGGTGAGGATGGCGACCACGGCGCCGGCTGCGGCACCGATCAGGATGCCCAGGAAGAAGGCCGTCCAGTGACGCCGTTCGCGGCGCTCCCGGATGCCGACGCGCACGGCCGCGTCCTCCACCAGCTCGCCGGCGGCGGGGATGGCGGCGCCAGCCGCCGCGATGGCGGCCTTGCGCTGCTTCCAGAGCTTGCGCAGCTCCGGTCGCAGGTCGTGCTGCCATGTGCGCCGGCCCCACCGGATGGCATCACGCGCCATATGGCGCACCGCCTTCTCCGCGTCCCGGCGCTGCGGCGCCGAGTCCTTCCATGCCTCCTCGGCGCGATGCGAGACATTGTCGGTCGCCTGGCTGACCGCTTCCGCGATCTCCCGGCTGCGCTGGGAGATCTGATCGGCCATATCCGCCTCGAGCAGCTTCTCAACCATCGAGCGAACCCTGGTCGACGCCTCGTCGGGCATGTCGTCCTCCTCGGTTGATCGGGCGGGAATCGGGTGCAGGAAGTATGCCACTGGAGGCTGGCGCCCGCGCGGGTCGCCTCTTCGACGGCGGGTCCGGTTGCCGGCCGGCCGCCAGCGGGATGCGCCCGGCGCGACCCGCGGGGCATGGGACGCACAGGATGGCCGGCGGTGGTCATCGCCTCGTTATCCGGGGCTTATCGGGCCTGACCGGCCTCCACCCTATACTCGGGCTGATGACGATGGCGGCGCCGACGGCAGGATTCCTGAGTCTGGGGCAGCCGCACGCCCGGGCCGCCGCCCTGCGCGCGGCGCAGGCGGGACGCATGCAGCGCACGTTGCTGGTCCATGGTCCGGCCGGCGCCGGCAAGGGCGCGTTCACCGATGATCTGCTGGCGCTCCTCTTCTGCCAGGCGGCCGATTTCTCCACCCGGCCATGCAATGCGTGCCGCGGCTGCCGCGACGCCCGCGTCCGCGCCCACCCCGACCTGGTCATGGGCGGGCCGGAGCGCTGGCGCGAGGAGCGCGCGACCGGCGAGAGCATCGTCGCCGCTGCCCGCCGATGGTTGCTGGCCAGCGCCGGAGCGCCCATCGCCGCCGACCAGCGCGTTGTCCTGATCGAGGGCGCGGACCGGGCCAACGAGCAGACGCAGAACGCCCTGCTGAAGGCGCTCGAAGAGCCGTCGCCGCGTCAGATGTTCGTGCTGGTCGCTGACGAGCCGGGGCGGTTGCTGCCGACCATCCGGTCCCGCGCTCAGCCGCTGCGCATCGGCCCGGTGCCGAAGGCGCAGCTGGGGTCGTGGCTGGTGGAGCACGAGCGCCAGTCGCCCGCCGAGGCGGCGCTGGTTGCCCGGCTGGCCGGCGGCCTGACCGGCCGGGCGATCGGCTATGCGCGGGCGAACGATCTGCTCACGTGGCGCGAGCGCACCCAGCGCGAGCTGCTGGGCGTCATGCATGCTGGGCGTGCCGAGCGGTTCGACTCCGTCCGCCATCTTCTCGATGAGGCGGCCAAGCTCGGCGCGCCGCCGGCCGATGAAGCAGAGCCCGTCGCGGACGAGGAGGCGCCGCGGGTCGCCGGCGCGGCTCAGCGCGCGGCCGCGCTGGTGGTGCTCGGCGCCTGGCGCGACCTGGCCCGGGACCTGCTGATGGCCTCCGTCGGGCGTCCGGAGCTCATGGCGGCTGCGGTGCCGTCCGACGAGCTCCGGCAGGCGGCGCAGGGGATCGAGCGGCAGGCGCTGACCGCGTTCCTGTCGCTGGCAGGGCGGATCGCCGATGGATTGCGCGAGAACGCCGCGCCACGGCTGGCCCTGGAGGTCGCGATGCTGGCCTGGCCCGCCAGCCCGTCGAGCCGCCCGATCGCTGCTTGATGGCCGATCGCGAGCGGATGACGGCCCAGGTCAGCGGCCGGGTACAGGGCGTCGGTTTCCGGTGGTGGATCCGCTCACGGGCCGACGAGCTGGGGCTGACCGGCTGGGTCACGAACGACGCCGACGAGCGACTGCTCGCGCTCGTGGCGGAGGGCGACCCGAACGACCTGGACGAGCTGGAGCGTCAGCTGTGGCGAGGCCCCAGCGCCGCCCGGGTGGAGCAGGTCGACGTCGAGCGCGGGCCGGCCTCCGGCGAATACCTGCGCTTCGACATCGGCCGCCGGTGACGGCTGGCCGGCCGATCGGCTCATGAACTGGCGCGCCATCGGCTGCCTGGTGATCGGCGCCGCGGTCTTCGTCGGCATCGGCCTGCTGGGCATGTCGTTCGCCTTCCGTGCGCAGCCGGGTTGCCCCGGGCGCCTGCAGTGGGCCGACCGCACCTACCTGGCGGAGGGCACGCCTGCCCCCAGCCCCGCCTTTGCCTCACCGGGAGCGGCGGTCCCGATCGGATCCACCTTCTTCGGCCTGACCACGCGCCAGATGTACGGGCCGCCGGGCAGCTCGCCGTCGACCGAGGCCGAGGATCGGCCAGCGACGGTCGCCCTGGACTGCGCCGATGGCACGTACCAGACCTACGCCTGGGACGGCGTCAGTCGCAGCCCGATTCCCACGAGCGCGCCCTGAGTGGTTGCTGATCGCCGTCCCATCCTGCTGCTGGACAACCCGAGCTCCGGCGGCAAGGCCGGCGCGCCGGGCGCGAGCGTCGAGCGGCCGGAGCCGGAGACGATGCTGGCGGCATTACGGCGGGCGGGAGTCACCGCCGAGCTACAGCGCCTGGCCGAGGGTGAGGATGTGGGTGCCCTCGCCACCAGCGCTGCCGCCGATGGCCGGGACGTGGTCGTGGCCGGCGGTGACGGGACGGTGCGCCCGGCCGCGAGCGCGCTGATCGGCACGGCCGCCACGTTGGGCATCGTGCCGCTCGGCTCCTGGAACAACATCGCCCGCGGATGCGGGCTCCCGCAGGACCCGGAGGCCGCCCTGGCGGTCGTGGCCGGCGGCGACAGCCGCGTGGTGGACATCGGCCTGGCCTGGTCCGGCTCGGCGGATGCGCCGCCGGACGCCACGCCGTTCTTCGAGGCGGCCGGGGTGGGGCTCGATGCAGCCGGCTTCGGGGCCGTGGCGGTGGGTGAGCGACTGGGCGCGTGGAGCGCGCTGCGCCACGGCTGGCGGGCGCTGCGCCGCCGCCGGACGCCGATGCGGCTCGAGGTGGACGGTCGCCGCCTGCGCACGGCCGCCCCGGCGGTGGCGATCCTGAACGGCCCGTACTACGGGATGGGCTTCGCCGTGGCGCCGGATGCCGATCCCGCCGACGGGCAGCTCGACCTGGTGGTCTTCTCCGGCATGTCCCGCCTGGACGTCGTGCGCCACTACCTGGCCGTGGCCCGCGGACGGCCGCGCCGGGAGCCGCGCGTGCGCTATCTGACGGCGCGGCGAATCCGGGTGGAGGGAAGCAGCCCGCTGCCGGCCCACGCGGACGGCGAGCCGCTGGGTTCCACGCCGGTGTCGTTCGCCATTCGACCCGGCGCCCTCCGCGTCTTCGCGCCGCTGGCCGAGTGACAGCGAAGAGGCCGGGCGCTCGGCCCGGCCTCTTGCCATTGGGTGGTCCCCACTATCAGGGGAGCTTGGTGATCCGATTCTGCGGACCCGGCGGGACCGGCGAGTGCGCCGAGATGTATGCCTCCAGCGCATCGACATCGAAGAGCGGGGCGAACACGCGGTTCGTCCCGGCCGTGAAGGCCGGGAAGCTGTCGCCTCCATCGGCCAGGAAGTTGTTCGCCGTGACCTTGTACACGGCGGCTGGGTCGATCGGAACGCCGTTGAGCTCCATCTCCGAGATCCGGCTGCCGCACGGCTGCGTGTCGCTGTACGAGTAGGTGAACGTGGCCGACACTTGCAGGATGACGGTGGCGTCGTTCGATCTCCCCGGCGGCGTGCAGGCGGCCCATTGCTGTTCGAGCACCGCCTCGATCTGGGCGCCGGTCATGTCCTGCGTCACGACCAGGTTGTTGAAGGGCTGCACGGCGAACGCTTCGCCGAACGTGACGACGCCATCGCCCTCTCCTGCCGGCGAGCTGAGGAAGGCCAGGTCCGTGCGGATGCCGCCCGGGTTCATGAACGCGAGCTGCCCGCCAGCCGATTGCGTGTACTCCAGCTGGGCGTCCGCGATGACGTCGCCCAGCGCCGACTCACCCGCCGCGTTGGCGGTGCGCGTGATGCTGGCCGTGATCGAGCCGATGACCCGGTTGGCGATCGGCGCGACCAGGGTCTGGTAGTTCGAGACGAGCGCCGCCGCGGCCGGATCGGTGTCGTCGCGGAAGACGATCCGGTTGTTGATCGAGATCGACGTGGGATTGCCGCTGTTGCGGTTGATCGTCATGTCGATGTCCGTCACCAGGCGGCCAAAGGATGACGCGCTGCTGACCGGAATCGCCTTGTTCGCGCGGTTGGGCAGCAGGCAGTTGTAGGCGTTGTGCGTGTGCCCGCTGACGACCAGGTCGACCGCCCCGCTCATGTTGCCGACGATCTCCGTGATCGCGCCCGACATCCCGGTGCAGGTGTTGACGGTGCCGGGGTTGAGCCCCACCGACTGGGCGCCGCCCTCGTGGATCAGCACCACGATCGTCTTCACGTCGCGGTTCTTCAGCTTCTTGACCGCGGCATTGATCGACTTCGCCTCGTCGAGGAAGTTGACGTCCTGGATCCCGGCGGCGCTGACGATGAGATTGGTGCCCTCGAGGGTCAGGCCGATGAATCCGACCTTGACGCCGCCCACCCGCTTGACGTTGAAGGCCGGCAGGATCGTCTTGCCGGTGTCCTTGTAGACGACGTTGGCGGCCAGGTACTGGAAGTCGGCACCGGCATAGGTGTGGCCGGTCTGGCAGCCATCGGTCGGGTGGCAGCCGCCGTTCTGGATGCGCAGCAGCTCGTCGACCCCCTCGTCGAACTCGTGGTTGCCCACCGCCGACACGTCCAGGCCGATCATGTTCAGCGCCTCGATCGTCGGCTCGTCGTGGAAGGCGGCCGAGATCAGCGGCGTCCCGCCGATGCTGTCGCCGGCCGCGACGACCAGCGTCCGGTCCGGGTTCGTCGCCTCGAGGTCCTTGACGTCATCGGCCAGGTAGGCAAGCCCACCGGCCAGCACGCAATTGGCAGGCCCTGCCGCAATGCAGGCAGGATCATCGATAGCCGATCCGACGCGACCGCTCGACCCGCTGGGCGGCTGCAGGTTTCCATGGAAGTCGTTGATCGCCAGGAGCTGGACGTCCACGGTGTTGGACTGCCTGGCCGATGGCTTGGCGCCCAGGACTCCCGCGGGAAGGACGAGCGACAGCATGGTGAGCACGGCGATGGCCAGCGCCAGACGACGCCGGAGACCGGAGCGCGCCCCTACCTCAGTGACAGGCACGGGTGATCCCCTCCTCATCGAAACTCATGGGCTCGGGTCGGTGTGACGAAGGAATCCTACCGGCGCGAAGGGGCTGTGTGGTGGGCATGCGCCGGGTCGGTGCCCGGGGGCACCGCAAATGCGCGGCGGCCTAGGCGCCCGAGAGCCCGAGGGCCGCCGCGGCATCGGCTCCGAACACGCGGGCGTAAGTCGCCAGCGCATAGCGGTCGGTCATGCCGGCCACGTAGTCGGCTCCCTGCATCACCACCGACGCCCCGTGCTGGCGATAGCTGGCCGGAATCTCGTCGGCGTGCTCGGTGTGATGGGCCATCAGCGCCCGCAGCAGCTCGATGGCGCGCTCCTGCTGATCGCGCTGGCTCGGGGCCTGGTAGACCCGCTCGAACATGAAGTCACGCAGCTCGTTCATGACCGCGAGCGTCGACGCGTCCATGGCCACCGCGCCGACGCGCGGCGAATGCTCCACCACCGCCTCGATCATCTCACCGATCCACGCCCGACCCGGCTCGCCGAAACGTTCCAGGGCGGCGTCCGGCAGCGCGTCCCGTGACAGGATGCCGGCCCGGATGGCGTCCAGTGCGTCGTGCGTCAGGTAGGCGATCCGATCCGCAAACCGGACGCAGCCACCCTCGGGCGTCGCCGGCGGCGGCTCGATCTTCCAGGAATGCGCGCGGATGCCATCGAGCACCTCCCAGGACAGGTTCAGGTCCTCCAGGACGGACAGGATCCGGACGCTCTGCGCGGCATGATGCCAGCCATCCGGCGGGAAGTAGGGCGACAGCGCTTCCTCGCCGGTGTGGCCGAACGGCGAGTGGCCGACGTCATGGCCCAGCGCAATGGCCTCGGCCAGGGCCTCGTTCAGCGCCAGCCCGGCGGCCAGGGCGCGGGCGATCTGCGCCACCTGCAGGGTGTGGGTCAGGCGCGTGACGTAGTGGTCGCCGTCGGGGTTGATGAAGACCTGGGTCTTGTGCTTCAGGCGGCGGAACGCCTTGGAGTGGATGATCCGATCCCGATCACGCTCGAAGGCGGTGCGCAGGGCGTCCGGCTGCTCGGCCCGGGCCCTGCCGCGCGAGGCCCGCGAGCGAGAGGCCAGCGGGCTCAGGCCCTCCTCCGCGGCCTCCCGGGCGGCCCGGTCGCGCCGGCGCAGCTGGCCCTCCATGGACCGATGATGGCGGATGCGCTGGCGCGGCGTATGCAGGGCAGATCGCCATGACGAAGCGCATTCCCGACGAGCGAGCCGATCGCGGCGCACTGACCGGCGCCACCGGTAGCCTGACGTCCGACAACGCCGATGAGGAGTTCGTCCCCGCCGAGACCCGCGAGCTGACCGATCCGGCATCTGCTCGGCAGCGCACGGCAGCGGCCCACCGTCGGGCCGAGGCGCGACAGACCGCCGACACAGAGCCCGGTCAGCTGTTGGAACGCGGCGACCAGACGGCCCCGAACGACCGCGACGGGGGATATGGGTCGTCGAAGGGCCTCGGCACCGACGATCCTGCCTATCGCCTGGAGGAGCACGCGCCGCCCGCCGAGCCGCGGACCCGGCGTCCCGCCGGCGACACGGTCCTCGGCGGCGACGAGCAGCGCGACCCGGGCGACGAGCACTTATAGCCGTCCGCCAGGGCGCTTGGCGTGGGGCTTGCATAGGTCCGCCCGCGCAGACAGTTGTGGGAGAACGAGATGGGCAACGTGACCAAGGCAGTCGATGTCAACGTCCCGATTCGGACGGTCTACGATCAATGGACCCAGTTCGAGGAGTTCCCGGCGTTCATGGAGGGCGTGACATCGGTGACACAGACCGATGACACTCACCTGCATTGGACCGCCTCGATCGGCGGGATGGAGAAGGAGTGGGACGCCGAAATCAGCGAGCAGCATCCCGACGAGCGGGTGGCGTGGCACAGCACCAGCGGCGCGAGGAATGCAGGCGTGGTGACCTTCCACCGCATTGACGACGACACAACCCGGGTGACGCTTCAGATGGACGTCGATCCGGATGGTCCGATCGAGAACATTGGCGACTGGCTGGGCGTCCTCGACCGCCAGGTCGACGGAGACCTGGAGCGTTTCAAGAAGTTCATCGAGTCGCGCCAGGTCCCGACCGGGGCGTGGCGGGGGAACGTGGAGAGCCCGTCGGCACGCTGATTCCCGATCTAGTGGCCGCGTCATCACGCGGCTGACCTGCCACACTCCGGCTGTGTGAGTCGGACGGAGGACGGACGGCAGGCGATCGGCCTGGGCTACCTGCGCCTGGTCGGCATCGCCGCCCTCATCGGGATCCCGGCCGCGTTCGTCGCGGCGCTGCTGCTTTCGGCCGTGCACATCATCGAGCGCTGGCTGTGGGATGACCTGCCCGCGGCGATGGGGACGGCCACGCCGCCCTGGTTCCTGATCCTGGGCCTGCCCGTGGTCGGGGCGGTGATCGTGATCGTCGCGCGTCGCCTGCTGCCCGGCGATGGTGGCCACGCACCGATGGGCGGCCTGAGCACAGATCCCACGCCGGTCGCGCACGTGCCCGGGGTGGTGCTGGCGGCGCTCGGCTCGCTGCCGTTCGGCGCCGTGCTCGGACCGGAGTTGCCGGTCATCGCACTTGGGACGGCGGTTGGCGTCCTCGTGAACCGCTGGGCCCGCCTGGCGGGCCCCGAGGGGGCGGTGCTCTCCAATGCCGGATCGTTCTCGGCGATCTCCGCCCTGTTCGGCGGGCCGCTGGTGGCGGGCACCCTGCTGGTTGAGAGCGGCCTCCGCGCCGGCGCTGCCCTGATTCCGGCGCTGCTCCCCGGCCTCGTCGCCGCGGCGGTCGGCTACCTCATCTTCGTCGGGCTGGGGCATTGGCAGGGGCTGGGCACGCCCGGCCTCGTCGTGCCCAGCCTGCCGCCGTACGAGGGCGAGCTCATCAGCGACCTGCTGGTCGCGATCTTGGTCGGCATTGCGGCCGTCGTGCTGATGTCGGCCGTCAGAGCACTCGGCAGGCGCGTGGGCGGTATCCACAATCGTGTAGGGATGCCGATCGCACTCGTCGGCGGCGGGTTCGCGGTGGGCGGGCTGGCCCTACTGGCCACGACGCTTGGCGCAGACGCCGATGACGTGCTCTTCTCGGGTCAGGCCTCGATCCCGGTGGTGGTTGGCGCCGGCTCAATGTCGCTCGTCCTGGTCCTGCTGATCGCGAAAGCGCTGGCCTATGGCATCAGTCTCGGCTGCGGCTACCGGGGAGGACCGATCTTTCCGGCGGTGTTCCTGGGGGTTGCGCTCGCCTCCGTGGCCACGGTTGCGCTGGGCACGTCACCGACCCTGGCCGTGTCGGTCGGTGCGGCCGCCGGCATGGCGGCCCAGACGCGCCTGCTCTTCTCGCCGGTGCTGCTGGCAGCCCTGCTGGTAGGGCCGAACGGGGCCGATACCATTCCGGCCGCGGTGCTGGCGGCTAGCGCCGCCTGGCTGACGGCCGCCTTCCTGCCTTCTCGCAACGACCCGGCGACAGCTCCCTGACGGCTGGACGGCGGGCGTACGCTGCCGCTTGATGACCACGCGGCAGGCGGCCTTCATCGGCGTCGGTGCCATGGTGGGCGCCGGCATCTTCTCGCTGCTGGGCACGACCGGCGAGGTGGCCGGCGCTGCCGTCTGGCTCTCCTTCGTGCTGGCCGGCATCGTGGCCGGCCTGCAGGGCTACTCGTTCGCCAGGCTCGGGGCCCGCTATCCGAGCGCGGCCGGCCTGCTCGAGTACATCAACCGGGCCTTCGGTCTTGGCCACGTCTCGACCGTGATCGCCTGGCTCGGGTACGCCTCGAACGGGATCGTGACGGCCATGGTGGCGGTCTCCTTCGGCAGCTACGCCAGCAGCGCCTTCTTCGGCGGCGACCAGGCGTGGGTCAAGCCCGCCGCGGTGATCCTGGTGGTGGCCATGACGCTGCTGAACATCGCGGGCTCGACCTTCGTGGCCAGGGTCCAGAGCCTGGTCGTGTTCGTGGTGGTCGGGATCCTCGGCGTCTTTGCGGTGGTCACCATCCTGAACATGGACCCGACCCTGCTGGCGCCATCGAGCTATCCCAGCCTCCGCCAGATCGTGTCGAGCGTGGCGCTCACCTTCTTCGCCTTCCTGGGCTTCGGCATCGTGACCTTCACCGCCAAGGACCTCCGCGACCCATCGCGCCAGCTACCGCTGGCCATGACCATCGCGATCGGGTTGGCGGCGCTCGTCTACGTGGGCGTGTCGCTGGGCGTCTTCGGCACGCTGACGGTCGACGAGGTGATCGCGGCCGGTCCCACCGCGATCGCCGTCGCGGCGCAGCCCGTGCTCGGCGACCTGGGCTACTGGATGATGACCATCACCGCCCTGTTCGCCACGGCCGGTGCCACCAATGCCGGCCTGTACCCGGCCGCCGGCCTATCGGAGGAGCTGGCCCGCACGGGGCAGTTCCCGACCGCCATGGGGCGCAGTATCGGCCGCCGCGCCAACGTCGGGCTGCTGATCGTGGCGGTGGCCGTGGCGCTGCTGGCCATCGGCTACGACCTGTCGGCGATCGCCTCCATCGGCAGCGCAGTGGCGCTGATGGTCTTCACCCTCGTCTCCATTGGCCACCTGCGGATCAGGTCGGACACGCGGGCCAACCTCATCCTGCTGCTGCTGGCCGTCGGCACGGCGGCCGTCGCGCTGCTGACCTTCGTCTTCACCACCCTGATCGAGGAGCCGGCCTCGATCGTGGCGCTGATCGTGATCGTGCTGCTGAGCGTCGCCCTGGACCTGTGGTGGTCCTTGCGCCGCGCATCAACCACAGCGGCCGGCAATGAACCAAGCGCCGGCTGATCAGAGCCCGAACCGAGCGAGGTGGACGGGCCGATAGCGGTCGTAGAGGGTCACGATCAGGGTCAGCAGCAGCACGAACACCAACGCATGCTGGATGGGCTCGGCGTTCGCGATCCGGAGCAGGAACCCCGCCACGGCCACGATGGCCACGTTGAGGGCCAGCATCAGGCCGAACTGCGTGACGACCGATCCCCACCGGCGGCCGCGGCGGATCTGCCACTCTGTGATGGCCGTGTTGGCCAGGATGACCACCGCCACGCCGACCGCCAGGCCCAGCGGCGGGAGGTCGTCGCCGGGCAGCATGCGGCCGAAGATCACGCTGACCAGTGAGACGAGCACGATCTTCTCCAGCAGCTCGCGATCGAACAGCGTGCCGGCCATCCGTTCGCGGCGCTGGCGGATGGCCGTCTCTGGCACCGGAGGCTGCAGCGCGTCCGCGTCCAGGGTGAACGGCCGGTCGGCCGGGGGCAGCCGGCGCGTGAGCAGCCACCACCCGAGGAGGCCGAGCAGCGCCACCACGACGCCGGCCACCAGCAGCACGGTCGGGTTCGCCGTGATCGCCTCGGCCCAGCTGCTGTCCGGCGAGACCCCGAACACCTGCTGCTTGATGAAGTCGGTCATATCGAGCTGGGCGACGTGGATCCACCACTCCTGCGGCAGCTTGATGAAGATCCAGATGAAGGCCGCGGCGCCGATGACCAGCCCCAGGCTCATGCGGCGCGGGTCCCAGCGGGTCCTTACCGCCTCGTAGAAGTCGAAGAAGTACTCGAACGTGTTCGGAAACACGAGGAGCAGCCAGCGCAGCTGGGAGAGCTCGAACAGGACGACCCCGACCAGCCGGTAGTAGTACAGGAAGCGGCTGACGCCGTAGGCGGCGAGGTTGGTCCAGTTGCGCAGCGTCGCCACGTAGGCGATCGACAGGTAGTAGACGTCGAGCGCCTTGTCGTAGCTCTGGTAGCCGGCCAGATCCAGGCTGGTGAAGGTCTGGAAGATGGTCTGGTCGATACCATCGATGACCAGCGCGGCCAGCATCGCCGGCAGCGGAAAGCGCGGGATCGCCAGTGGCACGGCCACCCGAGTCGCGACCACCGCCGCCAGGATCAGCTCATCCACCGCGGCAGGATGGCAGATCGGGGAAGGCGATCCGCCTCAGGCCGTCGCGACTAAGCCAGCGCCTCCCGCAGCACGCGGTACTCGCCGTGGTAGCGCACGCCGAGGCAGTTGTTGAATAGGTTCAGCATGTTGATATAGCCGATGAGGAAGGTCAGCTCGACCAGCTCCGGGTCGCTGAACTCCCCCTTGAGCTGCTCGGCCAGGGCGTCAGGGATCGCGTTCGAATCGCCCATCGCCGCTCGCGTGTATTCCAGGGCCAGCCGCTCGCGGATCGCCAGCCGTTCGGGTTCATCGACCAGCGTCAGCGGCTCGGCCAGGATGCCCGCGATGTCGACCAGGTCGCAGTGCGAGCGCTCGCAGAACTGGCATGCGTTCGACCGCGAGGCGGCGATGATCACCAGCTCCTTCACGCGACGCTCCAGCAGCCCGCCCGGATAGACGGCGCCGCCGAAGCCGGCGAAGGCCCGCAGGATCTCCGGCCTGAGGCACATGGCCTGGATCATCTCCACCGGCGGACGGCCGCGCTCCCACAGGCCCCGGCTCTCGTCGAACGACGGATCATCCTTGACCGCCTCGAAGGCGGACCGGATCTGGTCGGGGCTGACGGTGACGCGCATCGGACCTCCTGAACGGGCAAGGGGAAGCCGCGCTACGCCTTCGGGGGTGGTGCGCGGGTTGGCGCGCCGGACAGGATTCGAACCTGCGACCTTCGGCTCCGGAGGCCGACGCTCTATCCACTGAGCTACCGGCGCGCGGACCGGGATGATACCCCGACGGCCCCGCCGGTTCCTGAGCAACAAAGAGCCAGGGAGGCCCTCGGGCCTCCCTGCTCAACGGTCCTTTTCCGGATGGGTCAGCTCAGTGGTGCCACCAATTCCAGGAGCCCCACTTGCCGAAGAAGGCCCCTCCGAAGCGGTCGCGGTCCCACACGTGGTGGAACTTCTCGAAGCAGCGGAAGATCGGCTTGGTCGGAATGAAGCAGAAGTCCACGCCGCCCGAGTCGTCCCCGGCCGAGATGGTCACCCTGCTGGTGACCATGCTCACCTTCTGCCACTGGGCCATCTTGTCGCCGGTGAGCGGACCGGTGATGCCGTTGAACGACCACCCGGCCTCCGCCGTCGGCACCTCGGGCGGGCTCTTCGGGTCGTTGTCGTACCAGTAGATGCCGGTGATCCAGACGGGAGACGAAAACTCGATGACGGCCACGTCGCCGAGCCGCTTGGGCTGCTCGAACTCGCCGGCGATCATTCCGATCGGGTCACCCTCCGGGTTGTCGCGGACCTCCATGTAGTTGTCGTTCTCGATGTAGGTGAACGTGCCGCCGGCGTGGCTGTCACCCTCGGTGAAGACCGCCCCCACGCCGGCGCTCTTGAAGTAGCGGGTGCCATAGCACTGGAACCCGCCGTAGCTCCCGTGAGCGCTGGCCACCGACACGCCCGGGAGGACGGTTCCGGTGCGGAGATAGGTCATGATGAGTGCGGCGATGAGCACGAAAAGCAGCACCGCGGTGCGGCGCAGCGGAAGAGAGGTGGGCATGCAGGCCTCCGTATCTCGAGCCCGGGGGGCATTCCCGGGTCCTCGGGGCCGGTAGCCTAAAAGTACTGCCCGCGGAGCGGAAGGGGGGTGCCGCCAGAAGTCGGTGCCGAGGGGCAACGAGCGTCCCCCATCACGGTGCTACGGACGGGTGGGCCGGTAGCCCGGATCGTCTCCCGAATCGTCCACGGATCGGGATCCATCTCCCGTCGCGGACGCAGGTTGGCACGCTCAGTGCATCCCATCCCTGGCTGACTGCAACTCTGCAAAGAAGAGGTAGCCATGTACTGGGGTGGAGGGATCATTGGACTGATCCTGTTGATCCTGCTGATCCTGTTGCTCACGGGCAACCTGTAAGCACAGCCGCACAGCTTTCCGAGAAGCCAATGACGGCCTCTCCCTTGCCGGGAGGGGCCGTCTCTTCATGGCCCACGACTGATTCCAGTGGATGACTCAGATTGAGGAGAACGCAGCGTTCCGGCCTCAGGTGATCCACCCAGTGGAATCGGAGCCAGCCGGGCGGCAAGCAGATGCGTGATCTGATTACCCCAGTTGAATTGGCGTGAGCCAAGGGGCGGGGCCAGGGTGGCCCGCCGAGAGATCGGGCGTAGACGAAGGCCCCTCCGAAGAGGGGCCTTCATTGCTGCCGGATTCGCTAACCGCAAGGGCATCTTTCACGCACGGTTTCCCGCACTACCCT
>DATBME010000021.1:0-26077 GCA_036555005.1 Candidatus Limnocylindria bacterium | reverse complement strand
TCTGGCTGGATTTGGGCGTGGACGGCCTGCGCCTGGACGCGGTGCCGTACCTGGTGGAGCGCGAGGGAACCAGCAGCGAGAACCTGCCCGAGACGCACGCCGTGCTGAAGCGGCTGCGCGCCGCGCTGGACAAGCGCTACCGCAACCGGATGCTGCTGGCCGAGGCGAACCAGTGGCCGCCGGACGTGCGTCCCTACTTCGGCGACGGCGACGAGTGCCACATGGCCTTCCACTTCCCGCTGATGCCGCGCATCTGGATCGCGCTGCGCAAGGAGGACCGCACGCCGATCGTCGAGATCATGGAGAGCACCCCACCGATCCCCGACGACTGCCAGTGGGCCCTCTTCCTGCGCAACCACGACGAGCTGACGCTCGAGATGGTCACCGACGAGGAACGCGACTACATGTGGTCGGAGTACGCCGCCGATCAGCGGGCCCGCATCAACCTGGGCATCCGCCGGCGCCTGGCGCCACTGGTCGACAACAGCCGTCGCCGGATCGAGCTGCTGAACTCGCTGCTGCTGTCCATGCCGGGCACCCCGGTCATCTACTACGGCGACGAGCTGGGGATGGGTGACAACGTCTACCTGGGCGATCGCAACGGCGTGCGCACGCCGATGCAATGGACGCCGGACCGCAATGCCGGCTTCTCCTCGGCCGATGCCGCCGCGCTCTACTCGCCGGTCATCGTCGACCCGGTCTACGGCTACCAGGCGGTCAACGTGGAGGCGCAGGAGCGCATCCCCGGCTCGCTGCTGCACTTCACGCGCCGCATCATCAACATGCGGCGGCGATACCCGGTCTTCGGCCGCGGCACGCTCGAGTTCCTGCACCCGGAGAACCGTCACGTGCTGGCCTACCTGCGGGAGCACGAGGGTGTCACGGTGCTGTGCGTGGCCAACCTGTCGCGCTACAGCCAGTACGTCCAGCTCGACCTGTCGCGCTTTGCCGGGCGCGTGCCGGTCGAGATCATGGGCCGGGTGCGGTTCCCGGCCATCGGCGACCTGCCATTCCTGCTGACCTTCGGCCCGCACGGGTTCTACTGGTTCGAGCTGACCGATGGCGCCGATGGCGCCGAATGACGGCACCTCCGCGGCACCGACGCTGAGCCCCGACGCCACAGGCTTCGATGCGGCCTGGCTGGCCGATCAGCGCTGGTTCCGCCACAAGCGAAGGCGGGTGGCGGAGGTGGCGGCCGACGATGCCATCGCGCTCGCCGACGAGGCCTGGCTGCTGGTGCTCGGGGTGCGCTTCGCCGACGGGGGGACGGCTCGCTACCTGGTCCCGGCCATGGCGGCCGATGGCCGCCTGCGCGAGCCAGCCGATGGCGACGGGGCGTGGCGGGCGCTGGCGGCACCGCTGCTCGACGCCCCCGTCACCCGGTCGGGCTCGGACGGGTGGTGCCGCTGGGAGCGCGGCGGGGCGTTGGACCGCCTCCTGCCCGGGGGTCGCGCCGAGCTGGCGGGGCTCGCCGAGCGGCGCCTGGGCGTGGAGCAGTCGAACACTTCGGCGATCCTGGGGGAGCGGCTCATGCTCAAGCTCTACCGCCTGCTGGAGCCCGGCATCAATCCGGAGGTCGAGCTGCTTGCCTTCCTGACCGAGTCTGGCTTCCGGCACGCGCCGCTGGTCGGTGGCTGGGTCATCTACGGTTCGCGCGAAGGCGATGCGGCGGCGGCCATCGTGCAGTCGCGCGTCCCCGCCGAGAGCGACGCCTGGGCCTGGCTGCTGGCCCAGCTGGCGTCGCCGGCCGGTCGGGCCAGCGGCCTTGCGGCAGCCGCCCAGATCGGCGGCATCACCGCCGCGCTGCATGCCGCCCTGCGCTCCCGGCCGGAGCATCCGGACTTCCCGGCACGCGCCGCGACCGGCGAGGAGCTGGCGGGGTGGCAGGCCGGCGCGATGGCGCAGCTCCACGACGCGCTGCAGGCGCTGGACGGGGAGCGGCGGGCGCGGCTGGAGCGGGTGGCGCCGGCCGTCCGCCAGCGGCTCGAGGTGCTGGGCGACCCGGCCGCCGGCCTGTCGCTGCAGCGCATCCACGGCGATTACCACCTGGGCCAGCTGCTGGCGACGGCCGACGGCTTCGTGGTGACCGATTTCGAGGGCGAGCCATCGCGGCCGCTGGCGGAGCGACGCCAGCCGGCTTCGCCACTGCGGGACGTGGCCGGCATGCTGCGCAGCCTGGACTACGCCGCGCGCAGCGCGGAGCGCCGCGACGTGGACGTGGCCGCCGATGGATGGTTGCGCGATGCGCGCAGTGCCCTGCTGACCGCGTATGGGAGCATCGGGGAGTCTCCGGTGCTGACCGCCTACGAGCTGGAGAAGGCCTGCTACGAAGTCCGCTACGAGGCCAACTTCCGCCCGGACTGGGTCTGGCTGCCGCTCGAGGCGATCGAGCGCATGGCGGCCTGACGGTGCGCGTCTGGCGCGGGGTCCCGTATCCGCTGGGCGCGACCTGGGACGGGCAGGGCACGAACTTCGCGCTCTTCAGCGAGAACGCCACCGGCGTCGAGCTGGCGCTGTTCGACGCCGACGGGAGCGAGCAGCGCATCCGAGTGGCGGAGCGCACCGACAACGTCTGGCACGCCTATCTACCCGACGTCGGCCCGGGCCAGAGCTACGGCTACCGGGCGGCCGGGCCGTGGGCGCCGGCCGACGGCCATCGGTTCAACCCGGCCAAGCTGCTGCTGGATCCGTACGCGCGGCGGGTGATCGGCCCCGTCGACTCGACCGCGCTGCAAGTCGGTGACCGGGTGGATGCGGACGGCCGGTCCATGCTCGAACCGGACGATCGCGACTCGGCGCCCGAAGCCCCGCGCGGCGTGGTGGTCGACCCGGGCTTCGACTGGGGCGAGGACGCGCTGCTCCGCACCGCCTGGGAGGAGACGGTCATCTACGAGGTCCACGTCAGGGGCTTCACCCGGCAGCATCCGGATGTGCCGGATGGGCTGCGCGGCACCTTCGGCGGACTCGCCTCCGACCCGGCGATCGAGCACCTGCAGCGGCTGGGCGTCACCGCCGTCGAGCTGATGCCGGTGCACCAGCACGTCAACGAGCGGCACCTGGTCGAGCGCGGCCTGACCAACTACTGGGGCTACAACACCATCGGCTTCTTCGCCCCCGACCAGCGCTTCGCGGCCGGCGACGACGCGGTGGCCGAGTTCAAGCAGATGGTGCGTCGCCTGCACGCGGCCGGCATCGAGGTGATCCTGGACGTGGTCTACAACCACACCGCCGAGGGCGACCACCGTGGCCCGACGCTCAGCTTCCGGGGCATCGACAACGCCGCCTATTACCGGCTGGACGCCAGCGACCGCAGCCGCTACGTCGACTACACCGGCACCGGCAACACCCTGAACGCGGTCCATCCGCGCACGCTGCAGCTGATCATGGACAGCCTGCGCTACTGGATCACCGAGATGCACGTCGATGGCTTCCGCTTCGACCTGGCCTCGGCCCTGGCCCGCGAGCTGCACGACGTCGATCGGCTCGGCTCGTTCTTCGACATCGTTCACCAGGATCCCCTGATCAGCCAGGTCAAGCTCATCGCCGAGCCGTGGGACCTGGGCGAGGGTGGCTACCAGGTCGGCAACTTCCCGCTGGGCTGGGCCGAGTGGAACGGCCGCTACCGCGACGCCGTCCGCCGCTTTTGGCGGGGGACCGGCGGCCAGGCAGCGGAGCTGGCCTACCGGTTGACCGGCTCATCGGACCTGTACGCGCAGGGCGGGCGGCTGCCGCACGCCAGCATCAACTTCGTCACCGCCCACGACGGCTTCACGCTGGCCGACCTGGTCAGCTACGAGCGCAAGCACAACGAGGCCAACGGCGAGGACAATCGCGACGGCGAGGACCACAACGAGTCGCTGAACTTCGGCGTCGAGGGACCGACCACTGACCCGGACATCCGCGAGGCGCGGGCGCGCCAGCAGCGCAACCTGCTGGCCACCCTGCTGCTGAGCCAGGGGGTGCCGATGCTGCTCGGCGGCGACGAGATGGGGCGCTCGCAGGGTGGCAACAACAACGCCTATGCCCAGGACAATCCCACCAGCTGGTTCGACTGGGACCTGACCGATGAACGGCGACAGCTGCTCGACTTCACTCGCGGCTTGATCGACGTCTTCCGCTCGCATCCGGTCCTCCGCCGCCGCCGCTTCTTCCAGGGCCGCCGCATCCGTGGCTCGTCGGTCAAGGACCTGACCTGGCTGGCGCCGGGCGGCGCCGAGATGACCGATGCCGAGTGGCAGGCGGAGGGGGTGCGGGCCATCGGGCTCAGGCTGGCGGGAGACGCGATCGACGAGCGCGGACCGCGCGCCGAGCGGATCGTGGACGACACGCTGCTGCTGCTCCTGAACGCCGCCGACGACGAGGTCGAGTTCGTGCTGCCGGATCGCGCGCCGCTGGGCTGGCGGCTGATGTTCGACACCCGCACTCCGGACGCGCCGACGTCGGGCACCGGCCCGGTGCGCCACGCCGGCAGCGCCTACCGGCTGGTGGGCCGATCGGTGGCGCTCTTCCGGCTGCCGCGCGCCGGATGACCGAGCCCGGCGCGGTCGAGGCGACCTGGACCGACGCCTGGGGCCGGCGACGCGTGACACCGGCGGCCGCGCGGCGCGCGGTGCTCGCCGCGATGCAGCTCGAGCCCGACGACGCGCGCCGCGCCGGCCGGGCGGTGCGCCTGGCGCGGCGGGGCGATGCGCTGCCCTCGCGTGGCGACCTGGTCCTGGAGGACGGCACCGAGCTGGGCCCGGTGCGGGAGATCCCCCCGGACCTGCCGCATGGCTACCACCGGTGGCGGCAGGGGTCCGCCGAGCGGCTGCTGCTGGTCGCCCCGCCGCGCTGCCCGCTGCCCCGCCGCTGGCGCACCTGGGCGTGGGCCGCGCAGCTGTACGCCACCCGCTCGCAGGCGAGCTGGGGGATCGGCGACCTGGACGACCTGCGGCGGCTGGCCGCCTGGTCGGCCGGGCTGGGCGCCGGCGCGCTGCTGGTCAGCCCGATCGGGGCGACCAACCCCGCCCCCGAGCCGGAGCCGAGCCCCTACTACCCCAGCTCGCGTCGCTTCCGGGACCCGCTCTACATCGCGATCGAGCACGTCCCCGGCTTCCGCATCCTGGCGTCCGAGCTGGCGCCGCTGGCCCGCGCCGGTCGCGCGCTCAACCAGTCATCCGCGATCGTCCGATCGGAGGTTCGGCGCCACAAGCTGGCGGCGCTCGAGCGACTGTGGCGGGCCTCCCCGGCCGAAGGCGCCAGGGGCGGGCCTCCGGCAGACGGGCCGGCGGCCGCAGCGTGGCCCGACCTGCGGCGCTGGGCCCTCTTCGCCGCCCTGAGCGAGCTGCACGGGCCCGGCTGGCGGACGTGGCCGGAGGAGCTGCGCGACCCGGAGAGCCATGCCGTGCGCCGGGAGGGGCGACGGCTGGCTGACCGCATCGCCTTCCATGCCTGGCTGCAGCGGCTGCTCGACCGCCAGCTGGCGGCGGCGGGTGACGAGCTGCGCCTGATCGGCGACCTGCCGATCGGCTTCGATCCGGGCGGCTTCGACGCGTGGGTCTGGCAGGCGATGCTCGGCACGGCGAGCCTGGGCGCGCCGCCCGACGTGTTCAACCCCGCCGGGCAGCGCTGGGGACTGCCGCCGTTCGTGCCCGGCCGGCTGCGCCTGGCCGGCTACCGGCCGTTCGCCGACACCGTCCGGGCGGCCATGGCCCACGCCGGCGGCCTGCGCGTCGATCACGTGCTGGGCCTGTTCCGGCAATGGTGGGTGCCCGACGGCGCGGAGCCGGCCGACGGCGCCTACGTGAGCCAGGCGACCGACGAGCTGCTGGCCGTGCTGGCGATCGAAGCGGAGCGCGCCGACGCGGTGGTCATCGGCGAGGACCTGGGCACCGTGGCGCCGGGCGTCCGGCGTCGGCTGGCTGCCGCCAACGTCCTGTCCACGCGCCTGGCGTACTTCGAACGCCGGCCGCCGGCGCAGTGGCCGCGCAAGGCGCTGGCGGGCGTCACCACCCACGACCTGCCGACCGTGGCCGGAACCTGGACCGGCGCCGACCTGGCCGACCAGAAGCGTGCGGGCCTCCCCCCGGACCGTGGCGGCAGGGCGCTGCTGCGAGGGCGCCTGGCCCGGCTGGCCGACGCGATGCCGGACGCCGCGCTGGCGAGGGTGATCGAGCAGGTCCACGCGGCCGTCGGAGCGTCGCCGTCGATGCTGGCCGTGGCCACGCTGGAGGATGCGCTCCACGTGCGGCGCCGTCCCAACCTTCCCGGCACGGACCGCGCGCGGCGCGACAACTGGTCGCGCGCCCTGCCACTCAGCCTGGAGCGGATCGCGCGGAGCCGCAGCGTGCGACGGGTGGCGCGCGCCATCGGCGCGGGCAGGGATCGGCCCTAATCGTTTTCGGGTTGCAGGACGAGGGCGCCCAGCGGCGGAAGCGTCAGCACGGTCGAGAACGGCTGTCCGTGCCATGACGCATCGGTCGCCTGCAGGCTGCCCAGGTTGCCGACGTTCGACCCGCCGTAGTGCTCCGAGTCGGAGTTGAGCACCTCACGCCATCGGCCGCCCACCGGGACGCCCAGCCGATAGTCGGGTCGCGGCACCGGCGTCAGGTTCTGGACCACGACCGCCATCGCCTCTCCGGCGCGCCGGATGTAGCTGAAGACGGACGACTCGACATCGGAGGCATCGATCCAGGCGAAGCAGCCGGGCTCCGGATCTGCGCCCCACAGGGCGGGTGATGCGCGATACAGCTGCCCCAGGTCCTCCAGGAAGCGGCCGAAGGCGGCCCGCATCGGCTCCTCCGCGAGGTTCCACGGCAACGCCGCGTCGTGGCTCCACTCGGCCAAGGGTGCCAGCTCGCTGCCCATGAACAGGAGCTTCTTGCCGGGCTGGGTGTAGAGGTTGGCGAGCAGGCAGCGCAGGTTGGCGAAGCGTTGCCATTCGTCGCCGGGCATCTTGCCCAGCAGCGACCCCTTGCCGTGCACCACCTCGTCGTGCGACAGCGGCAGCACGAAGTGCTCGGTGTGCAGGTACAGGCCGCGGAAGGTCAGCCGGTTGTGGTGATAGCGCCGGTGGACGGGGTCCTCGTGGAAGTAGGCCAGCGTGTCGTGCATCCAGCCCATGTCCCACTTGAAGCCGAAGCCCAGGCCGCCCAGGTAGGTCGGACGGGTGACGCCCGGGAAGGCGGTCGACTCCTCGGCGATGGTCACGATTCCCGGATGGCGGCCGTAGGCGCGCTCGTTCACCTCGCGCAGGAAGGTGATCGCCTCCAGGTTCTCGTTGCCGCCGTACTGGTTGGGCTGCCACTCGCCCGCCTGGCGCGAGTAGTCCAGGTAGAGCATCGAGGCGACCGCGTCCACCCGCAGGCCGTCGACGTGGTAGCGATCCAGCCAGAACAGCGCGTTGGCGACCAGGAAGTTGCGCACCTCCGGCCGGCCGAAGTCGAAGATCAGCGTGCCCCAGTCGGGGTGCGTGCCGCGGCGCGGGTCGGCATGCTCGTAGAGCGGCGTGCCGTCGAACTCGCGCAGGGCGAACTCGTCGTTCGGGAAGTGCGCCGGCACCCAGTCGACGATCACCCCGATCCCGGCGTTGTGCAGCGTGTCGACCATGGCGCGGAAGTCGTCCGGCGTGCCGAAGCGCGCCGTCGGCGCGTAGTAGCCGGTGACCTGGTAGCCCCATGAGCCGTCGAACGGGTGCTCGGCCACCGGCAGCAGCTCGACGTGGGTGAAGCCGAAGCGCTGGCAATGCTCCGCCAGCTGCTCGGCTGCCTGCCGGTACCCCAGCCAGCTGCCGTCGGGGTTGCGCCGCCAGGAGCCGAGGTGGACCTCGTAGACCGACATGGGTGACCGATAGGGATCCCGGCCGGCGCGGTCGGCCATCCAGGCGTCATCGGTCCAGCCCTCGTCCGAGCCGATGTCCCAGACGCGCGACGCCGTCTCGGGGCGCACCTGCTGGCTGAACGAGAGCGGGTCGGCCTTGACGCGCAGCTTCCCGTCGGCGCCCAGCACCTCGTACTTGTAGAGCTCGCCGGCACCGATGCCCGGCACGAACAGCTCCCAAACGCCCGAGGCGCCGAGCGAGCGCATCGGGAAGAGGCGCCCGTCCCAGCGGTCGAAGTCGCCGACCAGGCGCACGCTGCGGGCGTTCGGCGCCCAGACGGCAAAGGCCACTCCGGCCGTCCCGTCGATCACGCGCGGGTGGGCGCCCAGCACCTCCCATAGCCGCTCGTGGCTGCCCTCGCCGATGAGGTGCAGGTCGAGCTCACCGAGCGTCGGCAGGAACCGGTAGGGGTCATCGCGCTCCCACTCCGCTCCATCGGCGAAGCGGAAGCGAAGCCGGTACGCCGCACCGGGGGCCAGGCCCGGGAGCGGGACGGTCACCCATAGGCCGTTGCCCAGCGGGTCCATCGGCACCGACTCGCCGGTGGTGGCAAGCAGGTCCACCGCCGTCGCCTCGGGGTGAAAGGCGAAGACGTGCGCCCCGGCCGGCGTGGGATGCGCACCCAGGATCGCGTGCGGGTCGTGGTGCTCACCCCGCACCAGGAGGCTGTAGTCCGGCTCGGGCACGAGCAGCCGGGGAGTCGTGGACATCGGCCTAACCATACCCGGCCGGGCCTGCAGGTTTCGTGCGCTGCGCCTGGCCAGCGGCCTTGCGAGCGTCGCTATCATCCGCCCATCGGCTCGAGCCTTCCATGCACAACGCCCCGGCATCCCTGCGCTACCTCGGCCATGCCACCGTGCTCATCGAGCTGGCCGGGCGCCGCATCCTCACCGACCCGGTCCTCACCGACCGGGTGGCCTTCATTCGCCGCACCGCGCCGGCGCCGGCGCGCGACGACCAGCAGGCGATCGACCTGGTGCTGGTCTCGCACGGCCACCACGACCACCTGCACCGGCCCTCGCTGGAGCTGGTCGGGCGCGACGTGCTCACCATCGTCCCGCACGGGATGGGAGCCATGGTCCGCCGCTGGGGCTTTCGCCACGTGCTGGTCGCCGACCCGCACGAGCGCTTCGAGCTCGGCCCGCTGACGGTGACGGCCACGCCCGCCGTCCACTCCGGCGATCGGCCGCCCAGCGGGCCCCGCGGGACGGCCGTCGGCTACGTGATCGAGGGGGCCGGCCGTCGCATCTACTTCGGCGGTGACACTGACCTGTTCGACGAGATGGCGTCGATCGGCCAGCCGGGCCTGGACGCCGCGCTGCTTCCCGTCTGGGGCTGGGGCCCGCGCCTGGGGCCCGGCCACCTGGATCCCGAGCGCGCCGCCGTGGCCGCGGGGCGGTTGAACGCGCGCGTCACGGTGCCCATCCACTGGGGCACGCTGTGGCCGATGGGCATGCGCTGGCGGCGGCACCTGCTTGCCGAGCCGCCGCATCGCCTGGTCGCCGAGGCCCGGCGGCTCGGGCTGACCACCCGGATCGCCATCGTCGAGCCCGGCGAGCGGCTGGAGGTGTAATCGATGGAGTTCCTGCGCCGGCTGGGGCGGCTGTATCGGGCCCAGTTCAGGACCGTCGGCCGCTTGCGGCCGTCCCTGGGCGGGCTGCTGCTGCGCACGGTGGCCTGGGTGGTGGTCGCCTGGGTGGCGCTCTTCATCGCCGTCTGGCTGACCCCGGGCGTCGAGATCGAGCAGGGCGCCAGCGTCCTGCTGGCCGTGACGATCATCGCCGTGATCGAGGTCGCCATCCGGCCGCTGCTGCTGGCGCTGGCCCTGCCGATCGGGCTGATCGCCGTCGCCCTGATCGGCCTGCTGTTCCGGATCGTGGTGTTCCTGGTCGTGCTGCCGCGGGTCGGCATCAGCGTGGATGGCTTCCTGAGCGCGCTGGTCGCATCGGGCATCTACGCCGCGGTGCTGACCATCCTGGGCGGGCTGATCGGCATGAGCGACGAGGACTCCTTCTCCGCGCGCGTGGTGGCGCAGGTGGTGCGCGACGAGGAGCGCGCGCCGACGACGGACGTGCCCGGCGTGCTCTTCGTCCAGATCGACGGCCTGGCCCAGCCGCTGCTGGCCGCGCAGCTGCGGGCCGGCAACCTGCCGACGCTGTCGCGCTGGGTGCGCTCCGGCTCGCACCGCCTGACCGAGTGGACCGCCATGCTGCCGTCGCAGACCTCCGCCAGCCAGGCGGGGCTGCTGCTGGGCAGCAACGACGGCATCCCTGCCTTCCGCTGGTACGAGAAGGAGCACCGGCGGCTGATGGTCTCCAACCACGGCAAGGATGCCGAGGAGATCGAGCGTCGCCTGTCGACCGGCAACGGGCTGCTGGCCGATGGCGGGGCCAGCATCGACAACATGTTCAGCGGCGACGCGCCGATCACGCGCCTGACCATGAGCAAGGTCGGCACGAGCCAGGACCAGGCGGGCCGCACGCGCAGCATCTACTACTTCCTGCTCGATCCCTACAGCCTGGGCCGGATGCTGGTCCGCACCATCGCCGAGGCGCTCAAGGAGTATTACCAGGCCTGGCAGCAGGTGCGGCGTGACGTGGTCCCGCGCCAGCACCGTGGTGGCACGTACCCCTGGCTGCGGGCCGCCACCAACGTCAGCCTCCGCGATCTCAACTACGCCCTGGTCAGCGAGCAGATGCTACGAGGCACGCCCTCCATCTACGTCGACTTCCTCGATTACGACGAGATCGCGCACCACTCCGGCCCTGAGCGCATCGAGGCCATCCACGCACTGGAGGGGATCGATCGCACGCTGGGCCGGCTGGAGCGGCTGGCCGCCGACTGCCCGCGGCCGTATCGGTTCGTCATCCTCTCCGATCACGGCCAGAGCCTGGGCGCCACCTTCCGGCAGCGTTACGGGCAGACGGTGGAGGACCTCATTCGCGAGCGGATCCAGGCCGCCACCGTGCGCGAGGCGGTGGAGCCGACCGAGCAGTGGGGCCAGATGGCGACGGTGCTGACCGAGGTGAGCGCCACCGACGGCGCCGCGTCGCGCGCCGCCCGCCGCGTGCTGGCGGACCAGACCCGCGACGGAGTGGTGGAGCTGGGACCGATGGCCGAGGAGCGCCAGGCCGAGCCGGCGGGCGAGGCGCTGCCCGACCTGGTGGTCTGCGCCTCGGGCAACCTGGCGCTCATCTTTTTCGGGATCGCCGAGGGGCGCCTGACGCTGGAGCAGATCGAGGAGGCGCACCCCGGCCTGGTGAACTACCTGGCCGGCCACCCGGGGATCGGGATGATCCTGGTGCACACCCGGGCCGAGGGGTCGGTGGTGCTCGGGCCGGCGGGCAGCTACCACCTGCGCGACGGCAAGGTGGTGGGCGAGAGCCCGTTGACGCCGTACGGCCCGCTGGCGCCGCAGCACCTGGCCCGATTGGACGGCATCGACCACGTCGGCGACCTGGCCCTGATCAGCCGGGTCGACGAGAGCACCGAAGAGGTCGCCGCCTTCGAGGAGCTGATCGGCTCGCACGGCGGGCTGGGCGGCTGGCAGACGCGCGCCAGCCTGCTCTACCCGTCCGACTGGGCCGCGCCGGAGGGGCCGCTGCTCGGTGCGCCGGCGGTTCACCGCCAGCTGAAGGCCTGGCTCGCCGCCGTGCAGCAGTCTCGCGTACGCCCATCCTGAGTACATCGGCGCGCCGCGGCCGGTTCTCACCCAACCGACGCGCCGCGGCACCCAGCCTGGGAGTGCGGTGACACCTGAAGAGGTGCCAGGGGCGCCGATGTACTCGCGACCCGAGTATCGGCTCCCTCGCGGAAAGGAGCCCGCCGATCCATCGCGGCGGATTCAGGTGGGGTCATCGAATCACGCAGCTGAGGGCCCTCCCGCTCGCTCTCATTCCACTGGGTGCATCGCCCGCAGCCGGAGGACTGCGTCCTGCGCCATCTGAGTCACCCATGTGAATCAGCCCTGGTCCCACAACAACTCGTCACCTCCCAGGCGCCTTGCCCGACCGAACACCGATGACACCGATGAAACGGCCGCTGGGCGGCTCGGACGGCCGATTCATCGGTCACAGCTACACGGTGGGCCCTGGCGTGACCGTGATCGCAGCCTCCATCGGTGACAGCGATGGGACGGCCGGGGAGGAGGTCCAGCGCCCGCCCGTCCTGATCGGCTCTGGGGCCAGGGCCGTGTGCTAGGGTTTCACCCGCGCTGGCCGTGCCGCGCAGCCGCTGACCATCTTCGCGCCGCCCTGTCGTGCCACGGGCCGGCGCAGCACCAATCCCGGAGGGACCGTGGGACTCTTCGACGGCCTGCTCGGCCTCCTCAGCCACGACGTCGGGATCGACCTCGGCACGGCCAACACGCTGGTCACCGTGCGGCACCGCGGCATCGTCATCAGCGAGCCGAGCGTGGTGGCCATGGACACCCGCAGCAAGCGAGTGCTCGCCATCGGGGCGGAGGCGAAGCGCATGGTCGGGCGCACGCCGGCCAACATCGTGGCCATCCGGCCGCTGCGGGACGGGGTCATCAGCGACTTCGACGTCACCGAGCAGATGATTCGCTACTTCATCGCCAAGGTGCACGAGCGCTTCGCCCAGATTCGCCGCCCGCGGGTGCTGGTGGGCATCCCCTCCGGCGTGACCGAGGTCGAGAAGCGAGCCGTGCGCGATGCCACCGTCAACGCCGGGGCGCGCTGGGCACGCCTGATCGAGGAGCCGATGGCGGCCGCCATCGGCGCCGGGCTGCCCGTCTCCGAGCCATCCGGCAGCCTGGTGGTCGACGTCGGCGGCGGGACCACCGAGGTGGCGGTCATCAGCCTGGGCGGCATCGTGGTCAGCCGCAGCGTGCGCATCGGCGGCGACGAGATGGACACCGACATCGTCGGCTTTGCGCGACGCGAGTACAACCTGCTGATGGGCGAGCGCACCGCCGAGGAGATCAAGATCGCGGTCGGCTCCGCCTACCCGGTCGAGGGCGCCAGCCGCACCGTCACCTTCCGCGGCCGCGACCTGCTGACCGGCCTGCCGCGCAGCGTCGAGGTCGGCAGCGACCAGATCCGCGAGGCGCTGGAGCCGTCGGTGGCCGAGATCATCGACGCCATCAAGGAGACGATCGAGGAAACGCCGCCGGAGCTGGTGGCCGACATCATGGACCAGGGCATCGTGCTGGCTGGCGGCGGGGCACTGCTGGCGGGGCTCGACAAGCGCGTCGCCGAGGCGACCCAGATGCCGGTCCACATCGCTGACGATCCGCTGACCTGCGTCGTGCGGGGGACCGGGCGGGTGCTCGAGGACCTGGACACGCTGGAGCGCGTGCTGGTCAGCGAGCAGTTCACGCGCGCGCCGCGCTAGGCTGCGCGGCGCCATCGGTCCGGGCCGATGATCGGCAGCCCGCATCGCCGCAGCCGCACCGGCCTGTGGTTCGCCGCCTTCACCATCATCTCGCTGCTGCTCCTGCTCGCCAGCCAGACCGATCCCGCGCTCACCCTGCAGCGCATCAGCGCCCGGGCGCTGGATCCGGTTCGCCAGACCATCGGCGGCATCGGCTCTGGCATTGCTGGCGTGTTCGGCACCATCGGCGAGATCGACCGCCTGCGAACCGAGAACGACGACCTGCGCCGGCGGCTGGCGGCGGCGGAGCAGCGCATCGCCGAGCTGCAGGAGGCGGCGGTCGAGAACGCCGAGCTGCGGGAGCTGCTGGGCCTGACCGAGTCGCTGGAGATGGACCTGCTGCCGGTCCGCATCATCAGCCGCGACCCCTCGAACTTCACCTGGGAGATCGGCATCGATGCCGGCACCGACCAGGGAGTGGCGGTGGGCATGCCGGTGGTCGGCTCGGCTGACGGGGCGGGCGCGTTGGCGGGCAGCATCGTGTCGGTCGGCGGCGACACCGCCACCGTGCGGCTCATCGTCGACACGCGCTCGAGCGTGGTGGCGCTGGACCAGCGCACTCGCGCGCTGGGCCTGGTGCAGGGCCAGCTGGGCGGCCAGCTGGTCATGGTCCAGGTGGACGTCACCGACGAGCTGGCCGAGGGCGACCAGATCGTGACGGCCGGCCTGGAGCTGGCCGACGACGCGGCACGCAGCCCGTACCCCAAGGGCCTGCTGATCGGGCACGTCCAGGCCGTCCAGGAAGACAGCAACGCGCTGACCCAGACCGGCTTCGTGCGTCCCGCGCTCGACTTCCGCGGCCTCGAGCGGCTGATGGTGGTGACCGACTACCAGCAGGACTGATGGCGCGCGGTGCGCCGGAACACATGGCCCCATCGGCCGTGACCCTCGCAGACCATCGGGGCATACCCCGGTCGCCGTGCGCGGGAGGACCCTTGTCGGAGCACAAAACGCACCTGCCTCTCGCCCCGAGGACCTCGATTGCGCGACCGAACCCGATCCGCCTTCACCCTTGCCGTCGGCCTGGCCATGGCCTGGTCGGTGCTGGCCGCCGCGCCGGTCGCCGCTGCCGACCCGTTGAAGGTCGTCATCATCGTCGGGCCCACCGGGGCGCTGACCGCGAGCTACAAGGTCACCGGCAACCAGATCGCCAGCGTGGCCACCGCGGCCGGCGCAGAGGTCGTGAAGGTGTACTCGCCACGGGCCACCTGGAGCCGGGTGCGCAGCGCGGTCGCCGGAGCCAGCGTGGTCGTGTACCTGGGGCACGGCAACGGCTCGCCCAGCCCGTACAGCAGCAGCGAATGGCCCGACCGCCACAACGGCTGGGGCCTGAACCGGACGGTCAACGGCGGGGACTCGGACAACTGGTCGACCACGATGGTCTACTGCGGCGAGAAGGCCCTGCTCGGGACCCTGACCGCCTCGGACGGCGCCGCCCAGTGGAACTACTGCGGCGGCAAGAAGGGGACCGATGGGATCGCGCCGGCCGCCAACTGGGTGATGATCTACAGCAAGGCCTGCTACACGCCCGGGGCGGGTGAAGGCTGGGACGTCAAGGCCACCGAGTCGGTCGCCTTCCAGCGGGTCCGCAACTACAGCTATCCCGCGCTGAAGGTGGGCGCCGGCGCCTACTTCGCCACTGACATGTACCAGGGCGCCCAGCAGCTGGTCGATCTCGTGCTCCGCCAGCGCGACTGGACCTTCGGGGCCATCGCCGAGGCCGCGAACGGCTACTCCTCGACCGCCCAGCGCCGAGACGACCATCCCGACCTGTCGGGCCGCGAGGTCTGGATCCAGCGTACCTCCACCAGCATGGGCACCGATTACTGGCTGGCCTACGCCGGCCGCCCAAGCCTGACGCCATCCGGCGCGGAGGGCGTCTACGTCTCGCCGCCCGGCCCCTCGGTGGCTGCCGTCAGCCCGGCGGATGACGCCGTCGAAGTGGCCGATGGGACGCCGGTCACCGTCACCTTCGACCAGCCGGTCACCGGGCTGAGCACCACCAGCTTCAGGGTGGCGGACCTGCACGGCCTGCAGGTCCCCGGCACCGTGACGTACTCCTCCTCGACCCGCACCGCGACCTTCACGCCGTCGGTGAGCATGGAGCCCGGCACGACCTACCGGGCCAGCCTCAGCACCGACGTGCGCGGCGCGCTGGGCAAGCGGCTGGCGGCCACCAGCTGGCGCTTCACCATGGCCGGCGACCTGGACCCCGGCATCACGGTCTACGCACCGGCGACCTCGCTCAGCCTTGGCGTGGGGACCAACACCGGCTACCGGTTCACGCTGGACGGCAAGCTGACCCTCTCCAAGCACGGCACGCTGGCATCGGCCGCGACGGTGACCACCAGCCTGCGCCGCACCATCGCCGGCCAGGCCGGCACCTGGTTCTACGTGACCAGTGGCACCTGGAAGGGCTACTGGCTGCGAGAGTCGGACGCCGTCTCGCTGCCGGGCGGGTCGGTGGCCACGACCGGCGGGGACGAGGCGTTCGACCCACCGGCACGGGTCGGGGCGCGGAAGGGTACCCACACGGCCTACACCTTCAGTCCCTCGGGAGCGATGTCCGGCACGCGCACCTCCACCGGCCGCTACCGCGAGGGGAATGCCGCCGAGCTGCGCGCCCTCCCGGGCCAGACGGGCAGGTGGTTCCGCATGACCAGCGGGCCGTGGAAGGGCTACTGGCTGCGCGCCTCCACCGTGGTCGCCCTCGTCTCGAGCTGACCTCCCGGCCGGGGAACCGGGCATCGGCCACTCGCGCGGCGAGTGGCCCATCCGTACCATGGTTAGGGGGAGTGCTGGTCGGTATGGTGAGGACCGATGCGGTCATGCGCGACCGCGTCGCCGCGATCGATCCCAGCGAGGTGACCCGACCCTGATGCCGCGACGCGCACGCTTCACCCTGGTCCTGCTGCTGGCCCTCACCTGCGTCATGCCGAGCGCCGGCCTGGCGGCCGATCCGCTGCCAGCAGGAGCGCTGCGCCCCACCGACGGCCGCGTGCTGCCGCCGCTGCCGGAGGAGCTTCAGCAGCCATCCGTCCACGCCGAGATGCTGGCCGAGCATGCCGGCGACGCGATGCGCTTCACGCCGGGCGCGGCCCCCGAGGTGGCGCTCGATGCGGCGCGGGAAGCTCCGCTGAGCGGTGCCTCTTCTGGCCCGGTGGGGACGGCATCGCAGCTGACCGCCGCCAGGCTGCCCAACGGGCTGCGCAAGGAGGTCTTCGGCTTCCTGCCCTACTGGATGCTGACCGATGCGGCGTTGTCCTCGATGAACTACCAGCTCGTCTCGACGATCGCCTACTTCAGCGTCAACGCCAACATGGAGGGCAACCTGGTCAAGGGCCAGCCCGGCAGCCCGACCACCGGCTGGGCCGGCTGGACCAGCTCGCGCATGACCGATGTCATCAACCGCGCCCACGCCAGCGGCGTGAAGGTCGTGCTGACCGTCACCATGATGGCCTGGGACAGCGCCTCGGCTCACCGCCAGGCGATGCTGCTGGGGAGCCCGACTGCCCGCAGCCGGCTGGTGAACCAGATCGTGAGCGCGGTCCGGACGCGGGGCGCCGATGGCGTCAACCTGGACTTCGAGCCGCTGGCCACCGCACTGCGCGACGAGTACGTCAGCTTCGTCCGGCAGCTGAAGCGCGCGCTGGTCAACCATGACGTGGGTGACTACCTGACCGTCTGCGTCATGGCCGGCGCCGCCACCTGGGCCACCGGCTACGACGTGGCCGGCCTGACCGCCAGCGGCGCCGCGGACGCGCTGTTCGTGATGGGCTACGACTTCCACTGGTCGGGCTCGTCACGCGCCGGAGGCGTGGCGCCCATGCAGAGCCCCTACACGCTGGACGTGGCCGGCAGCATGGCCGACTTCCTCACCGAGACCAGCCCCGCCAAGCTGATCTGGGGCGTGCCCTACTACGGGCGCACCTGGCCGACCAGCGGCAGCGGCCTGAACGCCCCGACACTGGGCGGCGGCTCGAAGTCCTACACCTACACCGGGCACCGGGCGCAGGCGGCGCAGTACGGCCGTCGCTGGGACGACGTGGGCAAGGTGCCGTGGTATCGATACTGGGACGGCGCCGGCCGTCACTGGGTACAGGGCTATTACGACGACGTGCACTCCCTGGGCGCCAAGTACGACCTGATCAACGCCCGCGGCCTGGCCGGCGCCGGGATGTGGACGCTGCTCATGGACGCCGGCCGCGATGAGCTGTGGCGCCTGCTGGCGAACAAGTTCGTGCACGACACGGCGCCGCCGGTGGGCGGCGTCAAGCTCATGCCGTCGACGACCGATGCGCAGGCATTCATGCTCAGGTGGCGGGCCAAGGACTACGCCTCGGGCGTCCTCAGCTACACGGTCCAGCACCGCCGCAATGGCGGCCCCTGGCGCACCTGGCTGAGCGGGACCAAGAAGACGGCGGCCTGGTTCACCGGCTACGCCGGTTCGACCTATGAGTTCCGCATGCGGGCCGTGGACGTGAAGGGGAACGCGCAACGCTGGATCCGCGTGCCGCCGCGGCCAGCCAGCGTGAAGCCGGGAGCCTTCGCGCGCGTGACGGCCGCCACGCTCAACGTGCGTTCCGGCCCGGGCACGGGGTTCGGCATCGTGGCCAATGCCACGGCCGGCGACGTTGTCAAGGTGCTGGAAGGCCCGATCCGCGCCGATGGATGCCGCTGGTTCCGGGTGCAGTACGGATTCGCCGAATGGCCGAGCGCCGCGTTCCCGCTCATCGCCTGGATGTGCGCCACCCAGTCGGGCACGCCGCTCATGGGCCCGCGCCAGGCGCCGACCGTCACTCGGCTGGCGCCGTTCGTCACGCAGACCGGCGCGACCGCGCGGTTCAGCCCGAATGGCGACGGGGTGCGCGACGGCGCGCAGGTCGAGTACACCCTCAAGTCAGCCGCGACCGCGGTGGCGCTGGACGTCCTGGACGAGGACGGGACGGTGGTCCGCAGCCTGGCACTGGGCGCACAGCCGGCCGGCGCCAATACGGCCACCTGGAACGGCCGTCTCACCGGCGGCGCCTGGGCGCCGGCAGGCAAGTACCTGCTGCGCCTGACGGCGACCGATGGCGCGGGCCGCGACCATGCCGGCCCGTCAGCCGGCTTCAGCACCGCCGCCCTGAATCGATGGGGCATCGTCGCCGACCTGGTCGCCCCCAAGGCAACCGGCACCCCGCGCCGCGGCGCGGAGATGGTGCCGGCCAAGAGCGGCGCGCGGCTGACGTTCTCGGAGCCGATCAGCGGCCTGTCGGCGGCCACCGTCCAATTGCGGGTGGGCGGCGTCCGGGTGGCCGCGGCCGTCAGGGCGGCGGCTGACCGTCGGAGTGCCAGCGTCACGCCGAACGCCCCGCTGCCCGCCGGCGTCCCGGTCCGGATCTGGCTCGCCGACCAGCTGCGCGATCAGGCCGGGAATCGGGTCATCCCCGTGGGCTGGGGCTTCACCACGGCGCCGGGCGCCGTTTTCGAACCAGCGCGTCGCGGCAGCCTGGCGCCTGGCCCGCAGCTCGGCTTCGGGATCGCCCAGGACGGCGACCTGCGGCGGCTCGACCGCATCAGGCTGGCCCACGCCCGCTCATTCCGCGCCGGCCAGCGGGCCATCATCCCCAACCTGCCCGGTCGCTGGCTGCTGGTCGAGACCGGTCCGCTGGCCGGACGCTGGCTGCGCGAGTCGACGCGCGCCCACCTGCACGGCATCGTCGAGCGCACCAACCATCCGGCAAGCGTGACCCTGCGGCTGCGCAAGGCGCTGCACATCGGGCGCCGGTTCGCCGCGGACGGTCACGTGCGCGCCACGCGCTCGCTGGTCGTGACGCGAACGCTCTCGGTCCTGGCCGATGCCCGGGCGATCATCAACGGCCAGCCGCAGTGGCGCGTGGCCGGCGGCCGGCTCAACCACTACTGGCTGGCCGAGTCGTCGTTCGCCTTCAAGCCCGGATCGATCGGGCGCCTGGAGCTGCCCGCCGCGCCCCGCATCGACCTGGCGGCTGGCACGCACACCGGCTATCGATACAGCCCGCAGGGCGGCGTCACCAGCTCGCAGGCGGTGCATTACGGGAGGCCGCGCGCGGTCACCGTCACCGCCTGGAAGATCGTGAACGGGCGGGCTCACTTCCTGGTCGGCAGCGGCGCCCTGGCCGGGACGTGGCTGCCCGAGTCGAGCGCCACGCGCCTGCACCTCTGAGGCGCCTGGGTCCCACTTCGACCCTGACCACGGCGGCGCTGGTACCTAGCCGATCGGGCCATGGCCTCGTGCTGCCTGGCTGGCTACGGTCCCGCCCATCGACAGACACCGCCCGCTGAGGACCGACCGCATGCCCCGACGCCCGGTCGCCGTGACCGCCGTCCCGACGCCGATGGCTCGCGCCTTCGTACTTGGGCTTGCCGCGTTGCTGATCGCAATGCTGATCCTCGCCGTGGCCGCGCCGGTGCGGGCCGCCGGCGGCGACGGACTGCGCCAGGCGGCGAACGCCCGTCGCCAGGGTTCAGACCTGGCCCGGGTCGTGGGGACCGCCCTGCTGGACGACATCGCCACGCGCCGTGCCGCCCGGATGGTCCAGGAGGATGCCCTGGAGCACGACGTGGCCTACGTGGTGCAGCGCCTGAATGGCGCCGGCGTGTGCTGGAGCGGCATGGGCGAGATCATCGCCTGGGAACGCGGCTATCCGGACTATGACGACGACCGCACCGTGCAGCAGTGGTGGAACTCGCCGCCGCACCGCGAGGTGATGATGGGCGCGGCCTACAACGCGGCCGGCGCGGCGTGGGACACGGCCGCTGACGGCGGCCACTACTCGGTGATGGTGTTCGTCACGCTCTGCGGAGATACCATCGCTTCCGGGCCGGACGGCCTCCTCTACCCGGACGACCGCTACCGGCCGAATCGGGAGCTCGTGCTCAGGGACCGGCGCGTGACCGCCTACCGTCTTGGCCGATCGGGCGCCGTACGGGCGCAGAAGTCGGTCAAGCTGTCCTCGACCACCCGCGTGGATGCCAGCGGCCGGGCTCGGGCGAACGGCAAGGCCTGGCTCAAGGTGAGCTCGGGTGCGCTGGTCGGCTACTGGGTGCACGAGACGACCGACACCTTCGTGCGGGGCGTGACCGAGAAGAAGCGACTCTCGCCGGGCCACCGGGTCGCCCTGCAGCCGGGCCGACACATGGGAACGCGGTTCGACTGGCTGGGCCGCGTCACGGCGTCGCGGAGCCACACCTTCGACGAGCGCCAGGCCGTCCGGGCGTCGGCCTTCGCCGTGGTCAACGGCCGGCGCTACTACCTGCTGAGCGCCGGCCCGCTCGACGGCTACTGGGTCCGCGACACGCCTGCCGTCGATCCAGCCTGACTCCGTCGCCCCGCGGTCGCGGCGGCCGCCGTGCCGAGCGGGCGGCCATCGTAGAATCGGCGGCGATGTCGATCGCCGCCGCTCGCCGACCTGACGGACGCGCGCCCAACCAGCTGCGGCCCGTCAAGATCGTGGCCGACTACCTGAAGTTCGCCGAGGGATCGGTCCTGATCCGCGTCGGCGACACGCGTGTCATCTGCGCGGTCACCATCGAGGATCGAGTGCCCGGCTGGCTGCGGGGCAAGGGCCAGGGCTGGGTGACGGCCGAGTACAGCATGCTGCCGCGCGCCGGCACCCAGCGCAGCCAGCGCGAGGCGCAGGCCGGTCGCATCGGCGGCCGCACGCACGAGATCCAGCGCCTGATCGGCCGCGCGCTGCGCGGCGTGGTGGACCTGTCCAAGCTGGGAGAGCGGACCATCACCGTCGACTGCGACGTGATCCAGGCCGATGGCGGAACGCGCACGGCCAGCATCACCGGCGCGTACGTCGCCCTGGCCCGCGCGCTTACGACCTACGGCATGGCGCACCTGCTGACCGGGCAGGTGGCGGCGGTCAGCGTCGGCATGAGCGGCGGAGGCGTGCTGCTCGACCTCGACTATGCGGAGGATTCGACTGCGGACGTCGACTTCAACGTGGTCATGACCGATGACGAGCGCTTCGTCGAGGTGCAGGGCACGGCCGAGCACAAGGCCTTCGACCGCGCCCAGATGACCCAGATGGTCGACCTGGCGGCCGCCGGCATCAGGCAGCTGTTCGCGCTGCAGCGCACCGCCATCGACTCGCCCGCCGCCGAGTGAGCTACCTGCTGCTCGGCACCACCAATGCCGGCAAGCAACGCGAGTTCGGGCGGCTGCTGGCCGGCATTCCCGGCCGGCTCGTGTTCCCAGGGCAGGTCGGTATCGACCTCGACGTGCCGGAGCCGCATGGCACCTATGCCCAGAACGCCGCGGCCAAGGCCGATGCCTACTGCCGCGTGTCGGGGCTGCTGACCCTGGCCGACGACTCGGGGATCGAGGTGGAGGCGCTGGACTGGGGCCCCGGCGTGGCCACCGCGCGCTACGGCGGGCCGGACGTGGCCGATCGGGTCGCCCGGCTGCTGGAGGCGGTGGGCGACTCCCCACGGCGCGCCGCCCGCATGGTCTGCCTGCTGGTGCTGGCCATCCCCGATGTCTCCGGCGGCGCCCCGCGGCTGGAGACCTTCAGCGGCACCATGGAGGGGCGCCTGGCCGATGAGCGCCGGGGCACCGGCGGCTTTGGCTACGACCCGGTCTTCGTGCTGCCGAGCGGCCGGACCACGGCCGAGCTGCCGGACGCAGAGAAGGATCGCATCTCGCATCGCGGCCGCGCCGTGCAGGCAGCCATGCCGCGCCTGCGTGAGCTGCTGGCTGCCGAGCCGGCAGCCGTGGACCGATGACCGAGCACCCCGCGGCGGAGGCCGAGGATGCTCAGGCGCAGGTCGGGTTGGCGGCGGGGCGCGGGGTATGGGTGGTGCTGCCCACCTACAACGAGCGCGACAACCTGGAGGGCATCAGCGAGGCGATCCTGGCCAGCCTGCCCGAAGCCGAGCTGCTGATCGTCGACGACAGCTCGCCGGATGGCACCGGTCAGCTGGCCGACACGATCTCCGCGCGCCAGCCACGGGTGCAGGTGCTGCATCGCCAGGCCAAGCAGGGCCTGGGCGCCGCCTACCGGCACGGCTTCCGGTGGGTGCTGGGACAGCCTGGCATGCGCGCCGCGGTGCAGATGGATGCCGACTTCAGCCACGACCCCGCGGACCTGCCGCGCCTGCTGCGGCCGCTGATGCGCGACGCCGACCTGACGCTCGGCACCCGCTACATCCGGGGCGGCGGCACGGTCGGCTGGCCGCTCCATCGTCGGCTGATCAGCCGAGCCGGCACGATCTTCGCGCGCACCGTCCTGCTGCTCCCGTACCGCGACCTGACCGGCGGCTTCAAGGCCTGGCGCCGCGAGCTGCTGGAGGCGATCCGGCTGCGCGACGCCGACGCCAGCGGGTACGGCTTCCAGGTCGAGATGACCTGGTGGGCGCACCGCCGCGGCGCCAAGATCGTGCAGGTGCCGATCATCTTCCGCGAGCGGGTGGCCGGCCACTCGAAGATGAGCCGCGCCATCGTGCTGGAGGCGCTGCTGATGGTGGTCCGGCTGCGGATCGGGGCGATCGCGGAGGCGCTGGGCCGCGGCTGAGACGAGGTCGCTGGCACCCTTCGGGCCCATCGGCTAGGATTCGGCTCGCCCAGCCGTCTCCGTCCCTGATTCCGCGTGCGTTCGAGGCCCCCGAGCAAGAGATGTCGTTCCGCAACAGACCGGTCCTGGACCGAAAGCACCGTCCTCGCTGGCAGGACGAGCTGCGCACCCAGCAGCTGATCGTGGCCGGCTTCGCGCTGGCCATCGCCGTGGCGGTGGGGATCTTCGCCGCGGCCGCCTGGAGCAGCTTCTACCAGAGCAACCTGCGGCAGGCGGCGCTGGTCGACGGCCAGCCGGTCGAGCGCGGCGACATCCTTGAGCGCATCCAGATGGTCGCCTCCGAGCTGCAGGCCACCGCCATCGACCTGCAGGAGCACGCCGGCGGCATGCGCGACCAGATCGTGCAGCAGCAGCTGCAGACCGTCGGCAGCACCCTGGACAACGTCCCGCGCGTCGGCTCCGACTCGCTGCTCACCGGCCTGCTGCTCGATCACCGCGCCGCGACCCTGGACGTGGGGCCCACCGATGAGGAGATCCAGGCCGAGATCGACCGGCGGCGGCTGAACCCCGTGCGGCAGCAGCTGTCGCTGATCATGGCCACCCCCGAGCAGGACGAGGACGCGGCGGCCGACGACGAGCCGACCGACGAGCAATGGGCCGATGCCAAGGCCGAGATCGACGCCATCAAGGACGAGCTGGACGGCGGCGCGGACTTCGGGACGCTGGCCGAGCAGCGCAGCGACGATCCGTCCAAGGCGCTGCAGGGCCTGCTGGGCTGGGTGGAACGCACGGACGGGCAGTACGGCGAGTTCTTCAGGGCGGCCGCGGATGCGCAGGTTGGCGAGGTTGTCGGCCCGATCAAGAATGACACCGGCTGGTACCTCGTCCGAGTCGATGACCGCGAGGCCGCCGGCCGCGACGCCGTGCTCGACGAATTCCTGTCTGAGGCAGGCGTCACCGACGAGGAGTTCCGCGAGTACGTCCGCCAGGAGCTGCTGCGCGGCGAGTTCCAGCAGTACTTCCGCGACAACGTGGTGACCCGTTACCAGCCACAGCGCGAGGTGGCCCAGATCTTCCTGAACGCCGATCAGGGCCAGCCGGTGCCCAAGCTGCGCCTCCGCCACCTGCTGGTCCAGCCGCTGCCGGGCGCGCAGGACCAGTCGGAGGCGACGCCGGCCCAGTGGCGGGCCGCGCGGCTGGAGGCGCAGCAGCTCCGCCGGGAGGCCGAGGCACAGAAGGACGACCAGTGGTGGGAGCTGGCAGCACAGAGCGATGATCCGGGCAGCGCCACCCGCGGCGGCTACCTGGGATGGTACGACCCGATCGCCATGGCGCAGCAGTTCGTGCCGAAGTTCGCGACCGCCGCCAATGACCTGCGCATCGGCGAGATCAGCCCGCTGGTCCGCACCGAGTTCGGCTACCACATCATCCAGGTCACCGAGCGGCGTGCGAGCGCGCTGGAGCAGGCCGATCGGCTCGCTGCCGAGCTGCAGGCGGATCCCGACGCGTTCGCCGAGGTCGCCGAGGCGCAGAGCGAGGACGCCAGCAGCGCCAAGGAGGGTGGCGAGCTGGGTTGGATCATGCGATACCAGTACGACGCCGCCCGCGAGGACGCGATCTTCGGCATGACCGAGCCGGGCGAGGTTTCAGACCCGGTGGTGACCCCCTCCGGCATCTACATCTACCGGCTGCTGGACACCTCCGAGCGCCGCTACGTGCCGCCAGACGAGCGCGACCAGGTGGGATCGAATGGCTTCAGCCGCTGGCTGGACGAGCTCCGCGACGAGGCGGGGGTCTGGGTCGAGTCGGAGTTCAACTCCTCGAGCACCGGCGTCGCCGGATAGCGCTGGCGTGGCCGGTCGCCCGCTCGACGCGCTCCTGGCCGCGGCCGGCATCGATCCCGCTGACGGAGTCCAGGCGGCGGCCGCCGACCGGCTCGCCACGGTCGCATTCGACCCGTCGCTGCCCCTGATCGTGCTGGCCGCCGCGCCGGATGCGGCTGCCGCCGACGCCGAGGCCGCCATCCTGCCCGGGCGACATGCGCGCCGCTCGTCGCTGGACCTGCTGCGCGCCCTCTATCCGGCCGGCCATCCGCTGCGGCCGCTGCCGACGGGCGCAGCGCGACGGCTGGATGATCTGACCGACGCAGATCTGGCCACCGCCGACTGGCTGGTGCCCGCCCTGGCGCCACTCGACAACCTGGCCAGCCCGCATGGCATGGCCGCCATCTCGGCCCGTCTGCGAGCGTCGGACGGCTGCCCGTGGGATCGGCGCCAGACGCACGCCAGCCTGCGCCCGTTCGTGCTGGAGGAGGCCTACGAGATGGTGGATGCCATCGAGCAGGGCTCGCCGTCGGACCTGGCGGAGGAGCTGGGCGACCTCTTCCTGCAGGTGATCCTGCACGCCCAGCTGGCGGCCGAGGAAGGGGCCTTCGACCTCACCGATGTGTATCGGACCCTGGGCGCCAAGATCGTGCGCCGCCATCCGCACGTGTTCGGCGACCTCGAGGTGGCCGATGCGGCCGAGGTGCTGCGCAACTGGGAGGCGATCAAGGCCGAGGAGCGGCGGGACGCCGGCGCCGGCCCGTCCCCGTTCGCCGGCATCGCCCGCGCCCTGCCCGCCCTGCCGGCCAGCCGCGAGATCCAGGAGCGGGCCAGCTCCATGGGCTGGGACTGGCCCGCGGTCGAGGGCGTCTGGGAGAAGGTGGCCGAGGAGCTGGACGAGCTGCACACCGCGCCGGCGGGTGACGGGAACGAGGCCCGCGATGCCCGCCTGCACGAGCTGGGTGACGTGCTGTTCGCGATCGTCAACCTGGCCCGCTGGCTGAAGCTCGATCCGGAGGAGGCGCTGCGCTCCGCCAACCGCCGCTGGATCGGCCGCTACGAGCGGGTCGAGGCCCTGGCTGCCGCGCGCGGCCAAACGCTGGCCGAGCTGTCGCCCGAAGCCAAGGACGAGCTCTGGAACGAGGTGAAGGCCGGCTGAGCGCCTGCGCTATGCTCGATCGGCCATGACCTTCGACCTCGACCAGGCGCGCCATGCGCTGAGCCGCACGCCATCGGTCCTGCGGGCGCTGGTGGCCGGCCTGCCGACGGAGTGGCTGGCCGCGACGCCGGCAGCTGGGGAATGGAGTGCGCACCAGGTGGCCTGCCACCTGGCGTATGTCGAGGAGACCGACTGGATGGTCCGCGCCCGCATGATCCGCCAGGTCGGGCCATCCGAGCCGTTCCCGCCCATCGACCACGGCGACCAGGCCGCACGCTATGCCGGCCTCGGAACCGAT
>DATBME010000012.1:0-24810 GCA_036555005.1 Candidatus Limnocylindria bacterium | reverse complement strand
GTCGAGGCGCAGGTCGGCCATGCGCCGCGCCTCGGCCTGGCGGAAGTACTCGGCCTCCTCGTCGCCGTGACGCGCGAGCAGGGTGATCTCCAACAGCAGGTGGGTGGCCACCGACCTTCCGACCAGGCCACGACTGTTGCGCAGCTCCTCCTCGATGGTCGTCACGAACAGCTCGGCGGCGGACAGCCGGACGTCGTTGGACGCCTCGTTGGCCGCCAGCGAGCGGATGCGATCGGCGGCCTCGCGGGCCGCCGCCAGGGATGCGTCGACACTTGTCAGGGAAGCGTCGGCCAGCTCGACCTCCGGCAGGTCGTGCGGCTCCGGCAGCGACCAGGGCGGGTTGTTGACCAGGCTGGCCATGGCCGTGGCCGTCTCCAGCACTTCCGGCAGGCGCTCGAGGTCGGCGCGAGAGACGGGGACCGTGGCGGCACCGCGGCTGGGCTCGCCATCGGCCTGGTGGTCGTTGAAGAGCTCGACCTGGTACGCCTCGCGCTCGATCTGGCGCACGTTCTCGACCTGGTTGCCGACCAGGTAGACCTGCACGCCACGACCGAGCTGGCGCCGTGCCGTCCAGTCGTGCACCGCCGGGTGGCGCTCGAGGGCATCGGTCAGCCGCTGGTCCATGCTCAGGCCAGTCGGCACCGGGTGCGGAGGTAGGGGCCGCCGGAGGTGACCGGCACGATCTCCTTCCAGCCCTTCCCGCAGGCCCCGCCGGTGAGCTCGAAGTCGTTGGAGACCATCGAGACGTCGGCCAGCACATCGGGCACATAGCCAGTGATGGCGACCGGCGAGAAGATGCGGCCGGTGGGCTTGCCGTGGCGGTACTCGACCGCGAACAGCGCCCAGATCTGGATGCCCCAGCCCTTCGGATCCTCCATCCCGTTCAGCGTCTGCCGCAGCAGGACGCCGTCCTCCAGGCTCTCCAGCAGCTCATCCCGCGTGCTGCTGCCCGGGGTGAAGAAGGTGTTCGACATGCGCGCGTAGGCCTTGCGGTGCACGCTCTCGCGACGCCCGTTGGCGGTGCGGGGGATGCCCAGCCGGCTGGCCGAGTACAGGTCGGTGAGGCCGCTGCGCAGCACCCCGTCGCTGATGATCTGGGTCCGGCTGGCCGCCTCCCCCTCGTCGTCCACGAAGTAGCTGCCGTAGGCGCCGGACATGGTCGGGTCGTCGACGATGTTCACCAGGTCGGAGCCGACGCGCTTGCCGATAAAGTCTGCTGCCCGCGCGCGCTCCTTCAGGAACATGTCGGTCTCGACTCCGTGACCGAAGGCCTCGTGGGCGATGACCCCCGTGGTCACCGGATCCGTGACCACGTCATAGGTGCCCGCCGGCATCGGCACGGAGCTGAGCATGCCGGCGGCCTCCTCCGACACCGCGGCCAGCGCCTCGTCCGGCATCTCGATGACCTCCAGCCCGCCGGTGCCGGTGCGCGCCAGGTACGAATACTCCTGGCGGGTGCCGTCGGACAGGAACGGGATCAGCGCCACGATGGTGCGCCGGATCTGCTGCGTGCTCAGGCCTCCGCGATGCGCGAAGACCTGCTGCACCTCCTGTTCGGTGTACTGGCAGATGGCCTGCACGGTGCGCTGGTCCTTGTCACGCAGCGCGCGGCGCAGCGCATCGAAGCGGGCAACCTTGTCGGCCAGTGGCAGGCTGGCCGGGTCCTGTTCCATCGGGGTCGCGAAGTCACCCGACACGGCGCCGTCTCCCGCGATCTCCAGGCGAGGCTGGCCGTCCGTCGGCCGATAGGCCAACGCCCGCTCGACCAGCGCGTCCGCCAGGCGCCGAACGGCGGCTGAATCGGTCTCGTCGGTGGCGGACTCCTCCAGGCCGTAGCCGTTGGAGGCGGTCAGCACGATCCCTTCCTGCGGATCCTGCCGCTCGACGGTCTGCTCGGCGTCGCGCAGGTTGAGCTGCAGGCCGCTGCGGGTCCGCATCATGGCCGCCGCGTACGGCACGCGCCGCTCCATGTCGGCCACGATCTCCGACAGGAAGGCGAATCGCTCGCGCAGCTGCGCGGCGGTGGCGGCATCGCGAGCGCTCAGCGCTTCGGTGGGTTCGGGCACGGCGGAAGGGTAGCAGCGGCGGAGCGCGAAGCGCGACGTATCATCCGGACGTGGCCGACCGACGCCAGCGCTCGTCCCTCCTGTTCGACCTGTTCGCCGCCAACCAGCGGGTCCGGTCGCTGCTGACGTCCGCCATGGAGGGCGCCGGCCTGAAGCCGGACGAGTACGCGGTCTACAGCGCGCTGTTCGAGTTCGAGCCGATCAGCCCCACCGAGATCGCGACCCTGGTCGGGATGCCGCCCACCACGCTGTCGCACTACATCCGCGCCGTGCGCGAGCGTGGCCACCTGGAAGAGCGGACCAACCCACGGGACAGCCGCTCCCGGGTCCTGACCCTGACCGTGTCCGGGCGCCGCGCCCATCGGCGCGCCAACCAGGCCTTCGAGCAGGCCTACCGCCGCTTCATGGAGGGCATCGCGGACGAGCCGGGGATCAAGGCCGCGCTGGCCCAGATCGAGGCCGCCGCGGCGGACGGCCTGGCGCGGCTGACCAGCGACGCCCGCGCCCGGACGGGCTGATCACCGCGTCGGCGACTGAACCGATCGCGCCCGGAGCGGATACTACCAGTTGGTAGTATGTGGATCGTGACGTCCCACTCCCGAGTTGCGCGTCGTTGGCTGGCCGCCGGCCTGGCCCTGGCCTTTGCCGTCTCGGCCTGTGGCGGTTCAACGGCCACGGGTTCCGGCTCAGGCTCGAGCGGAGCGGCATCCGCCACCGCCTCCGGCAGCGTGGCGGCCGCCCAGGCAGAGCTCGATCGCGCCCTGGAGCAGCTGGAGGCGATCCATCCTGAGCCGTTCCATGCCATTGACCGAGGCACGTTCGCAGCAGCGCTCGAGGAGCTGCAGCAATCGCTGTCGAACCTGACCGCCGACCAGGCGATGGTGGAGCTCATGCGCCTGTGGTCACGCCTGTCGGTGGAGCGCGACGGGCACCAGTTCGCCTTCCTGGCCGAGGGGCGCGACGAACCGGTCCTGCCGCTGCGCGTCTACGAGTTCGAGGATGGCGTGTTCATCACCTCCGCCATGGACGAGTACTTGGATCTGGCGGGTACGCGCCTGGTGGCCATCGGCGGCCACCCCATCGACGACGTGCTCGCCGCCCTGGAGCCGCTGGTGCCGCGCGACGGCCCGGCCACGGTGCCGGCCTTCCGGCCGATCTACCTGCTCAAGGTGGGGGTCCTGCGCGGGCTGGGGCTGGTGGGCGAGGGTGACGTGCCGCTGGAGATCGATGACGGCAGCGGAACGCGCAGCGTGAGCGTGACGCCGGTGCCGGTGGCCGAGTTCGAGGCGTGGGCCGGCTGGCTGGCCTACACCGGGCTGCCACCGCGCGATGGGCTGCGAGCCACCGAGCAGCGCGCTGAGACGATCTGGCTGGAGCGCCTGCCGGAAGGCGCGATCTACGTTCGCTACCCGGCCGTGTTCGACATCCCGCAGGCCGCCATCGACGAGCTCGACCAGCTGGCGGCGGCCCATCCGGACGAGCGCATCATCCTGGACCTGCGCCAGAACCCGGGTGGTGACAACCACAACTACGCCAACTTGCTGTCGCACCTCACCGACCCCGAGATCGATCGGCCCGGGCGCCTGGTGGTGCTGACCGACCGGGTCACCTTCTCGGCGGCCAGCAACTTCTCGACCGAGATCGAGCAGAAGACGGACGCCGTCTTCGTGGGCGAGCCGATGGGTGGCGGGCTGAACTTCTGGGATGACGTCACCTGGGTGCAGCTGGACGACTACGTGGTGCCGATGCGGGTGGCGATCAGCGTGCGCTACTGGCAGAAGTCGATGCCCGACGACTCGCGCCTGAGCATCGAGCCTGACCTCGCGGTGCCGACCCGCGCGGGCGACTACTTCGCCGGTCGGGACCCGGTGCTCGAGGCGGCACTGGACGCCCGGTTCGACTGAACCCGTGCGGCTAGAGCCTCCCTCGCGGCTAGAGCCTGGCGCCGCTCCGGTCCGGCGGCTCGGGACGCTCCGGGAGCTCGGGGCGGTCGACCGTCAGCCCGTTGAGCGTGTCGGTGACCTGGTGCGACTCGACCACCTCGGCCGGCGGCGGGCGGTGAAGGATGATCTGCTCGAGGCCGGCCAGGAAGCCGCCGATCACCGGCGTGCCGCGGAAGGACCGTAGCCGTTGGCGCTTCATGTCGAGGTGGCGAGCGGTGGCTCGGTGGGATCGCCGGCGGCCGCCGCGGCGCCGGTCGGCTCCGCGACCGCCGCCTCCTCGACGCGGCGCAGGTTGCGGACGCTGGGCACCAGCAGGACCAGGCTGTTGGCGGCCAGCCCGATGCCGGTCGCCAGCAGCAGCGTCTCCTGCACCCCGATCTGCTCGGATACGGGACCAACCGCGGCAAAGGCGATCGGCTGGAAGACGAGCGACACCATCCAGTCGTAGCTGCTGACCCGGCTGAGCCGGTCGCGGGGGATGTGCTGCTGCAGCATCGTGTCCCACAGCGCGTTGCTGATCACGATCGCCGCGATCGTGGTGAAGGCCCCCATGGCCACGATCAGCACCGGGAAGGGCGGAACCAGCAGCAGCAGCTCGATCTGCGCCAGCAGCATGACCAGGAAGGCGGGGATCAGCGGTCGATCCGGCTTCCAGCGCAGCGCGATCGCTCCGCCCGCGAGGCCGCCGATCGAGGCGCCGGCGGCCACGAGGCCCCACGCGGTGGCGCCGCCCAGGTCACGTTGCGCCACCAGCGGGCCCAGCACCTGGAAGGCTCCCAGCGACACGTTCGAGATCGAGAAGGTCAGGATGCAGGCCAGCACCCACGAGCGCGACACGACCTCGTGCCAGCCATCGGCCAGCTCCGCCACGAAGCTGCGGCGCGCTGGTGCCTCGCCCGGCTTGACGCGCAGGGCCATCAGGAAGCCCGCGCTGACCAGGAAGCTGGCGCCGTCGATGGCGAACGCCCACCCGGCGCCGATGGTGGCCACGATCAGGCCGGACAGCAGCGGCCCGAAGACGTGCGTGGCGCTCTGCGAGATGCTGATCAGCGCGTTCGCTTCTTGCAGCCGGCCGGGGGCCACGATCTGCGGCATCAGGCCGATGGAGGCGGGAGTGAAGAAGGCCGCGGCGCTGCCCATCACGACGGCGAAGGCGATCAACTGCCAGATCTCGGCATTGCCGGTGATCAGCAGAGTCGACATCACGACCTGGGCGGCGGCCCGCAGCAGGTCGCAGGCGACCATCACTCGCTGCCGCGGCAGCCGGTCCGACCACACGCCGCCGGCGAGGGTGAACAGGACGCGGGGCAGAGCGAAGGCGGCGAAGACGAGGCCGAGGTCGGCGGCGGAGCCGGTCAGCTCCAGGACCGCGAAGGCGAGCGCCACGCCAACCAGTGCGTCGCCCAGGAACGAGCCGGTCTGGCCGATCCATAGCAGCCTGAAGTTGCGCTCGGAGAGCGCAACGGTCGAGCTGCGCCACAGGGCGCGGAGCCGCTCCATCCTCACCGAGCCTAGCAGGGCGAATGCCGGCAAAGCGCCCATGAGAGGATTCACCCCCTATGGTCACGAGTGAGCAGGCGATCTCGGTGCGGCCGGCGGCGAGCGACGACCTGCAGGCCATGGTCGCGGCCAAGCTCGACGCGGGGACGGCGGCCTGGCCACACATCTTCCCGAGCGAGGTCCTGACGCGGCTCGGCTTCCCGGAGCGCTGGAGCGCGGCCGTGCTCGACCCGCCGCAACGCACCCACGCCCTGGTGGCCGAGCTGGACGGGGTGGTGGTCGGGTTCGCCATCGTGCGGCCCTCCGCCGACGACGACGCGTCCCCGGAGACCGGCGAGCTCGACGGCTTGTACACCGCGCCGGCGACGTGGGGGCGAGGGGCGGGCCTGGCCCTGCTGTCGGCGGCCGTCGAAGCGCTGCGGGAAGACGAGTTCACGACCGTCACGCTCTGGACCGCGACCGACAACCATCGCCCGCGACGCATCTACGAGCGCGCCGGCTGGCGCCTGGACGGCGCGACCCGCAACCGCAACCTGGGCGGCATCGCCTTCGAGGAGCTGCGCTACCGCCTCCGGCTATAGGCCTCCGCAGCGCATTCACAGTTTCCGCACACGTCGCCGCCAGCCTTGACGTCGAGCGGCCGGATGGACCGGCCCATCGACTGACGAGGGTGTGAACGGACATGGGAACTTTCATTCGGGTGCTGGCGGTGCTGGCCCTGATCGCCGTACTGGTGGGCATCGGTGCGGGCATCTACAACGCAGGCGTCAGCGCCGGACTTGCCGGGAGCGTGGTCACCGCCGATCCATCGGGCGCACCGGTCGTCTACTACCCGGGGCCGTACGTCGGCCAGGGCTGGGGCTGGGGTCCCGGCTGGATCTTCGGCATCCTCTTCTGGATCCTGGGGATCTTCCTCATCTTCGCCCTGCTGCGCGCCGCCTTCGGTTGGGGCCGATGGAGCCGTGGCTACCGCGACTGGGACAAGCACCGACCGAACGGGCCCGGCGGTCCGCGTGAGCACTTCGAAGAGTGGCACCGCCGGTTGCACGACTCCGACTCAGCGGGCGGCGGCCAACCGGCCTCCGGCACCTAGGCCGATGCGGGCGGGCGGCAACGCCCGCCCGTCTACCATGCGACCGATGGCCCGGATCCTGGTGGTCGATGACGAGCCCAAGATCGTGCGGCTCGTCCGCGACTATCTCGAGCACGGCGGATTCGAGGTGCTGACCGCCCGGGACGGGCGCGAGGCGCTGATGCGCGCCCGCCGTGAGCGACCGGACCTGGTGGTGCTGGACCTCGGCCTGCCCGAGGTGGATGGGCTGGACGTGACGCGGGCGCTGCGCCGCGAGACCGACGTGCCGCTGATCATGCTCACCGCGCGCGACGGCGAGACGGACAAGATCGTCGGCCTGGAGCTGGGCGCGGACGACTACCTGACCAAGCCCTTCAGCCCACGCGAGCTGGTGGCGCGCGTCCGCGCGGTGCTGCGCCGGCATGCGCGCGACGGGAGCGAGGAGCTGATCACGGTCGGCCAGCTGACGCTGGACGTGCCGCGCCTGCAGACCATGGTGGCCGGACGCAAGGTGACCCTGACCGCCACGGAATTCGAGCTCCTGGCCACCATGGCCCGCCAGCCGGGACGGGTCTTCACCCGCTCGCAGCTGCTGGACGCGATCCACGGACAGGCGCTCGAGACGTATGAGCGGGCCATCGACGCGCACGTCAAGAACATCCGCCGCAAGGTCGAGCCAGACGCGCGCCATCCGCAGTTCCTGCTCACCGTGTACGGGGTCGGCTACCGAGTGGCCGATGCCTGAGGAGGGGTGGGGGCGCCGCGGCCATCGAGGTCGCGGCCGCTGGGCGGATGGCGAGCGTCCGCCGTGGTGGCCGGAGGGGGAGCCGTGGCCGCCGCAGGGCCCCGAGGGGTGGCGCCGACTGCGACGGCGCTTCATCGGCCGGGCGGTGCTGTTCGCGGTGGTGGTGCTCACCCTCCTGGCCGCCCTGGCGGCGCTGCTGGTGTGGGCCATCGGCACGCTGCTCGGCAGCGGGGCCGGGACCGTCATCGCCGCTCTGTTGGTGCTGCTGGTCCTGCTCCTGGTCGGGCGGGCGATCGTGCGTGGCGTCCGTGGTTCGGCCGAGCCGATCGCCGACCTGATGGCGGCCGCCAGCCGGGTCGAGACGGGGGACTACGGTGCGCGGGTGCGCGAGGCCGGGCCGCGGGACCTGCGCCGCCTGGCGCGCGCCTTCAACGCGATGAGCGCCCGCCTCGAGCGCGATGCGGCGGAACGCCGCCAGCTGCTGGCCGACGTATCGCATGAGCTGCGCACGCCGCTGAGCGTGATCCAGGGCAACGTCGAGGGGATCCTGGACGGGCTCTATCCGGCCGACCGCGCCCACCTGGAGCCGATCCTGGAGGAGACGCAGCTGCTGGAGCGGCTGGTGGAGGACCTGCGCACGCTGTCGCTCTCCGAAACCGGCGTCCTGCGCCTGCATCGAGAGCCCACCGACCTCGGCGCCCTGCTCTCCGAATCCGTGGCCGCCTTCCGAGCCAAGGCCGACGCGGCCTCGGTGACGCTCGCACTCTCGCTCGACGATGGGCTGCCGAACCTGGAGGTGGACCAGTCGCGCCTGCGGCAGGTGATCGGCAACCTGCTCGACAACGCCGTGCGGCTGACACCGGCCGGCGGGTCGGTGAGGGTGCGGGCGTCCGCGTCCGGCCCGGACGCCGTGGAGATAGACGTGCAGGACACCGGTCCGGGGATCGCGCCTGAGGTGCTGCCTCGCATCTTCGATCGCTTCTACCGCTCCGGCGAGCGGGGCGGCAGCGGGCTGGGCCTTCCCATCGCCCGCTCCCTGGTGGAGGCCCATGGCGGAACCATCGCCGCGGCATCCGAGGCCGGCCAGGGAACCCGCATCAGCATCCGTCTGCCGGCAGAAGAGGGTTCAGCCCCTGCCCCTTGACACGTCCGATTAGTTTGACGTCAAATAGTTTGACCTTAGGCTACTCGACGTCGAATCGAAAGGGCGAAGCGCGTGCTGAACCGATTGGGGCCCCTTGTGGAGCCCAACTTCCGGCGACTCTGGATCGGACGGACCACCTCGGCGGTGGGGGACGCGCTGTCGGGCGTGGCGCTCGTCTTCGCCGTGCTTGGCATCAGCAAGTCGGCAGCCGATCTCGGCTTCGTGATGGCGGCCTTCATGGTGCCGCGGGTCGTGCTGCTGCTGGTCGGCGGTGTCTGGGCCGACCGGGTGCCGCGCCGTCTGCTGATGGTCGGCGCGGACGTCACGCGCGCCGTGGTCCAGGCCGGGCTGGCGGTCGCCATCCTGACCGGCAGCGGAGAGCTGTGGGTCTTCGTGGTCGGCGCGCTGCTGAGCGGCGCGGCCTCGGCCTTCTTTGGGCCGGCGATCATCGGGCTCATCCCGCAGACCGTCAGCCCGGCGCGCCTGCAGTCCGGGAACGCGCTGCTCAACCTTTCCGAGAGCACCGCCCACATGGCCGGGCCGGTCGTGGCCGGCATCCTGGTGGCGACGCTGGGCGCCGGCTGGATCTTCGCCATCGACGCGGCCAGCTTCGCGATCAGCGCCGTCTTCCTGATGCGACTGGTCATCCCGGCCGCGCCACCCGTCGAGCACAAGTCGTTCCTGGGCGACCTGGCCGATGGGTGGCGGGAGGTGGTCAGTCGCCGCTGGCTGGTCGGCTCGCTGGCTGCGTTCGCGTTCGGCAACCTCGCCTTCGCCGCCTTCTTCGTGCTCGGCCCGCTGGTCATCGACCGCGACCTGGGCGGCGCCCCGGCCTGGGGACTGCTGATGAGCGCCTTCGGCTTCGGCGGCCTGGCCGGTGGCGCGGTCGCGCTGCGCTGGAAGCCGGAGCGTCCGCTGGTGGCAACCTTCGCCACCCTGCTGCTGGCGCCGGCCGCCCTGCTGCTGCTGGCCCAGACGCCGCCGCTGGCGGTCCTCGGGATCGGCGTGGTGGGCCTGGCCGTGGCGATCGCCATCTGCAACACGCTATGGCACACCACGCTCCAGCAGCAGGTCCCGGAGGAGAGCATCTCGCGGGTGAGCTCCTACGACTGGATGGTGTCGCTGCTGATCTTCCCGGCCGGCGCCGCGCTGGCCGGCCCGTTGGCCGATGCCTTTGGCGTGGATGTGGCCCTGTTCGTCTTCGCCGCGCTGGCCGGCATCCCGCTGGCCCTGGTGCTGGGCATGTCGAGCGTGCGCGCCGTGCGGCGGCTGGACGCCGCACCCGCGTCATCCACCACCAGCGGGGAGGGCGACGCAGCGCCGGAGGCGGCGATCTCGTAGCACACTTCGGGCATGCAGCGCCGCGAGGTGGCCTTCACTAGCGAGGGTACCCGCCTGGGCGGAACCCTCAGCCTGCCGGATGGCGATGGGCCCTGGCCCGCGATCGTCACGCTGCATCCGTCGAGCAGCGGCAGCCGTGATCACCGCTTGTTCCGGCACCTGGAGGCGCTGCTCGTGCCCGCCGGCTTTGCCGTGCTCCGCTACGACCGCCGCGGCAGCGGCGCTTCGGATGGCGACTTCTGGACGGCTGACTTCCGGCTGCTCGCGGCCGATGCGCTGGCGGCGGTGGCCATGCTGGCAGCGACCGCCGACATCGATGGGCGGCTGATCGGGGTGTTCGGCCACAGCCAGGGTGGCTGGATCGGACCCGAGGCCGCGTCGCGCTCGAGCGCGGTGGCCTTCATGGTGCTGGTCGGCGCCTGCGCCGTGACACCGGCCCAGCAGATGCGCTACGCCACGGCCACGTCGCTGCGCGGCGCCGGCTTCCCTGAGACGGCGGTCGAGCAGGCCCTGGCCGCGCGCGATGCGGTCGATGCGGCGATCCGGGGCGAGATCGGGCGCGACCAGGCGGCTGCTCGGGTCCGCGCCGTCGAGCACGAGCCGTGGTTCGAGGCGGCCTTCATCCCGCCCCTCCCCGCCGACACCGGCGATGACGACGACCTCCGCGCCGATGGCAAGTGGCGCCTCGAGATGGACTACGACGTGGCGCCGGTGCTGGCCCGGCTGGAGGTGCCGGTGCTGCTGATCCACGGCGACCACGACCGCTGGACACCCATCGAGGACAGCCAGCGCGTCTGGCGCGACGCGTACCGCGATCGCCCGCAGCTGCTGACCGCCGTCCGCCTGCCGGGCACCGGCCATCTCCCCACCCTGGCGCGAGGAGCGGAGGGCGAGGAGGCGGCGCCCATCTCGCCCGACTACGAGGTGCTGCTGCTACGCTGGCTCCGAGGACTGGCACCGACAGTTTGACCGACACTTGCACCGGCGATAGCATCCACGCATGGCGATGAACTCGACGGCTGCGCTGCGGCTACCGGCACGAGTCGTGTCGGAGGCGACCGGGGCCAGTCCACGCACGGTCGAGCGCTGGCGAGCGGGCATGGGGCCGCGCCGCACCGAGTACCGGCTGCGGCTGGATGACCTCGTGGCGGTCCTGGAGATCCTGGGCGCGCAGATGGCCCCACGGGCGCGCCAGGCCTGGCTCACCGGCCGCAGCGCGCATCTTGGCTGGCGACGGCCGGTGGAGCTGCTGGCCGCCGGCGAGTTCGACCGCGTGCGCGGCGCCGCGCTCGCCTATGCGGCCGGGGACCCGACCTGACGGCTCGCACCCTCGCGCCGGTCAGCCGCTTCCGCGGCCGCGCCTGGCGGCAGACCGCGATCCGCGTCCCCGGCTGCCTGCCGCCCGAGCAGCCGGCGCCGCACCCTGGCCGCTATCACGCTGCGGGCGACCCGTGGCCGCTGTACGCGGCACTGGACCGCACCACCATGTGGGCCGAGTGGGCCAACGCCAGCGACGCGCCTCGGCAGCCGGATGACGACCCGCGCTGGGTATGCGAGCTCGAGGTCAATCTCACCGTGCTGGACCTGCGGAAGGCGGCGACCCGGCGAGCGCTGCGCGTCGGCGTGGCCGGCCTGATCGGTCCGTGGTCGCCGGACGTCCCGAATCGCGACGCGCGACGCGTCGCCCGCGCCGCCGCCGCGCTGGGGGTCGACGGCGTCATCGCGCCGAGCGCCGCCACCGAGGACGGCTGGAACCTGGTGGTCCTGCCACGGGCCTTTGAGCGTGTTCGCATGCGACGGCGGCGGCGCGAGACGGCTCCCGCGTCCGCGCTCTCCGCGCCGCCCACGGAGCGCGGTTGACAGTCCGCCAGGTCGCCGGGAGCATGGCGACCATGCAGCGATCCGGGGGCCGGCGCCAGATCGGCCTGCAGACCACCGGCCGGCGATCGGGCAGGACGCGGCAGGTGACCCTCTACGCCTGGCCGGACGGGGAGGACCTGGTCGTCGTCGGCTCGGCTGGCGGACGCGCCCGCCACCCGGCCTGGGCACTCAACCTGCGCGCCACGCCGGCCGCCGCGATCCAGGACGGGAAGACGCGTCGCCCGGTGATGGCACGCGAGGCGACCGGCCAGGAGCGCGATCGCCTCTGGCGGCTCGTGTGCGAGGCCTTCCCGCTGTACGCCACCTACCAGCGGCGGACGAGCCGCACGCTGCCCCTCTTCGTGCTGGAAGCCGCTCCGGCCTAAGCCGCGGGCGGGACGTTCTGGTTCAGCCGGAACAGGTTGCCGGGGTCGTACTTGGCCTTGACGCGGGAGAGCCGCTCCCAGGTCGCGGCCGGGTACGCGTCATGGACGCGCGCCTCGCCCTCGTCCACCAGGAAGTTGACGTACGCGTCGTGGTTGTCACCGCGCAGCGCATCGGCGAAGCCATCGACCCAGGCCTGGCGCATCGGCCTGTCGTCCGGGCCCTCGTAGAAGGCCGCCACGTTGATCAGGATGCGACGGGACCGATGGGCGAAGGCCGTGGCATCGGCCGGCACGCGCGCCATCTGCCCGCCCAGGACGCGCAGCTGCGCCACGCGCATGGCGGCATCGGAGTCGTTCAGCCAGCGCATGATCGTCTCCGCCACCGGCAGGTCGATGCGATCCACGAACAGCGTGTTGGCCACCGCCAGCGGGTGGTACTCCTCCTCCTCCGGCGGGTACATCTCGGGGTAGGGCATCGGCTTCACCATGTCGGCGATCGGCTCGGCCAGGTCCCGGAAGGGCGCGATCGCGCGCTCACCGGCCTCGGCATCGCCCGCGTAGGCGAGCATGCCCATGATCGCCAGCTTGCCGTGCCATTCCTCGGGCACGAACGGCATGGGCGGAGTCGGCATCACGTTGGCGATGGTCGACAGCTCCTCCGGCGCCGCCTCCGCTGCCGCGATGAAGCCAGCCACCGTCTCGGCGGTCGCCGGCAGCAGCAGCATGCCGCCCACAAAGCTGGGCATTGGATGCAGCCGGTACCGGAAGCGGGTCGCCACCCCGAAGTTGCCGCCACCGCCGCGGAGCGCCCAGAACAGGTCCGGGTGGCTGTCAGCGTCGACCTGGAGCACCTGCCCGTCGGCCGTGACGACCTCGGCGCCGAGCAGCGAGTCGATGGTCAGGCCCAGCTTGCGCACGAGGTAGCCGATGCCCCCGCCCAGCGTGATCCCGCCGATCCCCACCGAGCCGGTGTCTCCGAAGCCGACGGCCACGCCGCGTTCGGCGGCCGCGCTGGTCAGCTCGCCGGCGGTCAGGCCACTCTGCGCCCAGACGGTCCCCGCCTCGAGGTCGAAGTCGGTGGCCTTGAGGTCGTGCAGGTCGAGCACGATGCCGCCCTCGGTCACGCTGTGGCCGGCGCCCGAGTGGCCGCCGCAGCGGACCGCCAGCTCCAGGCCGGTCTCCTGTGCCATGGCGATGACCGCTGCCACGTCGTCGGTGTCGGCGACGCGCGCGATCGCCGCCGGATGGCGGTCGATGCCACCCACCGTGACGGTGCGCGCCTGGTCGTAGTCGGGGTCTTCCGGGCCGATCACGCGGCCGCGTACGCGGTCACGCAGCTCGGTGACGATGCTGGTCATGGACGGGGTCAACGACACGATGCGGTTCTCCGTTGGGGAGCTTTCACCCTAACGGACCGCGCCCGAGACCGCATCTCATCGGTCCATCAGCCGATGAGTTTTCGGGGGCGGCCGGGTCTGGGCCATGACATCCCGCCCTGGGGAGGCACTGCGCTGGACGGCATCGAGTGCGACCTGGCCTTCCTGCGTCGGATCGACATCGGCGTGGTCGGGCTGGTGGCGCGGCTGCTGCTGGCCGCGCGACGTGGTGGCTGCAGCCTGCGGATCGTGAATCCGCCGGAGGGGCTGGCGGAGCTGTTGGCCCTGTCAGGTTTGGACGGCCTGCCCGGGCTCCGGGTCGAGGTGGTCCGGCAGCCCGAACAGCGGGAAGAGCCGCTCGGTGTCCAGGAAGAAGGTGATCCCGCTGATCCGATCGCCTGACAGCTCGAGCACCTGCACCGACCAGGGCGCCAGGCCGCCGGCCGGATCGGGCTTGTACTGCCCGTACGCCAGCGTGCCGTTGGCCCGGATGGGAACGAGGCGCGAACCCCGGCAGCCGATGCCCGGCCCCAGGCACCAGTCGACCATGTCCTGGTGCGTCTGGAGCCACATGGCGTAGGGCGGCATGTTCCAGGCGGCATCCTCGCGCAATAGCGAGGTCAGGGCGTCCATGTCGTAGCGCTCGAAGGCATCCACGTAGCGCGCCAAAAGGGCGACGTGCTGAGGGTCCATCGGGTCATGCTCGTCGGCGGTCCGCACCTTGTCGGATGCCAGGGTGGTCCGCGCGCGCTGCAGCGCGCTGTTGACCGATGCGACCGTGGTGTCGAGCAGCTCCGCCACCTCGTCGGCGTGCCAGCGCAGCACCTCGCGCAGGATCAGCACCGCTCGCTGGCGCGGCGGCAGGTGCTGCAGGGCGGCCACGAAGGCGAGCTTCACCGACTCGCGGGCCACGGCGATCTCGGCCGGGTCGCCGGCGGCCGGCAGCACCCGAGCATCGGGCACCGGCTCGACCCACGCGCTCTCGACCAGCGGCGGCGGCAGCGGTTGGTCCGCGGACGACGGTTCCTGCAGGTCCATGGGTCGGGCGCGCCGCTGGCTGGCGCCCAGCATCGAGAGGCAGACGTTGGTGGCGATGCGGTACAGCCAGGAGCGCAGGCTTGAGCGGCCTTCGAATCGGTCCAGGCTGCGCCACGCGCGCACGAAGGTCTCCTGCACGGCGTCCTCCGCCTCGAAGGCGGAGCCGAGCATGCGGTAGCAGTAGCCGGTCAGCTCGACGCGGTACCGCTCCAGGTCCTGCTCGCTGGCGGTGGTGGGGGCTGCGATCGTCTCAGTCACCACCGACCATGCTACCGATGCTTCGCCGATCGGTCATCCGGTGGGCACTGCGGGCAACGGGCACGGCTCCTGCTGCGAAGCTGGCGCACAGTCATGGAGGTCGGACCAATGGGTGAGCTGCTGGGTATCGCTCGGTTCAGGTTTCACGAGGGCAAAGTCGATGAGTACAAGCGTCTGTCCAAGCGGGCCATGGAGATCGTGAAGGCGAAGGACACCGGAACGCTGCAGTACGACGTCTACTTCAACGACGATGAGTCGGAGGCCATCGTGATCGAGCGGTATCGCGACTCCCAGGCTCTCATCGAGCATGGCGAGCACATGGCCGAGGTCAGCGATGCAGTCCTGGCGACGGCCTCCGTCGAAGGCGAGGTCCTCGGTAGTGCGAGCCCGGAGCTCGAGGAGAAGCTGGCAGACAGTCCCGTCCGCCTGTTCAAGCCCTTCCTGTCGATGTAGTTGGCGTCCGGCCTAGACCTCCGCAAGCACTGTGGGCGGGCGCCGCCGGCCTACACTTGGCGCTGGGTCACGAGCTGGGAGGGGATGGCCGAATGCGCCGCGTAGTCTCAATCGCTCTACTGACGCTTGGTATTGCCCTGGTGGCGGCGCCCGTCCTGGCGGCGGAGATCATCGGGACCGATGCCTCCGACAAGCTGATCGGCACGCCCGGGCCCGACATCATCAGCGGGCGAGGCGGAAAAGACTTCGTCAATGGCCGGCGGGGAGACGACCTACTGTACGGCGGTCCTCGCCACGACCACGTCAGAGGTCACAGCGGGGACGACACCATCTTCGGCAACTCGGGCAGTGACTTGCTCGGAGGCGGCCACGGATCCGACTGGGTCAGTGGCGGGCTGGGCAATGACGCAATCCACGTGGCGGACGGCCAAGTTGACACGGTCGACTGCGGCGGCGGTCACGACATCGTCTACTACGACGCCACGTTGGATGTCCTCGATATGGACTGCGAGACATTTGTGATCACACCCTAGGCGCCATGGGCTAGGCGGCAGCGAGGGCCGGAGCTCCGTGGCAGCGTGGCCATCTGTACCTCGGATGGCGAGCGGCTTGATGCTGGTACACCTTCTTTCACGCCGCTAGAGTCCGCGCAACTCAACCGTTGCCGCTGCCCGCACATTTGGCAATTTGTCGGAGGTGCCACGTGCCGGCTGTGTCGACCACCAGTTCAGCGGCGATACGACCGGTCCTCGCCGCCGCAGCCATTCTCTGTGTCGTGTCCGGCTGCAGCAGTTCGGGCTCGGGCGCTACCGCGATCCCGACACCGGCGATAAGCTCCGCGCCCACATCGAGCTCCGCACCAATGGGCCAGGACGTAATGGCGCTCGAGCCCCTCGCTCCGCTCGAACCCGGGACCTATTTCATCGACCCCGATGGGGACCCTTCCACCCCGATGCGGGTGGCGTACGAGATCGCCGACGAGGGATGGTCGATGTGGATCGGCGCTGCCAAGTTCTCCGATGTTGGACACGTCGGCTTGAGCATCACCACCGTATCGAATCTGGTCAGCGATGGCTGTCGCGACCACTCGTGGGCCAATCCTCCGGTCGGGCGGACTGTCGGCGACCTCGCGACAGCGCTGACGGATCTGGCCCCATTCCAGGTGACCTCGCCCCCGAGCGAGGTGAGCATCTACGGCTACAGCGGCCAGCACCTGGAGTGGATCGTGCCCGAACTGCCGGTGGATGGAGAGGGAGACAACGGCCACTTCATCGACTGCATCGGTGGCGACCTCAAGAGCTGGGTCGCCTTCATCGACACAGCCGAACCAGGCGACGCGTTCTACGGCTACACCGGGCCTGGCTACACCGAGGAGTTCTGGATACTCGACGTCGAAGGAACCCGTCTGCTCATCGCCGCAGGCCAGTCGCCCGGCTCAGCTGCCGAGGACCTCGCCGAGCGCGACGCGATCCTCGACTCCATTCGGATCGAGCCATGAGGTTGCTTGCGGAGCGCGCTGTCCGGCGACCCAGCGACCGGCTGCGGGAGCGGCGAGGAACGGCCACCCGATGAGGAAGTCATCTCTCCTGTTCATCGGCGCCGGCTTCTACCGTTGGCGCTGGCGCTGATCGGAGTGGTGACTTACACGGGGCCGGCCTAGACCTGCTCCATATGGACGATCGGTCCTTCCAGCTTCACGCCGGTGGCATGGATCGGGCAGTAGCCGTTCGGGTTCTTCACCAGATACTGCTGGTGGTAGTCCTCCGCGAAATAGAACTCCGGAGCAGGCCTGATCTCGGTGGTGATCTCCCCATAACCAGCCTTCGATAGCTCGGCCTGGTACATGGCCTTGGAGGCCTCGGCCGCCGCGGCCTGCGCATCGGTATGGGTGAAGATGGCCGAGCGGTACTGGGTCCCGACGTCGTTGCCCTGGCGGTAGCCCTGGGTCGGGTCGTGTGCCTCCCAGAACAGCTTGAGCAGCTGCTCGTAGCTGATCCGCTGCGGGTCGTAGACGACGCGAACCGATTCGGCGTGGCCCGTGCGACCGGTGCAGACCTCCTTGTACGTCGGATTCGGTGTGGTCCCGCCCTGGTAGCCGACGGCGGTGACGATCACGCCCGGCTGCTGCCAGTACATCTTCTCCTCGCCCCAGAAGCAGCCCAGGGCGAAGTCTGCGATCTCGGAGCCCTCCGGGTACGGGCCCTTGAGGGGCTGGCCGTTGATCAGGCTCGTGTCGGCGGTGGGGATCGGCTCTGCCCTGCCGGGGAGGGCATCGCCGGGCTCGGGCATCTTGGCCTTGAACAGGTCGCGGAAGAACATGCGCCGAGTGTAGCCCCGGCCGATGCGGAATGCTCCGCAGCGGATCGGCGCTGGCGCACCCATGCCGTGGGAGACTGATACGACCAACGAACCTGCCCTCGTTGGTTGGCTATGCGGCAGGGGACTGGATTGACCCGCGAAACCGGTTGGGCATCCGGCTCCGTGGCCGTATCAGTCACATGCCGCATAACGTGCGAAGGTGAAGCCGATGGTGGACCGTTCCTGACACGGCCTCTGCGGCGCCGCCACGTGAAGGCCTCGTGGTGAGCCGCACCGCCTGGAGCCCGGGCCAGCGCGTGCTGACGGCCGGGCTCGTCTTCATGGTCACCGCGACCGCCTTCGAAGGACTGGCGGTGCCCACCGTGCTGCCCGCCACGCTCGACGAGTTCGGCGGGCTGCCGCTCTATGGCTGGGCCTTCGCCGGCTTCTTCCTGGCGCAGCTGGTCGGCATCACCGTGGCCGGACTGGAGGCCGATCGGCGCGGCGCCATCGCGCCGATGATGGTTGGCGCGTTGCTGTTCGCCGCCGGCCTGGTGGTGTCCGGCCTGGCGGTCGGCATGGAGTGGGTCGTGGCCGGCCGCGTGATCCAGGGCCTGGGCGCCGGAGCGATCTACTCGATCGTGTACGTGATCATCGGGCGTGGCTACGAGCCGAGCGCGCAGCCGCTGATGATCGCCATCATCTCCAGCGCGTGGGTCCTTCCCGGCCTCATCGGCCCGGCCGTGGCCGGCTACGTGGCGGAGGCAGCGTCGTGGCGCTGGACGTTCCTGGCGCTGGTGCCGTGGCTGCCGCTGGCGGCGCTGGTCGTGTCCCGACCCATGTCGCGCATTGAAGGGCCGACCCCCGGGGAGGCTACCGCCGCGCACCCGGCAGCGGCCGTGGGCGACGCACTGCGCCTGGCGGCCGGTGTCGGCCTCGTGCTGGGCGCGCTCACCGTGCCGAACCTGCTGGTGGGCATCGCGATGGTGGGCGGCGGCGCGGTGCTGGCCGCCGCTCCGGTGCGTCGCCTGCTCCCGCCGGGCGCCCTGACCGCCTCGCCGGGCCGCGGCGCGGCCGCGGCGGTGATCGCACTGGTCAGCGTGACGTTCCTGGGGGCGGAGGCGTTCGTGCCGCTGGCCGTTGCATCCGTGCGCAGCGCCGGCACGGTGGCCGGCGGCCTGGCGCTGACCACCGCGGCCGTGACCTGGGCCACGGGCTCCTGGCTGCAGGCCAGGTTCGCCGCGCGCGGCTCGCGCACCTGGCTGCTCGTGGTCGGGACGCTGCTGATCGGGGCCGGCATCGGCATCGAGGCCGCCATCCCGATCACGGCGCTGCCGGTTTGGGTGGCCGCCGCGGCGTGGGCCGTCGCGGGATTGGGAATGGGACTGGCCTACTCGACCGCCATCCTGGTCGTCATCGAGACGGCGGAGCCCGGAGCTGAGGGGGCAGCGGCCGCCGGCGCGCAGCTGTCCAACACACTGGGCGTCGCGATCGGCACCGGGCTGGCTGGTGCCGTGGTCGCATTCGGAGCCACGGGGCTGGGTGGCCTCGCGCCGGCCATCACCATTGCCGACCTGTTGCTGGTCGCCGTCTGCGGCGCGACGGTGCTGATCGCCAGGAGGGTGCCGGATCGCCCGGCCGAAGCTGATCCGCCGGCCCGCGCGCTCCCGGCCGAGGGCGAGATCGGCTAGCGCCGGCGCTCGGTCCGGAACGGCTCCCCGTGGCCGGGCACCACCACGTCCGCCCCGGCCAGGATCCTGTGCCGGCTCTCCTCAAGGGCGGCCTGGTCATCGGCTCCGGGATCGACCTTCGGCGTGCGATCGGTCCGCCACCAGGCGTGCGTGCAGGCCACCACCCCGTCGTCGGTCTCGGCCATCAGGGTCAGGTCCTGCGCCGTATGGCCAGGGGTCATGATCAGCCAGGCGTGCGGGCTGACCCGATGGCCGTCGCCCTCGTGGTCCAGCCACTGGTCGCCGCGGTAGTGGGCCCAGGCATCGACCACCTCCGCGTTCGGGAAGAGGGCGGCGTTGATGGTGTGGTCGGGGTGGTGGTGGGTCAGGACGACGTGCGTCACCTCGTCCGGAGCGTGGCCCAGCGCGGCGAGCGGAGCGAGGATGGCACTCGGATCGGCCACCAGGCCGGGATCGACCACGATCAGCGCGCCGTCATCCTCGATCAGGCTCACGCTGCTGCCGACGGTCACGCCCGAGTCGCGGATGTAGCCGGCGTGCAGGAGGTGGAATCGGGCTGGCACGGGTCCGAGTCTGAACGATCGGTCGGCTGTACGCCTACTCTGCATGGATGAGCACGACGCGCCGGCTGACCCTCACGCTGCTCGGCGCCGCCCTGCTCTCGGCGTGCAGCGGCTCGCCGCCCACCGGCGCCAGCCCGACGCCGTCGCCCCTGGCCGGCCGCGATCACCCGTCGCACGAGACGCTGCCGCCCGACGCCACGCCGTTCCCCGACCGCCACTCCGAGGAGCTGAGCCTGGTCGCCAGCCTGCCGAAGGACGAGCACTCGTTCGACTTCTTCAATTCGGACATCGCGTTCTGGGGCGACACGCTGGTCCAGGGCAGCTACGACGGCTTTCGCCTGGTCGACATCTCGCAGCCGACGGCCCCGCGCCTGATCGCCGACGTCGAGTGCCGGGGCCCGCAGGGCGACGTCTCGATCTGGAGAGACCTCGTGTTCGTCAGCGTCGATCGGCCGCAGACCACGCCGGGCTGCGACTCGGGGGACGCGGAGAAGGCCGATCCGCTGTTCGTGCCGGCCGAGGGAGGCTGGGAGGGCGTCCGCGTCTTCGACATCTCGCAGCCGCGTCGGCCGCAGCTGGTCGCATCGGTCACCACCGACTGCGGCTCGCACACCAACACCCTGGTGCCGGACCTCGAGAACGACCGGCTCCTCCTGTACGTGAGCTCCTACGCGTTGAGCATCGAGCCGGACCTGGCCCCGGGCTGCATCAACCCGCACGGGCATATCAGCGTGGTGTCCGTGCCGCTGGCGGATCCAGCCGCGGCGGCCGTGATCGCCGAGCCGCACCTGTTCGACACCCCGGTCTGGCAGGTGTGGCCCGGTGCGCCGGAGGGGTTCGAGAACACGGCCGGCTGCCACGACATCACCATCTTCGAGCCTCGGCAGCTGGCCGCGGCAGCGTGCATGAGCGAGGGCCAGATCTGGGACATCAGCGACCCGGCGCGCCCGATCCAGGTGGCCCACGTGGACCTGCCGGAGGTGAGCTTCTGGCACTCGGCCGCCTGGAGCAACGACGGCAGCGTGGTCGCCTTCGGCGACGAGAACCTGGAGCCCGCCGGATGCACCGATGCGCCCCTCGGCGGCATCTGGTTCTACCGCGTCGACGACCCGGCCGCGCCGCAGCTGGCCGGGAGGTTCAACCTGGACCGTGACCAGGCCGGCGCGATCTGCTCGGCCCACATGTTCAACGTCATCCCGGGCATCGAGCGCGACCTGCTGGTCTCCGCCTTCTACGCGGGTGGGACGAGCGTGATCGACTTCACCGATCCGACGGCGCCGGTCGAGGTGGCCTACTTCGACGTCGGCGGTCGCGCTCCCGGCGACGACTGGGCCTCCTACTGGTACCGCGGCTACATCTGGGCCTCTGACCACCTGCGCGGCCTGGACGTCTTCCAGCTCGACCTGCCGGAGGTCGCCGGCGCGACCTCGCTGCCGCACCTGAACCCCCAGACCCAGGAGTAGCCGTTCAGGAGTAGCTGATTCTCAGCCGGCGAGTCATCGGACCAAGGAGGGGACGCTCGACGGTCGAATTCTCGGTAGGCGAGACGTCTGACCACGGAAGTGCGCCGGCTGGTGGGTTCCCTTGGTCGCATGACTCGCAGGCTGAGACTCCGCGGTCCGCGCCGCCCGGCACCAGTCCGCGGCGGTACGCTGCGCACATGCGGCAGCTGCCTCGACTCCTGCGCCCGCGTCGCCTGGACGGGACCGACGGCGACGGCAGCGCCACGCCGGAGGAGCCGCGCTTCGAGATGGTCGAGGCGCGCGGCCTGCGCTGGTACCACGTCCAGGATCCCGGAGCCGCGGACTTCGGCTGGCTGGCTGAGCGCTTCCCCTTCCACCCACTCGACCTCGAGGACGTGGCCAGCATCAACCAGCGGCCGAAGCTCGACGTGTATGACAACTACCTGTTCCTGGTGGTGCACTTCCCGCGCTTCGACAAGGAGAGCGGGCGGCTGCATCCGGCCGAGCTCGACGTGTTCATCGGGCCGGACTACGTGGTCACCATGCCGGAGGAGGCGATCGTGCCGCTGCCCGCCATGTGGGAGCGCGTCAAGGACCAGCCGGAGGTGCGCGACGAGCTGTTCGCCGGCGGCTCGGGCCGCCTGCTGTACGAGATCCTGGACCGATGCGAGGACGCCGGCTTCCCGATGCTCGGCCAGCTCGGCCGCAAGCTGCGGCGCCTGGAGGACGACATCTTCGAGGGCCGATCGCGCGAGATCGTGCGCGACATCAGCAACACCAAGCAGGAGATCATCAACTTCCGGGCGATCATCCGCCCGCAGCGCGCCGTCTTTCGGGCCCTGGAGCGCGCCAAGCAGCGCCACTTCGGCGAAGAGCTGGACGTCTACTTCGACGACCTGACCGATGCCTCCGAGCGCATCTGGGACGTGCTCGAGAACTTCAAGGAGATCGCGGAGTCGCTGGAGGGAAGCAATGAGTCGGTGCTGTCGCATCGGCTCAACGACTCGCTGCGCATCCTGACCGCGGCCAGCGTGGTGCTGCTGCCGCTGACCCTGATCGCCAGCGTGTGGGGCATGAACGTGCCGGTGCCGGGGGAGGGTGCGCCCGGATCGTTCTGGCTGATCATGGGGGTGATGGCGCTCCTGCTGATCGCCATGGTCCTCTACTTCCGCCGCCGCGGCTGGCTCTAGCGCGTTCGCGTCCGTGCTGGCGCAGGGCCGATTCCTGGAGGTCGGCGGCGAACGCATCCACCTGATCGAGCGTGGCAGCGGGCCGCCGCTGCTCCTGGTGCACGGCTTTCCCAGCAACGCCGCCGCGTGGAGTGCGATCGTGCCGCGGCTCGAGTCGGAGCGGTCGATGATCGCGCTGGACATGGTGGGCTTCGGCCAGTCGACCCGCCAGCCGCGGCGGCCGCTGAGCGGTGACGCCTACGCCGACCGGCTGGTCGCGTTGCTGGATGAGCTGGGCCACGAGCGCGTGGACGTGGCCGGCCTGTCGTGGGGCGGCTCGGTGGTGCAGCGCCTGGCGGCCCGGCACCCGCAGCGGGTCAACCGACTGGTGCTGCTCGCCGCTGTCAGCGCGGCGCACGTCCTGCCGCTGCGCACGTCGAACCTCCTCGGCCTGGCGGTTGCGATTCGCTTCCCGAGCGTCGCGCGCGTCGCCGTCCGCCGCTTCCTGGTGCGCGCCAGCGCCGACCCGCAGCTGCCGGTGGAATCGCTGGTGCACGCCTACGTCGACCCGCTGCGGCGGCCCGGCACGCTGGCCGCCATGCGCCGTTTCGTGCGCGATACCGCGGCCACCCCGGCGATAGACCTGGGCGCCATCACCGCGCGGACGCTGGTGGTGGTCCCGGAGGCCGACCGGATCGTGCCGCCGGCCATGGGCGCCGAGATTGCGGCATCCATCCCGAGTGCGCGTTACGAGCCGATCCCCGGCGTCGGGCACGCGGTGCAGTTCGAGGCGCCCGAGCGCGTGGCCGCGCTGATGCGCGACTTCCTGGGCTAGCGCTTCTTCTTCGGCGGCAGCTGCTGGACGTAGGTCAGGGCGCGTCCGAGCCATGGCGCGGCGGCGGCAGGGTCGGCGGCGGCCTCCCGCGGCAGGACGAGGTACTCGCGCATGGGCCGGCCGGGCATGGGCTCGAAGGGCGTGCCGCCGGCGGCAGCCAGCTCGTCACGCTCCGCATCGGGCAGGCGAACGAACCAGGACGAGGCGAAGATGCCGGTGAACATCTGGCCGTTCACGAAGCCGGCCGGGTAGCCGAACATCTTGCGTACCTGCGCACCGGGCATGGCGGAGACGGTCGCGGTGAATCGGTCCGCCAGATCGGCGGGCGCCTTCTCCCAGTCTGGCCCGTGAGGCATCGGTTCACTCCGGTCGTCGGCTGAACGTCGTCGGTCGCCCGAGGGTAGCACCAGTGTCGCCTGGTTGGCCCGGGACCGAGCCGACCGGTCTCGGCAGGCGGCATTCGATGCCCCGCCAGCACCCCGGCGGGGCATCGACCTATCTCGAACGCCTCTGGGGAAGCCCTGTGGATAAGGCGTCGCCAGGCACGCAAAGTCGTGCATAAAGGGTCTTGTGGGCCCGATCGGGGCGACCCTATGCTTTGGTCGTCCCGAAGGGGCAGCGGATACCGGATCAGGCGATTGCATCAAGTGTTCCGGTTCCGGACTGGCGGTCTCGCACCGTCGGCCCGGGCCGCAGTTCCTTCGGGACATTGCCGTGCCCCGAACCGCGGCACGAGCTAGGAGCTGAGGGCGGGTGCTACGCGGCTGATCTGCGCCGCGTCCACGTCCTCCTCGCTGGAGAGCGTCCAGATCCCGCCCAGTCCCTCACTGGCGAGTTGGGGGAGCGACTCGCGCAGCCAGCGATGCTGGCGCCGGATGGCGGCCGCCGGACGCGGGTGATCGCGTTCCAGGTTTCGCTGCAGGCAGACCTCCAGCGGCAGATCGAAGACGATGGCGTGGGCCGGCCGCCGGGCGCGGCGAGCGACGGCGAGCAGCTTCTCGCGCGCCCAGCCCTCGACGTTCGTCGCATCCACCACCGCCAGGCGGCGCAGCGAAAGCCGCATGGCCAGGGCGGTGTGCAGCAGCTCGAAGGCGGCCTCGGTGGCGGCCTGGTCCAGCGGGTCGTCGGCCACCATGGCGCGCATCGCATCCGAGGACAGGATCTCGGTTGGCGCGAAGTGATGGGCGGCGAAGGTGCTCTTGCCCGACCCGCTGGGTCCAACCAGCAGGACCAGCGCGTCCGGTGGCAGGGCGATGATCACGCCCCGTCGCCCCAGCGGGTGAGCGGCAGCAGCAGCTCCGCCCCGCTGCTGCGCACGTTGTTGACGGCGGGCGAGACGGGGTAGAGGAGCAGCTCTCCGGCCGGATAGGGGCGCAACAGCGGCCGCAGCTCGGCGAGCCTCGCCCCCTCGTCCAGCCAGGTGTTCCAGTCGCCCGGGTCCAGCACGATCGGCATCCGGTCGTGGACGGTGGCCACCAGCCCGTTGGGCGGCCCGGTCACGATCGCCAGGCTGTACAGCCGCTCGGCCGTCTCCGGGTTGCGCCAGATGGCCCACACCCCGGCGAAGGCCAGCGGCTCGCCGGTGCGACGCCGGATGGCGAACGGCTCC
>DATBME010000132.1:0-1869 GCA_036555005.1 Candidatus Limnocylindria bacterium | reverse complement strand
GTGTTGCATCCGGCCGAGCCGCTGACGTTGCCTGCCGCGTCGAACATGAGGGTCGGGTCCGTATCGCCCGCCGGCTCCTGGCCGTCAATTGCGACCAGCGTCCAGGACGTTCCCGCCAGTCCCGCGGACGCGGTCGGGCTGCTGCCCGCGACGCCGCACGCGGAGAGGGCGACCGTCACCAACGCAGCTGCTATCAGGCGCTTCATCGAATGCAGCATAGACGGCGGCCGGCGAGGCGATTCGAGTCATGGGTCCCGCCGCGTGGTGCGCGCGGGGCGCGAGTACAATCGAGCGGCATATGACCACCATCGAACGATCCACCTGGACCACCAAGGTCGGGCTGGCCCGCATGCTCAGCGGCGGCGTGATCATGGACGTCGTCACCGCCGACCAGGCCAAGGTTGCCGAGGAGGCCGGCGCCGTGGCGGTGATGGCGCTGGAGCGTGTCCCGTCGGACATCCGCAAGTACGGCGGCGTGGCCCGCATGAGCGACCCGCGGCTGATCACCGAGATCAAGGCGGCGGTGAGCATCCCGGTCATGGCCAAGTGCCGGATCGGCCACATCGCCGAGGCCCAGATCCTCCAGGCGCTGGAAGTCGACTTCATCGACGAGTCCGAGGTGCTGACCCCGGCCGACGAGGAGCACCACGTCGACAAGCACCAGTTCGAGGTCCCGTTCGTCTGCGGCTGCCGGGACCTGGGCGAGGCGCTGCGGCGCATCGGCGAGGGCGCGGCCATGATCCGCACCAAGGGCGAGGCGGGCACCGGCAACATCGTCGAGGCGGTGCGCCACATGCGCGCCGTGATGAAGGGCATCCGCGAGCTGGCCGGCATGCGCGACGACGAGCTGTTCTCGGCCGCCAAAGAGCTGCGTGCGCCGCTCGACGTCGTGACCGAGACCGCTCGCCTGGGCGAGCTGCCGGTGCCGAACTTCAGCGCCGGCGGGGTGGCCACTCCGGCCGACGCGAGCCTGATGCGCCAGCTGGGCGCCCAGGCCGTGTTCGTGGGCTCAGGTATCTTCAAGGCGGAGGAGCCGGAGCGCGTGGCGCGCGCGATCGTGATGGCCACCACCCACTATGACAACCCCGAGATCCTGGCCGAGGTGAGCGCCGGCCTGGGTGAGCCGATGCGAGGGCTCGATCTGAACGAGATCCCGGTGGAGGAGCGCCTGGCCGTCCGCGGCTGGTAGCGCACACGGACAGACCGATGGCGCAACGGGCGCCGTCCGCGCCCTCCGACCCTGCACTGCCACCCCGGCCGCGTCGCATCGGCGTGCTGGCCCTGCAGGGCGCGGTGCGGGAGCACGCCGAGGCGATCCGCGATATCGGCGCCGAGCCGGTGCTGGTGCGGTTGCCGGCCGACCTGGAGGGACTGGACGCGCTGATCCTGCCCGGCGGCGAATCGACCGCCATGCGGCGGCTGATGGATCGCTACGGCCTGCGCGAGCCGATCCAGGCCATGGCGCGCCGCGGCGCGCCGATGCTCGGCACCTGCGCCGGCATGATCCTGCTGGCCGATCGGCTGACCGACGGCGAGCCGCCGGTGCTGCGCCTGCTGGACGTGGCGGTGGAGCGCAACGCGTATGGACGCCAGCTCGACTCGTTCGAGGCGGACCTCGATGTGCCCGCGCTGGGCGACCAGCCGCTGCACGGCGTCTTCATCCGCGCGCCGGTCGTGGCCGAGGTGGGCGACGGCGTGGAGGTCCTGGCGCGCGACGGGGATGGCCGGCCGATCGCCGTGCGGCAGGGGCGCGTGCTGGCCACCGCCTTCCACCCGGAGCTGACCGGCGACCGGCGCCTGCATCGGCTCCTGCTGGAGCTCATCGGCGAGTGACGGCCACCGAGGGCGCGGTGCGGACGGCCCGCATCA
>DATBME010000090.1:0-2261 GCA_036555005.1 Candidatus Limnocylindria bacterium | reverse complement strand
GAACGCGCGCCGGATCGGGATGAGCAGCCCCCAAAGGGAGACGTGGTCTGGCACGCCGGGGAAGCCGACCGCTCCGAGCACGATCGTCTCGTAGCCGCCGAGGACCGCCAGGCCGTCCTTGGGCATCATCGCGCCGTGCTGCGCGTAATAGCGGCAGCCCCACGGGAACCAGTCGAAGTCGAAGCGCAGCCCGCCGTCCAGTTCGGCCGCCGCCTCCAGCACCTTGATCCCCTCGGCGACGACCTCCGGTCCGATGCCGTCGCCGGGGATGACCGCACAGCTCACACGCACGTCACTCGGCCCTCTCTTGTATCGTCAGCAACCTCGACGCCGTAGAGGAGGGGTTCAAACCCTCCCGCTCGTGGTTACGCATCGTCTGGTAATGCCGGGAGGGTTTGAACCCTCAGGAGTGGGCAGGAAGGCGTGCGGTGAGGGCGCGATTGCCACGAGGGGCACGCTGTGCGATGGTCCCCCCGCCCGGCCGGCTCGCACCCGGCCGGCGGAGGATGCCCTGCATGTGTGCCCCCGACCCGGTATCCTACCTGCTGGTGACCGAGGTGCTCAAGACCGTGCTCGCCCCGCTGCCTCTGGCCAGCCTGCACGCCATGCGCGACCTGGTCTGGGCACTGCTGCGCGCCCAGTCGCTGCATCCGGCGGATCTCGCCCGCGCCCTGCCCGACCTGCAGACCCGCCGCGCCCGCCAGGCGTTGCGCCGCGTGCGCCGCAGCCTGGGTCGCGCGGCGCTGGGAAGCACTGCGCTGACGCCACTGCTGCTGCGCGCCGCGTTGCGCCTCATCCCCGCCGCCGAGATTCTGCTGGTGCTGGACAGCACCCGCTGCCGGCGCTGGGAGCTGTTCACCCTCGGGCTCGGCTTCCACGGCCGGGTGCTGCCGATCGCCTGGGCGCTCTTGCCGTACCCGTGGCCCAAGGGGCAGTTCACGCCCACCGTCGTGGCGCTGCTCGATGCCACGCTGGCGCACTGGCCGGTCGAGCGACCGCTGCACCTGGTCGCCGACCGCGGCTTTCCCAGCCTCAAATTCTTCGCCTGCCTGGCGCGCTGGCAGACGCAGCTGGCGCTGGGGGCCACGATCCGGCTGCGGGCTGGGGATTGGGTGCGTCGGCCGGATGGGGCGGCGGTCAAGGTGGCCGACCTCGAAGCTGACCTGGCGCTGGACCAGTGGCGCGTCCTGCCGGCCTGCTACCAGCAGCGTGGGCGCGGTGGACCGGCCATGACACTGGTCGTCGGGCGCGGGGAGCCAGAGGTGCCCCGCCATCAGCGCGGCCCGGCCGATACCGCGCGGCGTGCCGCCCGTGCCGCCGCGCGGTTGGCCTACCTGCGCAGCAAGCGCCAGCCGCACGCGGCCGCCACCGATCGGGTCTGGGCACTGCTGACCACCGCGCCCACGGCCGGTGAGGCGGTCGCCTATTATCGCCAGCGCTTCCCGACCGAACCGACCTATCGCGATCTGAAGAGCTGGGAGCTGGAGGCAGTGGCCGGCCAGGAGACGTCGGCGACCCATCTCGACGGCCTGGTTGGCTTGGCCGCCCTCGGCTATCTCCTCCAGGCTGCCCTCGGCGCGGCGGCCGGCCAGACCGACGATGCGTCGGCCCGGGCGCGCCAAGCCCAATGGAGCACCACGGACCGCCTGAGTGTGTTCTGGCGCGGTCGGCAGGTGCTCCATGACCGTGCCCATGATTGGCAGCCCTGGCTGGCGACCCTGGTGGCGCCGCTGCGCGCGCAACTGGCGCCTGCCGCCCCGATCCCCCTGCGACCCAGGGCGACCGCGCTGCCGGAGGCCGCCTAATGGCCGCAGCATGCCATCTCCATTCCTGCCCACTCCTGAGGTTGGAAACCCTCCCCTACAGCGTCAGGACAGCCGGGAAAGCCGGATCGCGCGCCAGCGCGAACTTTAGGCGCTGATAGCAGCCTCTGCGCGAGGTGACCATCATGATCGCGAGGAAGCTTTGGCAGCTCGCATTACAGTGACGGCGACCGAGGCGTACGACCGGATTTGTCAGCTTATCGCGGCCGGTGAGGATCAAGGAGCATTGGACTACTGGTTTGACGTGGAGCCACAGCTCCGCGGACAGATGTCCGCGGCCGAACTGTCGCGAATCGGCGGTATGCTTGAGAGCGCCGATCTTGCGGTCCAGCTTATGGCGCGAGTTGACCAGCACGGCGCGACGCATGGCAGTGACAAGGTGCAGCGACTCCCCGGTTGAGCCGCGGCGTTCCGTCATGTCCGCCAACGATCACGAGC
>DATBME010000064.1:0-13897 GCA_036555005.1 Candidatus Limnocylindria bacterium | reverse complement strand
TTCGACCGCTGGTGGCGCGTGCTGGAGGAGGGCGGCCACCCGGACCTGCCCGGCGCCTTCCTGCACCCCTGTGCGTCACGGCCGATGATCGCCGGCGACGGGACGATCGGGCTGGAGCTGGCCGAGGACCTGCCGGAGCTGCGGGCCGTGGTGGTGCCATTCGGCGGCGGCGGGCTGGTGAGCGGCATCGCGTGCGCGGTGAGGGCGCTGCGCCCCGAGGTGCGCGTCTATGCCGCCGAGGTGGAGGGCGCCGCCCCGCTGGCCGCCGCGCTGGAGGCGGGTCATCCTGTCCAGATCGGGCGCCAACCCAGCTTCGTGGACGGCATCGGATCGGGGACCGTGCTGCCCGCCATGTGGCCGCTGGTCTCGTCGGTGCTGGATGGCTCGATCGTGGTCAGCCTGGCGCAGGTCGCCTCCGCCATGCGGCTGCTGGCGGCCCGTGCCCGGGTGGTCGCGGAGGGAGCGGGCGCCGCGGCGCTGGCCGCGGCCCTGACCGGCCAGGCCGGCGAGGGTCCGGTCGCGGCCGTCATCTCCGGTGGCAACATCGACCCGGCGACCTTTGCCGCCATCCTGGCGGGTCGTCGACCTTGAACGGTGCCGCTCGCGGCCTCACCGTCCTGCTGGCGAGCGCGCTGGCCGCCTGTACGGCCGCGCCCTCCACGCTCCCGTCAACCTCGCCGCCGGCGACGCCGACGATGTCGCCACTGCCCACGTCGCCGGTGACGCCGTCCCCCTCGCCGAGCCAGACCGAGCCGCTGGTGGGCTGGCATGCGCTCGAGACCGGCGGACCGGCACCATCGGCCCGCGAGGATCACACCTGGACCGTTTCCCCGGACGGCGCCACGGCGTACCTGTTCGGCGGCCGCGACGTCGCCGGCCGCGCCTTCGACGACCTGTGGGCCTACGACCTCGCAGCGAACCGTTGGCAGCGGATCCGGGCCGGCGGCCCACCGGCGCGGTTCGGCCACAACGCCGCCTGGGTCGACGGCGTCGGACTCGTCATCTTCGCCGGGCAGAGCGCGGCCACCTTCTACAACGACCTGTGGTCCTACGACCCGGCCGCCAACCGCTGGACACGGCTTCCCGCCGCCGGCGACGCACCGGTGGCGCGCTACGGCAGCTGCGCCGCAGTCGGGCCGGACGGGCGCCTGTGGATCAGCCACGGCTTCACCAGCGACGGCTCACGCTTCGCCGATACGCGCGCCTACGACTTCACCACCCGGCGCTGGACCGATGAGACCCCGGCTGGCGAGCGACCGGTGGAGCGCTGCCTGCACGGCTGCTGGTGGACCGATGACGGCCGGCTGGCCCTGTACGCGGGGCAGACCACCGGCGTCCCGGCGCTGGACGACCTCTGGCAGCTGACACCGGGTCCGCGCATCGGCACCAACGCCTGGTCCGAGCTGTCGATTCGGCGCCGCGCGCCGGTCGCGCGGCAGCTGTACGCATCGGCGCGATGGCGCGGTCGAACCGTCGTCTTCGGTGGCGGCACGCTGAGCGGCGGCTACCTCGACGACACGTGGCTCATCGCCGATGACGGCCGCGCCACGCGTATTGACAGCGCCCAGCGGCCGCCGCCGCGCTCCGGTGCGGAGGTCATCGCCGATCCGAGCCGCGGACGGCTGCTGCTCTTCGGCGGACGGGACGCCGACGGGGCGATGAACGACCTCTGGGAGCTGACGCCGCCGGCGCCGTGACCGGCTTCACCGACGACGGCGATGGAGCACGGCCAGGATGCCGACCGGCTCCCCGGCCGGATCGTCGCGCTCCACGAATTCGTCGCCCAGGGCGCGGATCCGACGGCGCAGGGCAGCGAGGTCAGCCTTGCGCAGTCGCACGCCCAGCCGCAGGGTGGTGACGACGGCTTCCGGCCCCGCCTCCAGGATCTCGGCACGCACCGCCTCCATCACCGCGGCGGTGTGGTGGGCGCTGGGCGCCATGCGGACCTGCCACGACTTGCCGGTGGCCCGATACGGCCGCTCCATCGCCCCCCGCCTCCCGGTGCGCGGCGGCTCGGCCACCAGGAAGCCGCCGTCCACCAGGCGGCGGACATGGTGGAGCACCGTGCCGGGGTCACGACCGAGCCGCCCGGCCAGCTCCTTGTTGGTCATCGGCTGATCCAGCGTCAGGCGCAGGATGCGCAGCCGCAGCGGGTGGCCGAGGGTCCGCATCTCCTCCGGCGTTGCGTCGCGCAGTGGATCGTCGTGACTGGTGGACATTTCCCCATCGGTGGGCTACTCTCCATCGCATTATGAGCCTGCCTGCGCATAGCCGGGGCCGTTCGACGACCACGCTGGTCGTCATCGCCGTGCTCGCCGCGTCCGGTATCGCCTGCAGCGCGCCGATCGGGTCGAGCCAACCGGCCAGCGGCAGCCCGGCGGGCAGCACCCCCATCCCCGACGCCATGGCACTCACCGTCTACGACTCGGCGGCGCCGCTCGACCTGGCCGAGGAGTCGCCGGTCCAGACCCTGGACGGCGGGATCGAGATCCACGACATCAGTTGGGCGAGCCTCGGCAGCGATCGGGTCTCCGCCTGGCTGGTGGTTCCGCCGGGAGAGGGCCCGTTCGCCGGGATCGTCTACCTGCACGGCAGCGAGACCGATCGCGACGACTTCCTGGACGAGGCGGTGGCCATGGCGCGCGGCGGCGCGACCTCGATCGTGATGGACGCCCCATTCGCCCGCACCGGCAGCAGCCGCAAGGCCTTCCTGCTCAACTTCGGGCTGGCCGAGCGCGAGCGCGACATGACCGCCCAGACGGTCATCGACCTGCGGCGCGCCTACGACCTGCTGCTCGAACGCGGCGACGTCGACCCGCAGCGGCTCGGCTTCGTGGGGCACTCGTGGGGCGCATCGCTGGGCGTGGTGCTGGCCGCGGTCGACGAGCGCCCCGGCGCGCTGGTGATCATCACCGCCCGGCCGTCGTGGACCGCGTTCCTGGAGGCCGAGACCGAAGGGTGGGTGCGGTCGGCCCACGAGCGCACCGGCGACGAGGACTGGCAGCAGTACCTGGACCTGATGGCGCCGCTGGACGCCATGGCCGAGGTCGACAACGTGGATGCCAGCCGTCTCTACCTGCAATACGGCAGCGCCGACGACGTGGTGCCGGAGGACGTATCGGCTCAGCTCATCGAGGCCGCCCAAGGAGCGACGAGCGACCTCTATCCGGCGCCGCACGCGCTGAACGCCGACGCGACCGCAGATCGGGTGGCGTGGCTAGTCGACCGGCTGGGGCTCAGCCCGATCGGGGCCGAGGTGCTGTCCGAGGTTGGCCTGCCGGACCAGTCCAGCGGTTTCTAGCCGCCGGAGCCGCCGCCGCCAGGCCCGGATTGGTCCTCGCTCTCCTCCGGGCTGGCGCTGTCGTCGCCACCACCGCCACCACCCGGGCCAGAGTTGCCGCCCCCATCGTCGTCGTCACCACCACCGCCCGGGCCGGAGTGATCGTCGCTGCCGGAGGGAGACGGACGCGGCGAGCGGTCGTCGTCCTCTGACGGCTCCGGGCTCTCGCGATCGTCCGTGGGCGAAGGTGATGCCGACGGCTCCTCGCTCTCCGTGGCCGGCTGGGTCGGCCGGGGCGAGACGGTGATGGACGGGCTGGGCTGCACGGTGGGCGCCACGACCGATGGCTCCGGGCTGCTGCCGACGTTGCTGGGCAGCAGGTTCGGCAGCTGCCCGGCGATCACCACCGCCAGCACCGCCGCGGCCACCGTGGCCGCCAGCAGCGCCATGCGGCCGCGATCCGAGGCCCAGGTGCCCGCCAGCACGGCCCACAGGCCGCGGCGCGGCGCCGGCTGGGCCGCGACTTCGCGCATGACGCGATCGGCGAAGTCATGCGTGGGCTCGGCGGCCGAATCGGCCAGGTAGCGCTCCAGGTCGGAGATGGTCGGGTCCAGTTCGCGCCCGGACAGGCCCGCCTCGTCGGGATCGAACGGTCGGCGCGTCACGCCGCGACCTCCCGATCGAGCACGGGCCGGAGGCGCTCCAGGCCGCGCCGCAGGTGCGTCTTGACCGTGTTCACGGGCCGATGGGTGGACTCGGCGATCTCGTCGAGGCTCATCTCACCGAAGAAGCGCAGCGCGACGACCTCGCGGTACGGCTGGCGCAGGCCGGCCACCGCCAAGCGCACCTCCCGCTGCCGCTCGCCGGCGAGCGTGGCGGCCACCGGGTCGGAACCGGGTGCGCCGAGCGGTAGGTCGGCCGGCAGCTCGCTGGTCGGCCGACGCTGGCCGAGGCGGCGGAAGGCCTGGCGAGTGGCGATGCGCATCAGCCAGCCGCCCAGCGGCCCGTCGCCGCGGTAGGTCCCGATCGATCGGTACGCCATCACGAAGCTCTCCTGGGCCACGTCCTCGGCATCGTGGGGGCGCCCGAGGATCCGGAGGCAGGCACGGTAGACGGCGACCTGCTCGCGCTCCACCAGCAGGCGGAAGGCATCATGGTCGCCGTCCAGCACCGCAGCGACGAGACCGCGGTCGTCCACGGTCCCATCGTGCCATGTCGCTGCGCTCACTCGACGTCAGTCGTGCCCGCCGGAGCCCGAGTCATCGTCGTCGTCGCCGCCCGGACCCGAGTGCCCGCCGTCATCGTCGTCGTCCCCGTGACCGGGGCCGGAGTTGTCGTCGTCCTCGTCATCGTCGCCGCCGTGGCCGGGGCCGGAGTTGTCCTCGCGGTCATCGCCGCCGCCCGGGCCGGAGTTGTCGTGATCGTCATCGTCGTCCGGGGACGCCTCGGGGCTCGCGGATGCGTCGGGGCTCTCCGAGGCGTCGTCGTCGACGTCCTCGTCGTCGCTCGCCTCCGGGCTGGGCGAGGCGCCCTCGACCTCTCCGCCGGGGAAGCCGTCGACATCGGGCGATACGCTCGGCGCGGCCGACTCCGACGGCGCGGCGGACTCGCTGGCCTCGGCCGATGCGCTGGCCTCGGCGGATGCCTGGGACGAGCCATCGTCGCTGCCACCACGACCGGCGTTGGAGGCGAAGACGGCGCCGCTCACCAGGAGCAGGGCCGCGATCGCCAGGCCGAGGCCGCGGAAGATTCGAAATCGGTCACCGGGTTGCATCGGGGCTCCTTCGGACATGGGATTGGTGTCTTGCCCATGTCGAGGCAGCCCGGCTCAGAAAGGTTTCAACGCAAGCGCAGATTTCGGCTTAGGCGGGACCCGGCGGTCAGGTCTCCAGGGTGGCGTCCACCGTGATCTCCAGGTTGCCCTTCAAGGCCCGCGAGATCGGGCAGCCGTCCTTGGCGTCCTGTGCCGCGGCATCGAAGTCGGCGGCCGAAATGCCGTCGACGTGGCCGAGCACGGTGAGGCGGGACGAGGTCACGCCCCAGCCATCGCCGACCTTGTCGAAGGTCACCTCGGCCTCGATGTGCAGGTGCTCCGGCGGCGTGCCGCGTCGGGCGAGGCCTGCCGAGAAGGCCATGGCGAAGCAGGATGCGTGCGCTGCCGCCAGCAGCTCCTCGGGTGAGGTCGGGCCCTGGTCCTCGATCCTGGACGGCCAGCTCACGGCGACATCGGTGAAGACCCCGCTCCCGGCGCTGACGCTCCCCTCTCCGTTCGCGAGGTCACCGTTCCAGGTGACGGTGGCGGTTCGGACGGCGGCCATGACGATCGGTCCTCCTAGTATCCTCGGGCCGTCGCATAGCCTAGAGGGACCGATGCCCGACGGCCAGCACCCACCCGTCCATCCCGTCCCGATTCTGCGCGGCGAGCGGGTCTATCTGCGCCCCGCCGAGCGCGGCGACCTGGAGCTGTTCGTGCGCTGGCTTGCCGACGCGGAGGTGAAGCGTCACCTGTCGCTCCGCTCGCCGATCAGCCAGGCCATGGAGGACAAGTGGTTCGACCAGATGGTCGAGCAACAGGGCCGCGACCGATATCACTTCGTGATCTGCCTGCTCGCCGACGGCCGTCCGATCGGCGCCACCGACCTGCGCGAGATCAACCTGGAAGATGGCCGCGCCGCCTTCGGCATCGTGATCGGCGAGAAGGACGAGTGGAACCGCGGCTACGGGACCGATGCGCTGAACGCGATCTGTGATTTCGGCTTCGGCCAGCTGCGGCTGGAGCGCATCGAGCTCGACGTCTACGCCGACAACCTGGGCGCGCAGCGCTCCTACGAGAAGGCGGGCTTCCGGCTGGAGGGGACGCTGCGCCACGGGCATTTCTCCGATGGCCGCTTCGCCGACGTCCAGCGCATGGCCCTGCTGCGCGACGAGTGGCTGGCGCTCGACCGCCCGAGGAGCTGGGAGATGTCCGGGGACCGATGACGCCAGCCTGCCGATGAGCCGCATCGCGGACCTGCCGCGGCTGATCGACGCCCTGCCATCCGCCGAGCGGCGCATCGCCCACGACCTGTTCGACACGACGGTGGTCACCGGGCGAGTGCGTGTGCCACTAGAGCTCCGCGCCTGGGCGGAGGAGCAGTTCGGATCGGTCCAGGCGGTCGAGGAGCAGCAGGTCGTGCGCGTGACCGACCGCTGGACCCTGGACGGCGCCATCTTCTCGCCGCTCCGCGGCAGCCGCCCGCAGGTGAGTGCCAGCGCCAGCGCTTTCGCGCAGCTGGTCGAGTCCACGAAGGGCGATGAGTTCTGCCATCCGGAGACCGGCACGCCGGCCGACACGTGGGGCCGGATCCACGGCCGGCGGACCATCACCGCGGCCAATGCCGCCAAGTACGAAGGCCACCACGGCGTCGTCATCTTCGATCGCCATGACCCGCTGGCCTTCGACGAGGAGACGGTCGTTGACATGCTGGAGGTCGGCCGCGCCTGGGCCGAGCGAGGTCACGCCGAGGATCAGCAGGCATCCGCCTACCTGCTGATCTGGAACGGCGGGCCGCGGGCGGGCGGCTCGATCGTGCACGGCCATGCCCAGGTCACCCTGGCCCGCACCCACTACCCGCGCGTGGAGCGCGTGCGCCGCGCGGCAGCGGCCTACGGCGCAAAGACGGGCCGTGCCTACTTCCCGGACCTGGTGGCCCTGCACCGCGCGCTCGAGCTGGTGCTGACGGAGGACCGCGGCGTGACAACACTGGCCACCCTCACGCCAGTGAAGGAGCGAGAGCTGCTGGTCGTCGGCCGGCCGGGCATGGACGAGCGGGATCCGGCCTTCGCCGGCGCCGTCGCCCGCACGGTGCTGGCCTACCGGGACCTCCTGGGCGTGCGTGCCTTCAACCTGGCCCTGCATCGGCCCCCGATCGACGCCGACCGCGCGACCGCCAACGGCTGGGAGGCCATGCCCCCGGTCGCGCACCTGGTCGACCGCGGCGACCCGGATCGGACGAGCTCGGACATCGGCGCCATGGAGCTCTACGCCGCGCCCGTGGTGGGGGTTGATCCGTTCCGCGTCGTCGACGCCCTGCGGGGGCGACTCTCCGGCTGAGGCCATCGGCTACGATCGGCCGGTGTTCGAGCTGCGGCGCGATCCCATCACCGGCTGGTGGTCGGCCATCGTCACGGACCGCACCTTCGAGCACGCCTCGTTCGCGGTCGAGGCGACACCCGTCGAGGGAACGCATTGCCGTCACTGCGATGAGGCGCCGGCGGGACCCGCCGCCGACGAGACGGCCGTGCGCCGGGTGGTGCTGCGGGCCGATGCCTTCCATCGCATCGACTCGAGCAAGGAGACCGCCGCGCAGCTGTCGATCACCGAGGTCGAGTCGTCCGGTGGCTCGTGGGAGATCCTGGTCGGCCCGCGCGACCACCACGAGCGGCTGGCCGATGCCTCCCCGCGGCTTGCCCTGAACCTGCTGCGCGCCCTGCGCGACGCCATGCACGAGCTCGGCCAGGCGGCCGCCCCGCCCGATGCGCCGATCTCCGTCCAGGCGGTCCAGAGCTATGGCATGCAGGCCGGCTCGCGCAGCCAGCACCTGAACCTGGAGCTGTACGCCATCCCGCAGGTCCCGCATCGGCTGGCGGAGGAGATCGGCGGCGGTGCGCGTCACCAGATTAAGCACCGCACCTGCGTGTGGTGCGGCCTGGCCCGCACCGAGGAGGAGTCGGGCGAGCGGCTGGTGCTGGCCGAGGAGCGCTTCGTGGTCTTCGCACCAGCCGCCAGTCGCAGCGCCTTCGAGCTGATGATCGTGCCGCGCGCCCACGCCGCCGACTTCACCACGCTCGACGACGACGACCTGGCCGCCACGGCCGCCACCCTGCAGCGCACGCTCGGCACCCTGGACGCCCTGGGCGACCCGCCCTACAACCTGTTCCTGCACACCGCCCCCGCCGGCGAGCGACTGGACCAGACCTTCCACTGGCACTGGGAGCTGCATCCCCGCCTGCGCGTCATCGCCGGTCTGGAGCGCGCCACCGCCCTGGCGGTCAACCCCGCCGCGCCGGAGTTCGCCGCGGACGTGCTGCGCGCCCACCTGCTGGCCGGCGCCACGTAACAGGGCTGCGATCGCGTGCGTCAGGGTGGGACAACCGGGGGCAGGCCGCATTGGAGGGCTGTGTGCTGGCAATTGGGCTGCGTCGCCGAAGTCGCGTCCTGGAGCCGACGGTGACCACGCCCGATCGCGCCGCCTTTGACCGCCTCTTCGAGGAGTTCTCGGCCCCCATCTACAACTACGTGCTGCGCATGGTCGGCGACCCGGATCGCGCCGCCGACGTGACGCAGGACACCTTCATCAAGGCCTATCGCAAGCTGGATTCCCTGACCGATGAGCACTCCACCAAGTCGTGGCTCTACCGCATCGCGACCAACACCGCCATTGACGAGATGCGACGGCGCCGATGGATCAGCCCGATCGGGATCGACGACCCCGACCAGCCCGAGCGCCCGGATACCGGCCCCGGCCCTGAGGCGCAGGTGATGGCCGGGATGCTCGACGATCGGATCCAGCGTGCCCTGATGCAGCTGCGGCCGAACCATCGGCAGTGCCTGGTCCTGTCCGACCTGGAGGACATGAGCGCGCAGCAGATCGGCGAGGTGATGGGCCTCTCGTACGGTGCGGTCCGGACGCTCCTCTGCCGCGCGCGCGGTGAGATGCGGCGCCACCTGGCCGCGGAAGGACTGGTCCGATGACCGTGCTGCGCCCCGGCGAGCATGCCGACGAGCTGATCAGCGCCTCGCTGACCGGCGACCTGACCGAGACCGAGCAGGCGGCCCTGGACCAGCACCTGGCCGGCTGCGCACGCTGCCAGGAGACGCTCGCTGCCTTCAGGGAGGAGCGGCGCCTCGTCTCCGGCATGCGCCACCAGCAGCCGCCCGCCGACCTGGGGGCGCGGGTGCGCGCCGGGATCGAGGCCGGGGAGCTGCCGTGGTGGCAGCGACGCTCCACCCTGGTGGCGGTGGTGGGCAGCCTGGGCGCGGTGGCCGCCGGCCTGCTGGCGGTCGTCGTGCTGAACAACCTGCGGCCCGGGCCGGTCGCGCAGCAGACGGCGACGCCGAGCGCCAGCGCCGAGGTCAGCATCTCGCTGGAGCCGTCACCTTCGGCCAGCATCGGTCCGTCTCCATCGTCCAGCCAGAGTGCATCGCCGGAGCAGACCCCTGCTCCGGTGGTCGCGATCAAGGAACCCGTGGCCCGCTTCACCTACCGAATCGAGGATCAGCAGGCCAGGCTGCACCTCGTGGCCAACGGTGGCGAGGCCGAACTGGACGTCGGCCAGGCCATGGCGCCGATCGACGCCGCGCTGTCGCCGGATGGCGACTGGCTGGCCTTCCGGGTCATGGGCGATGACTCGGGCCTGGTCAGCGCCTATGCCTTCCGACAGTCGGACGAGACCCTGATCGAGCTCGGCCAGCAGGGCCTGGACTCCCCGTTCTCGCGCCTCAGCTGGTCCACCTTCGGCGAGCTGCTGGCCTACACCTTCGTCGACCAGAGCGGCGCGGCCGATGTCTGGGTCCTCGACACCAGGTCGCCCGAACCGTCGCCGGTGCGCATTACCAATACCGGGCGCACATTCGCCGGCAGCTTCTACTACGGGGGAAACGAGGCCTGGCTGTGGGTGAGCACCGCGGAGGAAGGTTCGCCGACCTCGTATCGCATCGCGCTCCCGCTGGACGAGCCGCAGGCCGAAGCGTTCGACCCGGCGGATAGCGCACTCGAGTCGTATCCGGGGGTGTTCCTGCCGGTGGACAACCACGAAGGCCCGTTCGATGACGGGCCGCCGGTACCACCGATCGTCGCCTTCTGGAGTGGCGAGATGACGCAGCAGGGCGGCGGCTGGCACTTCACTCGGGGCGGGATGCTCTACCGAACCTATGCCGGCGTCGAAGGCGACCTGGCGTTGGAAGGGGGACATCCGGACTTCCAGGTCTTCGACACGCTGCAGGTCCAGCCAAACGGCGCGGCCTTCGAGAGCGCCCGCTTCGCCTGGGCACCGGACCGCGACGGGCTGGCGGTGTGGGACGCGCAGTGGACTGGCGTTCCCCAGCCGGACGGCTTCCCGGACGCGGGACGCGTGTACTACGCCCACGCCTTCACCGGCACGGGCACCATCGGCCCGGCGCAGGCGCTTGACGCCAGCGATACCGAAGGCAACCGCGTGGTCCACGTCGGGCTCGGTGGCGGCCAGTTCCTGGCCGTCACGGTTGCCACCGCCGCCGGTGCGCACAGCGGTGCGTACGGGCCAACGGCCGAGCTGCGCGTGATCACCCGCAACCTGGGCGACGTGCCGGACAAGGTCCAGACCTCCGGCCAGGATCGCGTCTGGGTCGGCCCGGGCGTCTACCCCGCGTACCTGCCGACCGAGGAATAGTCTCCGCGGCAGGCGCCGCCGATTACACTCGGGCTCGTGAGCGAGACGCGCATCCTGGATGCCGATGACCTGCGCCGGGCGCTGACCCGCATCGCGCACGAGATCGTGGAGCGCAACGGCGGCACCCGAGACCTGGTGCTGGTGGGCGTGCGCAGCCGCGGCGTGCCGCTGGCACGGCGGCTGGCCGGCCTGATCGAGCAGCATGAGGGCGTCAGCCTGCCGGTGGGCTCCCTGGACATCACCTTCTACCGCGACGACCTGACGCCGCTGGCCCACGCGCCCATCGTCAAGCGCACCGAGGCCCTGCCCGAGATCGGCGACCGCACGGTGGTGCTGGTCGATGACGTGCTCTTCACCGGACGGACGGTGCGGGCCGCGCTGGATGCGCTCACCGACCACGGCCGGCCGACCGCGGTCAGGCTGGCAGTGGTCATCGATCGCGGCCACCGGGAGCTGCCGATCCGCCCCGATCACGTGGGCAAGAACCTGCCGACGGCCCGCGCCGACCTGGTGCACGTGCGCCTGACCGAGACCGATGAGGTCGACGAGGTCGTGCTGGAGCACTCCGCCGCGGGCGGCGCGACGGCGGCTCAGGTCGAGGCTGACCGCTCGGCGTAGGCCTTTTCGATGGCGGCAGCCACCTCCTCCGCCTCCGCATCCTTCATCAGGTGCCCCACCGCGCCCGCGGCCTCGGCGCCGGCGATCCGCTCGGGCTCGGCGAAGCTGGTCAGCGCGATGATGACGATCTCGGGCTGTCGCTCGTGGATGGCGGCGATGGCGGTCGGGCCGTCCATCTCCGGCATGACCAGGTCCATCAGGATCACGTCGGGCTGCAGCCGGTAGGCGAGGTCAACCGCCTCGATCCCGTTGGCGGCCTCGCCGACGATCTCGATCTGCGGCATCAGCTCCAGGAAGCCACGCAGCCCGCGCCGCACGACCTCGTAGTCGTCCACCAGCAGGAGCCGGATCGTGGCGCCGGTCGGGCGGTCGGCATGGACCGGCGCGGGGACCACGCCCCAGACCCGCGCCGTGCCCTCCAGGCCGCGCAGCTTCTGCTCACCCAGGTCGCGCAGCCGGTGACCGCCGGGCAGCGCATCGGCCACGGCGGCGGCGGTGGTGTCCGACAGCAGCGTCTCGCCGCCGCCCGCCAGCGACTGGATCCGGGCGCAGCGGTACAGGATGCGGCCGAAGAATCGGCCCTCGGACTCCTCCAGCTCGCCGGTGTCCAGGGCGGTGCGCACGCGCACGCTGGCGATCGGGCCCCAATCCTCGTTCGCCAGTCGGGAATGGATGGCGATGGCAGCCCCAACCGCGTCCGAAGGACTGGGAAAGACCGAATAGGCGGCGTCGCCGATCCGCTCAAACAGCCGACCGCCGTGCGCCTCCGTGATCTCGCGCACGATGGCGTGGTGGCGGATGAGGGCCTCCGTGCCCGCCGCCCCGTGACGCTCCACGAGCAGCGTGCTGCGCTCCACGTCGGTGAAGAGCAGGGTCATGCTGGGCACCGCGGAAGCATGCCATCGCCGGGGGCCGCGCGCTGGAGTGGCCGGCGCGCCCGTATACTGGCCGCCGACCCCTTTAACGCGGTCCGGTGAGGCCGCCAAGGAGATCGCATGCTCGATACGCCGCACGCCAATCTGCCGATCGGCACGGCCACCGCCCGGTGGCCCCAGCGGCACCTCCTGGACGTCGACCAGCTCGACCGCGATGCCATCACCCGCTGCCTGGAGCTGGCGGCGGAGATGCGCTCGCTGCGCGAGCGCGGAGAGCGGCTGGACGATCTGGCCGGCCACGCCATCGGCCTGGCCTTCGCCGAGCCCTCCACCCGTACCCGGGTGAGCTTCGAGATGGCGGCCACGGCGCTGGGGGCGCAGGTGCTGGCCCTGCCGATGGAGGCCAGCAGCACCACCAAGGGCGAGTCACTGATCGACACCCTGCTGACCCTGGAGCGCACCGGCATCGACACCATCGTGCTGCGCCACGGCGCCAGCGGGGCGCCGTACCTCGCCGCCCGCGGCACCGGGCTGCGGATCGTCAATGCCGGCGACGGGACCCACGCCCATCCCACCCAGGCGCTGCTCGACGCCCTGACCCTGCGCGAGGCGCTGGGCGGCCTGGACGGGGCGGTGGTCGCGATCGTGGGCGACATCGGCCACTCGCGGGTGGCGCGATCCAACCTGCGCCTGCTGGCGCGCATGGGCGCCACGGTCCGCCTGGCCGGCCCGCCGGCCTGGACCCGCGGCTTCGAAGCGTATCCGGGCGCCGAAGTACACCGTGAGCTTGCCAGCGCCCTGGATGGGGCCGATGCGGTGATGGCCCTGCGCGTCCAGCTGGAGCGCGACGCCGGCGGCGGCGTGCCGACCCTGCGCGAGTACACCCGGCGCTGGGGGCTGGACGAGGACCGGATGCGGCTGGCCCGCCCCGGCGCCCCGATCCTGCACCCCGGACCGACCAACGAGGGGGTCGAGCTGACCGCCGAGCTGGCCGGCGGTGCCCGGAGCCTGATCGGCCGCCAGGTCAGCAACGGCGTGGCGGTGCGCATGGCCGTCCTGGCGCTGCTGGCCGAATGACGCGCTTCGGATCCGTGGCTGACGGCCCCGCCAGCTTCGTGCTGGTAGGGGTTCGCGTGGTCGACCCCGCCTCCGGGACCGATGCCGTGCGCGACCTGGCGGTCCTGGATGGGCGCCTGGCGGCGGCAGCCGAGGCCGGAGCCGATGTGCCCCGCCTGGATGCCGGCGGGCTGATCGCCGCGCCCGCCTTCTGCGACCTGCACACCCACCTGCGCCAGCCAGGCCACGAGGGCGCCGAGACCATCGAGAGCGGGACCCGCGCGGCCGCGCACGGGGGCTACGCCACGGTGTGCGCCATGCCGAACACCGAGCCGCCGCTGGACGAGCCGGCCCGCGTGGGCTGGGTGACCTCCTGCGCCAGTGGTGCCGCGGCCCGCGTGCGGGTGGTGGCCGCCGCGACGGTCGGGCGCGCCGGCGAGCAGCCGGTGGCGCTGGAGGAGCTGGCTGCGGCCAGCGTGGTCGGCTTCAGCGATGACGGTTCCGTGGTTGCTTCCGCGCGCCTGGCGCGCGCGCTGATGACCTACCTGGCGCCGCTGGGCCTGCCGCTGATCGAGCACGCCGAGGATCCGCAGCTGGCCGCCGGCGCCCTGATGCGCAGCGGGCCGACCGCCACGCGCCTGGGACTGGCGGGTTGGCC
>DATBME010000048.1:0-40497 GCA_036555005.1 Candidatus Limnocylindria bacterium | reverse complement strand
CTCGCCGCCTGCTCGAGCGCGGCCTCCACGACCCCGCTGCCGTCGGGCGCCGAGCCGCCCGCCGACTGCGTGCGGGTCGAGGACGGCGTCATCACCATATCCGCCGCTGACCTGGAGTTCAGCGCGCCCTGCATGGTGGCCAACGCCGGCGAGGGGTTCACCATCCGACTCACCAACGACGACTCGGTCCCTCACAACGTCGCTGTCTACCAGGACAGCAGCAAGGCCAACGAGATCATGCGCGGCGAGATCATCAACCAGGGCCAGAGCGACGACGTCGAAGTCGAGGCGCAGGACGCCGGTCAGTACTACTTCGACTGCCAGCTGCACCCCGACATGAACGGGACCCTGTACGTCGTCTAGCGCCGATCCTGCGGTGGCCGGTGCTCCCAATCGGTGATCTCGGCCACTAGGTCCCGCAGGTCCGGCTCGGTGATCGGCGCCTCCAGGCGATCGATGCCGTCGACCGCCACCACCGGGATCCGGAAGCCGTAACGCACCACCAGCTCGTCGCTGGCGTCAATGTCGACGCGGTCGTATCGGTCCCGTCCGATCAGCGCATCGAGCACCAGTCGCGCTTCCGCGCACAGGTGGCACTCCGCTCGCTCGTAGAGCACCAGCCTGGCCTGCATGGACCGATGATATGGCCCGGGGTAGCATTCGAGCGGCGCCGCCCCCGTAGCTCAGCGGATAGAGCGAGGCCGTCCTAAGGCCTGCGTCGGGGGTTCGATTCCCTCCGGGGGCGCACAGACGACGCAAATAACAGGGCCGCGTCGATGGTCCAGTCGATGCTGGCCACGGCGCGGTCGCTACTACTCGACCAGGAGTCGAGCCAGACCGCCCCGAAATCCTGCCGTGTCCTCGGTCTGGATCCCGGGCGGCCACGGAATGGGCGCCGTTGTCGCCGTGACGTTGCCTGAAGCGTCGGCCTCCACTCTGACCACCAGACCACGCTGCGGCCCGCTGCTCGCCACGTAGAAGAGGACGTAGCCCTGCTGCGGCCCACCCTCCGGCTGCCCCTCACGCGTCAGGCCGCAACGCCACCGTGGCGGGCACCCGTAGCCGAACTCGATGGAACGAATCTCTGGATGGTCGGGTGGCAGGGCTTCGATAGCGGCAGCCACCGCGGGATCACACGTCAGCGCTGCGGGCTGCCCCGCCGGAACAGGGTCGCAGAACACGGGAGGCCCTTGGGCTACGGGCGCGCCCGTGGGCTGCGGAACGGGCGTCGTGGCTGATGTCGGGGTCGGCTGCGGGGGAAGGGAGGCGCACGCTCCTAGCAGCAGCACTGGCAACGCCAGGTATCCCAATCGCAATTGCCGGTCCATCGTTCGTCATTCTGACGTGGGCGACCTGCATGATGTTCCGCGCTCGTTGGGTCGCCCGTGAACGGAGCGCCCCGGTGGTTAGCCGGGGACCACCCTAAGGCGCTTGCGGAGTACGCGAAGCCGCTAGGTCAGGCGTTGGCAATGGATCGCCGGGCGACGGTGCAATAGTTGATTGGCGCAACGTTCTGCCTGTCATGTAGTCGATCAGAATCGTGCGAAGCGCATCGCGGCTCTCGCAATCGCCGGGTGGCGGCGGACAGATTTCGGCTACGAACTTGAACTGAACGCCCCAGACCATCCGGTCCAGCATCTTTGCACCAGCAGGAGGAGGCTGGGTGACGTAGGAGGGTCGATGCGCGAGCGCAGCAAAGACCTCCTCGAATGTGCCTGGCATCGTAGCCCAGACCTCGGCGTCGCGCAGCGTGCTGGACCCGTGACGTGCCGCCTCGATCGCTTCTGCCTCGGTCAGGCCCGGCGGAAGCGACGGACTAACGCTAGGCGTGGGGTCGCCAGTCGCATCGGCCTCGAGGTAGGGGCCGCAACCCACCGTCCACAGGCACACCGCCAAGGCGGCGAAGTTTCGGACACGCAGTAGCCGATCCATCGTTAACAGTCTGACGCCAGGGCCCCCCACCATGTTCCCAGCTCGTTGGTGCCCGGTACGGAGCAGCCTCCGGGGATTAGCCGGAGGGCGTCAGCGTGGGGGTTAGATGGGGTCAGGCGACGAAATAGGCCAGCGCCTCCTCGCGTCGTTCGTGGGGCCACAGGCCCCTCCCGGGCTACGTCGCGGAACCGCCCGCCGAGCTCGCCGCGCCGCGCACGCTGTAGGCATGGGCCCCCGCCCCAGCCAGCTGCCCGCGGTCACAGATCAGGTACTCCTTGCGGATCGGGCGCCCGTCGAACCAGCACTCGAGGATCTCTCTCGTGCCGGCGGCGTACCGGGCCTGTGCGGACAGGGAAGATCCAGAGATGTGTGGCGTCATGCCGTGGTTCGGCATCGTGCGCCAGGGATGATCCTCTGGCGGCGGCTGGGGGTACCACACGTCACCGGCATAACCCGCCAGCTGGCCGCTCGCGAGACCACGCACGATGGCATCGCGATCGCAGATCTTGCCGCGCGCGGTATTCACGATGTAAGCACCGCGCTTCATCTTGCCGATGAGCTCATCGTTGAACATGTGCTCGGTCTCGGGATGAAGAGGAGCGTTGATGGTGACCACGTCGCAGTGCGGCACCATCGAGGCGACGTCGGGATGGAAGGTCACCCCGAGCTCCCGCTCGACCTCCTCCGGAAGCCGATGCCGATCGGTGTAGTGCAGGCCGACCTCGAACGGCTTGAGCCGCCGAAGTACGGCCGAGCCGATGCGACCGGCGGCCACGGTGCCGACCTGCATGCCCTCCAGATCGTAGGAGCGCGCGACGCAGTCGGCGATGTTCCAACCACCCCTGATCACCCAGCCGTACGAGGGGATGTAGTTCCGGACCAGGGCAAGGATCATCATCACCACGTGCTCGGACACGCTGATGCTGTTCGAGTACGTGACCTCGGCCACGGTGATGCCGCGCTCGATGGCTGCGTCGAGGTCAGTGTGGTCCGAGCCGATGCCGGCGGTGATGATGAGCTTCAGTTTCGGCGCGCTCGCGATCCGTTCGGCCGTCATGTAGGCCGGCCAGAAGGGCTGCGATATGACGACGTCCGCGTCGGGCAGCTCGCGATCGAGGGCCGAGTCCGGTCCCTCCTTGTCCGAGGTGACGACCAGGGTGTGCCCGGCGTCCTCCAGGAACCGCCGCAGCCCTAGCTCCCCGGAAACGCTGCCGAGCAGCTCGCCCGGTGTGAAGTCGATCCGCTCTGGCGTTGGCGTGGTCTGCCCGTTGTAGTAGCGCTCGATCCTCGGGATCTCGTCCCGCGCGTACGACGTCGGATAGCCGTCGACAGGATCCTCGTACAGCACGCATACGACCTTGGCCACCGGGTTGCCATCCCTTCCTTCAACGCGTCGGAACCTGGGCGCGGATGCTACACCTCGACGGCTACCTCAGCGGCTCCGGCCAGTACGCCGAGCAGGTCAGCGACGGTTTACGAAAACGGCTGGACCGCCCTAGTGGGTCTTGGCGCGTTCCTCTGTGTCACGGTCGATCGGGAGTGTGGCTTCGCAGTCGCGACACTGGGCCTGGCGGAAACCGTGCGCGTCGGTCATGAGGTCCGTCTCGTGCTCCGTGTCGCCGTGCTTGTGTTTCACGTACAGGTTATCGAGGCGCCACTCGATCACCCAATCTTCCATGGTCGTCACGTCATACCTCCTGCATCGCCCGTCAGATGGCTGCTAGATGCTACGTCCCCCGGGGCGATCGATGCGCGCGAGTCAGTCGACGTTGCGGGCGAGCGCCTCCTCGCGTCGGTAGCAGGAGTTCGATTCCCTCCGGGGGCGCCGCTCAGCCTCCACAATGGCGGCAGCCATGTCAGAAGCGCTGCCCGTCCCGAGCACCCATCGGCACTCGGCCGCCGGCGCCAGTCGCGGCCGCCTGCTGGCCGTCCTGCTGCTGATCGTCGCCTTCCTGCTGGTCGAGGTGGCCGGCAGCATCCTCACCAACAGCCTGGCCCTGCTGGCCGATGCCGGGCACATGCTGACCGATGCGGTGGGCGTGGGCCTGGCGCTGCTGGCCGTCTGGTTCGGCGCGCGGCCCGCGACCACCGGCAAGTCGTTCGGCTACTACCGGCTCGAGATCCTGGCCGCCGCCGCGAACGCGGTCCTGCTGTTCGCCATGGCCGGCTTCATCCTGTTCGAGGCCGTCCAGCGACTGCGCGCCCCGGCCGAGGTGCTGACCGGACCGATGCTGGTGATCGCGGGCCTGGGCCTGCTGATCAACCTCGTGGCGCTGCGCCTGCTGCACGCCGGCTCGAAGGAGAGCCTGACCGTGCGCGGCGCGTACCTGGAGGTGCTGGGCGACCTGTTCGGCTCGGTGGCGGTGCTGGTGGCGGGTGTCGTGATCATGGCCACCGGCTGGACCCAGGCCGACCCGATCGCGTCGGTGCTGATCGCGGTCGCCATCCTGCCGCGCAGCTGGCGCCTGCTCAGCGACGCCATCGACGTGCTGCTGCAGGCCACGCCCAAAGGGATCGACATGGCCGAGGTGCGCGACCACCTGCTGCGCGCCGAGAACGTGGTCGACATCCACGACCTGCACGCTTGGGCGTTGACCTCAGGCATGAACGTGGTGTCCGCACACGTCGTGATGGCGCCGGGAGCCGATCCCGCGGCCGTGCTCGACGAGATCTGCCGCTGCCTGTCCGACGACTTCGATATGGAGCACTCGACCATCCAGCTGGAGACGAGCGATCGGCGCCGCCTCGAGGACACGTGGCATCCGTGAGCGGTTGAGGCCGCGAACGGTGGACCTCGGGACCTAGAATCGCTGCACAACCGAGTAGGAGTCCCGCGATGCTGAGCCGGATGGGGGCAGCGGTCATCGCCGAGGCCGTCGGCACGTTCCTCTTCTTCTTCGTTGGCATCGGTGCCGTTGTCGCCGCCACCGACCTTGTCGGTGTGGCTCTGGCGCACGGCCTGGCGCTCGCGGTGCTGGTCTCGGCGCTGGGCGCGGTGTCCGGCGGGCACTTCAATCCCGCGGTGACCGTCGCCGTCCGGCTGGCCGGTGGCATCGGCTGGGGCGCAGCGGTGATCTACGTTGTTGCGCAGCTCGTCGGCGCGGTGGCGGCCGGTTTCGCGGTCAAGGCCGTCTTCCCCGAGGCGGCGTATACGGAGTTCGGCGGCGGCACGCCGGCTCTCGGTGACGGGATCACGGTGGCTGCCGGCATCGGCATCGAAGCCGTGCTGACCCTGCTGCTGGTGCTGGCCGTGTTCGGCACCGCCATCGACCCGCGCGCGCCGAAGATCGGCGGCCTCGCCATCGGGCTGGCGGTGGCGGCCGACATCATGATGGGCGGCCCGCTGACGGGCGGCGCCATGAACCCGGCCCGTTGGTTCGGTCCGGCAGTCGCGTCCGGCGACTACACCGACTGGTACGTCTGGTGGGTCGGCCCGTTGATCGGCGCCATCGTCGGCGCCGTGCTCTATCGCTACGCGCTGGCGGGTGAGGCGGAGCCGGAGGTCACGCCGGCCACTCCCGAACCGTAGGCGCCGCGCGTCCGGGGGCCGTTTTCTCGCCAGATTCCTGCCTGGCTGGCGTTAGCCAGGTTGGCGCTGTTCCGTCGCTGCGGTTTTGAGCTGACCCGCGCTCAGTGGAGGCCCCAAGCTCGGCCTGTCGCGCCTGTTTTCTTGCCTAAGCCCAGCCTGGCTGGAATTTGGCGGGAATCTGGGCGGAAACGGGGATTAACGCCCGCCTGACTGGAGTTTGGCGGGAACGAGGAATGCCGGGCAGAGGAAGACGAGCTTCACGCCTCGGCACCCGCCCCGTTCAGCATCACCACGCCGATGATGATCAGGCCGATGCCGGCCAGCTTGATGGCGTCCAGCGCCTCGCGGAAGACGACCCAGCCGATCACCACGATCACCGCCGTGCCGACGCCGGACCACACCGCGTACACGATCCCCAGCGGGATGCTGCGCAGCGTGACCGAGAGGGCGTAGAAGCTGACCGCGTAGCCGATCACCACCACCGCGCCCCAGCCCCAGTTGCGGAACCCGTCGGACAGCTTCAGGGCGGTGGTTGCCACCACCTCGGTGCCGATCGCCAGCGCCAGCCACAGCACGGGGTGCATTGGGCGGTCCTCCCGGCTAGATGAAGAAGGTGAACAGGCTCGCGATGCGGGTGAAGGCGTCGGTGAAGATCAGGACGCCGATGACCATGATGAACAGGCCGGAGACGACCTGCACGGCCCGATGGTGGCGCCGCAGCCAGTCGAGCACCGGTTTCATGCTGGGCAGGGCCACCGCGGCGGCCAGGAAGGGGAGCGCCAGGCCGGCCGAATAGGCGGTCAGCAGCAGGGCGGCCACGCCCACGTCGGCCGACGACAGGCCCATCGTGAGGATGGCGCCCAGGACCGCGCCGATGCACGGGGTCCAGCCGATGCCGACCAGCATGCCCAGCGCCAGCGCCCGCCCCGACCGGGCCGCCGGCAGCACGTCGACCGGCACGCGCAGGCTGAGCCGATCCAGGATCGGCCCGAACAGGCCGGTGGTCACCAGGCCCAGGGCAATGACCAGCAGGCCCGCCACCTGGCGCACCAGCGGCCGGTCCTCGCCGAACAGCGGCTGGCCCAGCAGCCCGACCGAGATGCCGAGCAGGATGAACAGGATGCTGAAGCCGGCCACGAACAGCAGCGCCTGGCCGAGCACCGGCCCCCGCCAGGCGGGCGCTGGCGTGCCGGCGGGAGCCGCCAGCGCGGCGGTCTCGCCCAGGAAGGCGAGGTAGACCGGCACCAGCGCCAGCACGCAGGGAGAGATGAAGCTCAGCACGCCGGCCACGAAGGCCAGCGCCAGGCTGACGTCGCTCACTGCGTCGGCACCACGCCCGGCTCGATCGTGATCGGCGCGGCGATGATCCAGAGCGACATGACGGTATAGCCGATCATCAGCAGCACCAACGGCAACCCGGCCAGCACCGGGCGCGACGGCGAGTCGCGCAGGGCGATCCGATGCGCCAGCACCACGGCCACGATGTGCCCGACCACGATCGCGCCGACCGACAGGTACCAGACCACGCTCACCGGGATCCAGTCGAGCGGCGGCGCCACGGTCAGCAGCGGATCGGCAAGCAGCTGTGGCAGCCAGACCACGCCCTGGATCAGCAGGGTCAGGTAGTGCGCGATCAGATAGCCGGCCGCGATGGGCAGGAGCGTGGCGGCATAGGCGCCCACCTGGCGGCCCATCGGTGGCGGCTGGTGCTGCGAGTCGTGGAGCGCGCGGGTCAAGCCGGTGGCCAGCACGAACGCCGCCAGGAAGGCCAGCCAGACCGCCGCCAGGCCAAGGGTCTGGACCAGCCACACCGTGTTGAGCGCGCCGACGACCTCGTAGAGGGCCACGAAGATCGGCTGCATCAGCGAGCCCCAGAACGCGGTCTCCTGCAGACCGTCGTAGGTCACCCCGGCCAGCGCCAGGATGATGAAGCCGGCGTCCGACCACTGCCCATCCAGCACCTCGGTCAGGCCCACGAACCAGGGCCGCAGCTCGGCACGCCGCTCGCCGGGCTCGGCGGCCACCGAGCACTCCGGGCAGTCCACGCAGCGCCGCGGATCGCACCCCTCGCCGCAGTCGTCACAGGCCGTCTCGACCACCACCCGCCGGCCAATCGGCCCGATGCGGCCGAACCAGCCGAGCAGCACCTCGAACAGCTCGGCCTGCCGCAGCCAGGCCACTCGCCCGAACAGCATCATGCCGACCAGCGTCAGCACGGTGTAGCCCAGCATCAGGCTGGCGACGACGACCGGTGTCTCGCTCTCCGGCAGGACCAGCTCCGCCCAGAGCGCACCGAACAGGAAGGCGACGGCCGGCCAGCGACCCAGCCCGCGCGGGTAGGCGAGCCCGGCGTCCAGCCGCTGCAGGCTCGCCGCTCGCGCCAGGCGTTCCAGCGCGCCGAAGATGGTCCGGAACGGGCTGAGGCTGGGCCACGGGTTGCCGAGCAGGACGGCGATGATCGGCAACCCGGTCCAGATGCCAATCCAGAACAGGACGGCGGGCAGCGGCGAACTGGAATCGGCCAGGTAGCCCAGCAGGATGGTGCCGACCCACCAGAGCACCCCCAGCACCTGCAGGCCAATCGAGACGACCTGCGCCAGGCCGGTAGGCAGCGGCCAGGTGGGGTAGCGCGGGGTGTCCTCGGCGGGACGCACGACGACCACCGCCACCGCGAACGAGGCAGCCACTGCCAGCGCCGCCCCGGCCAGGTACAGGGCCAGCGGCACCGGCAGGATGAAGACCTGGCCGATGGCGTGCGCCGAGGCCGGCGCCGGGACGACCGCCAACCATGCGGCCAGGGCGGCGGAGGCGACCCCGGTGCGCGCCAACCAGGGCCAGGCGCGGCGCCAGACGGCCATCAGCGACTCGTCGATCGGCGGCTAGGGCTCATGGACCGTGAGCGCGCCGACCTCGACCTCCGCCGGCCCGTCGGTGGTGTGCAGCGCGATGGGGAACTGGCCGCTGCGGATGGCATCGAACTCGAAGGCCGTCTCCTCGCCGGCGCGCACCTCGGTCGCCGGGACCTGGTCGTCGTAGCCGTGCAGGTGCAGGACGCCATCCTGCTCGATGGTGAAGGTGATGGTCACGGCCTGGTCCCGGCAGGCATCGAACGAGACGGGCTCCAGCCGGTCGTCGCTCAGGGTGGCGGTGAAGCTGACCTCCGGGTCGTGGCAGGTGGGCGGGAGGCCCGCATCACCGACGCAGGCGGCGAGCAGGGCGGCCAGCAGCGCGGCACCCGCGAACCGGGTCCCGGGTCCGCGCATGGATTTCGACATTCGGTCACCCCAATGAAGCGGCCCGCCACCGGGCGGGCCGCCCCATGCTAGCGGAGCGCCAGGCGTCGCAGGCCGAGCACCGCCGCCAGGCCGATCAGCACCACCCCGACCAGCGGGAGCGGTGATCCCGGCTGGAACGGCAGCGCCGTGTCCGGGCCCTCCTCCTCCTCGCCGCCGGTCGGCTCGGGGATCGCGTCCTCGGTGTTGAAGCCGAAGCTGAAGGTCCCCTCGATCGGGTGGCCGTCGACGCCGGCCACCGAGTAGCTGACGGTGTAGACGCCCGGATCGGAGATCGAGACCTCGCCGAGCAGCACGTTCCGGTCCGCGACCGTCAGGTCCACCTCGCCGGAGCCGACCTCGTTGTCGTCGGCATCGGTCACCGTGAACGTCGAGAGATCGGGGTCGAGCTCCTCGTTGAACGTGACCACGACCTCGGTCGGCGCGGTGTCCAGGTTGTCGCCCGCCTCCGGCGAGCTGGAGACGATCTCCACGTGGGCGCTGGCCGCGGCCGGGATGGCGAGCAGCGTCACCATGGTGACGGCGATGAGTAGCAGTTGTGCGCGTCGGCGCATCGGTCAGTCCTCCAGGGTGAATGAGCGAGAGGGCGGCATCGCCCTCGCGGATCAGCCGCAGGCCAGTCGAGGAGGACCGCGACGCGGGCTGAGGGCCGTGACCATCCGGGTCCGCGGCCGGTGATCGTCGAGCAGGCTCTGCCAGCTGCCGATCCGCCGTGGTGGGGGCCTCCGGTCGCCTCGCGCGGCATCCGCTGCTCGCTCGAGCTGGCGGATGGTGGTGGTGACCGCCAGGCCGGCGGCCGCGAACAGCAGCCCCAGGCCGGCGAAGAGCGGCAGGACGGCGACGTACTGACCGCTGAGCAGCGGCTCCAGCAGCGGCAGGTGCCCGTGCTGGCTGATGTGCTCCACGTTCTCCTGGGCAAGAAAGACGGCGAGCGCCAGCAGGGTGACGGTGGCCCAGCCGCCCAGCAGGGCGTGCCCATCGGGCAGGCGCAGCGCCGGCCGCACCCGCAGCCGCAGGCGGAGTGCCGCGATGCGCCAGCCGGCCAGGGCCAGGGCCGCCATCGCGCCGCCCACGACCAGCAACACGGCGAGGCTCCAGGCCGCGCCGTGGTCGGCGGCGCGCAGCCCGGCATCGGCGGGCGGCAGGCGACCGGCAGCCAGCGCCAGCTGGTGGCCACAGACGGCCAGCAGCATCGCCACGCCGAGCCGGCGGCGGAGGCTCATGGCCCCGACGCGCCGAAGCGGCTGCGCAGGAAGTTCACCAGGTCCCATCGGTCACGTTCCGCCAGCGTACCAGCGAAGCCGGGCATGCCGGTTCCGACCGTTCCCACCGCGATCCGGTAGTTCAGGGCGCCGTCACTGAGACCCGGCAGCTGCTGGGCCAGCGGCGCCAGGCTCCAGCCCAGCCGCTGTGCCGTCGGCCCCCGGCCATTGCCGTCGGTGCCATGGCAGGCGGCGCAGTTGGCGAGGTAGTACGACTCGCCGATCGCCAGGGAGCGCTCGTCGGCCGCCACCGGGTTTGGCTTGGCCGATGCCGATGCCGGCACCTGGTTCGCCGCCTGGACCAGCGCACGCGAGCCGGCCGCCAGGCCGATGGCCACCGCCACCGCCACCACCGCCACCCGCGCGATGGCCAGGTCTCGAGTCGGCCGTCGGCGGGCCAGCAGCCCCAACGCCACGGCCACGGCCAGCAGCGCCAGGACCAGCAGCCACGAGGCGAGGCCGGCGGGCAGCCAGCTCCAGATCGTGCTGACAATGCCCGCCACGCCAAGGCCGGTATCAGGCGGCGGCAGCGACTCCGGCGGCCGCGGCTCGGCCACCGGCACCTCGAACAGCGTGGACTCGTCGAGCAGGCCGAGGCGGCGCACGATCACCTCCACCTGCCATTCGCCGATCACCGGGGTATAGGCGCCGGTCGCGCCCCACAGACCGGGGTCGCGAGCCTCGTTGAGCTGCACGCGCTCGCCGGTGAGGCCCGAGTCGGCGGGCGGACTGAACTGCATGATCACGCGCTGGACGTCGGTGCGCGGCTGCCCGGTCTCCAGGTCCGCCACCCCCACCTGGTAGCGCTGGTTGCCGGGCGCCGGCAGGTCGATGGCGGCATGCACCGACGTCTCACCCGCCTCCCCGTACAGATGCAACGTCCCAACCGCCGCCCGCGCCGGCACGTCCTGGCGATTGGCCGATGGCTGCCCGCTCACCAGCCCCGCTGCGGCCAGCACGGCCAGCGCACCGACCGCCAGCTCGATCCCGATCAGCGGCAGCGCCCGTCGCGCGCGGCCGGAGCGCACCAGGAAGTAGTTCATGGCGCCGATGCCAATCGCCACGCAGAAGAGGAACGCCTTCGACAGCAGCAGGTTGCCGTAGGAGCTGGCAACGAGCTCTCGCGGGCTGCCGAGCAGGAGGGGTGAGTTGGCCAGTCCGCTCAGCACCACCACCGGCGCCGCCACGAGGGCGAGCCGCGAGTGGCGGCGCAGCGCCTCCGGCACGGCCGGCCGAGCCCGGCGCACCAGCAGGAACAGCCCGACCAGGGTGCCGACCCAGGTGGCCACCCCGAGCAGGTGGACGAGGTCGACGGCGCCCATCAGCGGGCCACCCTCCGCCGCCGCGTGCCCGGCGAAGCTCATTCCGGCCAGCGTCACCACCGCCGCGACCAGCATCACGCCCAGCCAGCCGCGATCGGCGGTGAGCGGCGCCTGGCGCTGGGTGCGCCGTGCCTCGTTGTGAGCGATCCAGCGGCTGACGGCCAGGCCGAACGCAGCCAGCCCTCCGAGCAGGGCCACCCGCATGCTGATGGCGAACGGTGTCCAGCCGAAGGGCCCGGCGAAGTCCAGCGGGAAGCTGTCTCCGTGTCCCAGGTGGCCGCCGGAGGCGACGATGGGGCGCGCCGCCAGGGTCAGGTAGACCGCCAGGCCCAGCAGGGTGATGGCGGCGGCCACGCTGATCGGGCCCCATGGCGCGGCCACCTCCGCCGTGCGCGAGGCCGCCAGCGCGGGGCGAGCCGAGAAGAGCCAGAAGAGCACCATGCCGGCCAGCGCCAGGGCGGCGGCGAGCGCCAGCCAGCGCGCCGCAATCACTTCCAGGCTGGACGACAGCGAGGTCGAGGAGCTGTCCACGTTCGGCGGCGGCGCGGTGCCGGTGGGATCGATGCCGAACGCGAAGATCCCGCTCCCGACATGCCCATCCACCGCCGAGGTGACCTGGTAGCTGACCGTGTAGTTCCCCGGCGTCAGGGTCGGCAGCGTGACGGTGGCGGTCGTGCCCGGCGCGTCAACGGCGACCGCGCCCACGCCGGGGATCAGGCGCTGCTGGGTGTCGAGCAGCGTGACGGTGGCGGACGGCGCGTCGATGGCCTCGGAGAAGACGAGGGTCAGCTCCGGCGGGGACTCGGGAAGGACGGCGTTGGCCGCGGGGTCCGAGGAGACGAGCTCGGCATGGGCGGCGACGCGGGCCGGCAGCAGCGCCCCCATCGCGAGCAGCACGAGGCCCAGGACGGCGGCTCGACCAGGGTGGAGGGCGCGCGGTTTTCGGATCAAATCCTCGCTCGGCCAATCGGGGAAATGCCGAGCGAGTATACGGAGGCGGGCACGCCGGCCCGCTTTCGGTCAGTGGTGACGAACGGCGATCAGTGCGCCGCCCTGGCGACGTCCGAGTCCTCGTCCACCTCGATGTCGTGCCGCCTGGCGGCCTTCATGATCTTCTTCGCCGCTTCCTGCCTGGCGTTGTCCGACTGGAAGTCGGTCTGGTTGAAGCGGCTGATCGCGTTGCGAACGTGCCACTCGTCGTGGATCGGCAGGTGCTCCCCGCCCTGGCGGTCGACATAGGCGAACTGGTCGCTGCGCAGCTTGTCGCGATCCTTGGTGCTCAGCTCTGGCATCGGTCCATCTCCTGGCGTGTGTCACGCGGGCTGGGGTGCAGGACGCGTGCCGGGGCCCCGGTCAGTCCTCCGCGAAGAAGGGATCGTCGCCGTACAGCTCCAGCCAGCGGCGCCGCATCTGCCGGATGGTGGCGATCACGGCAGTTTCGGGCGTGCCCGGCGGCAGGAGGCCGCCGATCGCCGCGCGCACCGGCTCGGCTCCCTCGATCTCCAGCAGCGCCAGGTAGTCGTGCACACGCTGCGCCGGCGTCTTGCCCTGCGCCCGCATGCGAACCAGGACGTCGGCCTCGTGGGTCAGCGCCCCGTCGTAGTCGGCATCGGTGCGCTGCAGCTCGGCCATCAGGGCGGGCACGTGGTCCAGGCGCGGATCGGAGTACGCCCAGCGCACGAACGAGTCGATCGCCTGCGGCTGGCGCTCGTGGTGCCGGGCGTGGAAGCCCTGCAGGTAGCTGCGCCGCTCGGCCTCGGTGCGGGTGAGCGCGATCTGGGCCACCTGGCGCATCTCGGGAGTCCAGCGGCGGAGCGATTCGACGAACTGGCGCAGCGTCAAACTCCCGGCCGGCTGCGGCCGAAAGCGGTGCTCATGGGGCTGCTGCACGGGCCCGTATACTAGCCGCCGCATGCCCCGCCTGACCTCGGCGGGCCCGTGGACCCGCCTGGCGGTCGGGGTCGCCGTGCTCGCTCTCGCCCTGATCGTCGTCCTGAATGCGGCGCTGCCCACGCGACCCGCCCAGGCGGCCGACGACGTGCTGCGCTACCTGGGCGGCGAGCCCAAGACGCTGGATCCGGCCTTCATCAGCGACGCGGCCGACGTACAGCTCCTGCTGCAGCTGTACGCCGGCCTGACGCGGCTGGACGAGAACGGTGAGCCCTATCCGTCCCTGGCCGACGCCTGGACGGTCAGCGACGACGGCCGGACCTACACCTTCCACCTGCGCGACGGGCTCCGCTTCTCCGATGGCTCACCGCTGCGTGCGGAGGACGTGCGCCGCTCCTGGCTGCGCATCCTGGACCCGGCCACCGGCAGCAGCGCCCCGGACGTGCTGAGCATCATCGCCGGCGCCGAGGAGCGGCTGGCCGGCGGGCCGGAGGAGGACGTGGCCATCCAGGCCACCGACGCCACCACGCTGGTGGTGGGGCTGCGTCACGCGGCCAGCTACTTTCCGGAGATCGCGGCGACGCCCACGGCCTTCGTCGTCCCGCCCGGCGCGGATGCCAGCCCGGACTGGCAGACGGTGGCCGGCTTCATCGGCTCCGGGCCGTACGTGGCCGAAACCCTGGACGAGCAGGTGCTGGTGCTGGTCGCCAATGACGAGTACGTGGCCGGCCCGCCGCCGGTCACCCGCGTGGAATGGCTGACCCGAGTCGACAGTGACAGCGTGGCCGCCTACGCCGAGGACCGCGTGGACCTGGCGGGCGTCAGCGGTGCGACGGCGAGCTGGATCGCGTACGACCCTGACTTCGGGCCGGCGCTCCACGAGGCCGCGCCGCTGAACGTGCAGTACTTCGGCTTCGACACCAATCGCCCGCCGTTCGACGACGCGCGGGTGCGGCGCGCCTTCGCCCTGGTGCTCGACCGGAGCCGGCTGGTCCCGCTGTCGGAGGGCGCGGCAGGTGATCCGGCCTCCAGCGTGGTGCCCCCGGCGCTGTGGCCCGACGGGCTGGAGGATGACCTGCCGCATGACGTGGCCGAGGCCCAGCGGCTGCTGGACCGGGCGGGTTACGAGGATCGTGCGGACCTGGGGGAGATCGTGGTCGCCGACGTCGGCCTGGGGGTCGACCCGGCGATCGAAGTGTGGCAAGACGAGCTGGGGGCGAGGATCGCGGTCGTCAGCATGGACTTCCCCGACTACCTGCGCGCCCTGGAGGACGACCCGCCCCAGGTGTTCACCATCAACTGGATCGCCGACTACCCGTCCCCCTACGCGCTCTACAGCCTGCTGCTGCTCCCTCGGGCGGCGAGCAATTACGGCGGATGGACCGATGCGTCCTTCGTCGAGCTGCTGCAGGCGGCATCGGCCGCCGACGACGAGGCGGCCCAGGCGGCGGCCTACCGCGAGGTGGACGCCTACGTGGACGAGCAGGCGCCCATCGTCCCGTGGTCGTATCCGACCAGCTGGTGGCTGGTGCGGCCCGGCCTGCGCGGCCTTGGCAACCTGACGACCGGCATCCTGGACTTCGGGCGGGTGTCGTGGGACGCGTGAGCGCTCGCTGCGGAGCCGCGCTGGTGGCCGGCCTGGTCCTGCTGGCCGGCGCCTTCCCGGCGCGCGCAATCGGGTTCACCGGCTTCACCAACCTGCAGGCCAATGCGACCTTCGGCGAGCAGATGACCTTCGCCGTGGACCTGCTGGGTGGCGAGCCGGACGAGCTGGAGCTGCTGATGCGCTTCGCGGGCTCCGAGTCGACGCTGGTCGCCCCGGTCGACCCGGACGCCAGTGGCGCCTCGTACGTATGGGACGCGACCGAGCGCTACGTCGTCCCGAACACCGCGATCGCCTACCAGTGGCGGGCGACCGAGGACGGGGTGACCACCCTCAGCGCGGAGGAGATGCTGCTCTACGACGACGACCGGCCGGGACTCGACTGGCAGTCGGCGGTGATCGGCGAGGCCACCGTGCACTGGTATGGCGGCAACGAGCAGACTGCGCGCCACCTGGGTGAGCTGACCGCGGGTGGCGCGGCGCAGGCGGAGGAGCTGCTGGGGCACGAGATGGATGGCCCGGTCGACATGTTCATCTACGACGCGCGCGAGGACTTCTTCGGCGCGCTGGGACCGGGCGCGCGGGAGTGGTTCGGCGCGGCCACCTTCCCCGCCACCCGCACCATCCTGATGTGGCTGGGTGCCGGCCCGTCCGACTTCCTGGAGACGACGGTGGTGCACGAGGTGACCCACGTCGTGTTCAGCGACGCCACCGACAACCCGTTCCACGGTCCGGCGAAGTGGCTGAACGAGGGGCTCGCCACCTGGTCCGAGCAGCGTTCGGCCGCCGGCCAGCGCGCAACCGTGCAATCGGAGGCGTCCTCCGGTGGCCTGTTTGCCTTCGACGCCATCACGCAGGACTTCCCGTATGGCGCGCGGGGGTCGAGACTGTCGTACGCGATGGGCACGACCATGGTGGGCATGATCATCGACGACCACGGCGAGGGAGCGATCTCGCAGATCGCCGAGGCGTACCGTGGCGGCGCGTCCGACGACGAGGCGCTGCAGCGGGGGACCGGCGTGCCCGCCGACGAGCTGTACGCGGCCTTCTACGACGCCTTCGGCACGGACGAGCCGGAACCGGTGCCGCCGGCCGCCATCGGCCCGTCCGACGTCGACAAGCCGGGCGGCGTGGCCGCCCCTGGCGGCGAGACTCCGCCCGCAGCCTCCGGCGAAGGTGGCGACCAGGCCGGCGGACCCTCCCAGCCGGTGCCGATGGTCGCCGTGCTGGCCGTCGCCGGCGTGGCGATCCTGGGCGTGGCCGGCTTTGCCGCCTGGTCCGCGCGGCGCCAACGCGGTGACGAGGGAGAGGCATCGTGAGCGTCCTGGCTCGTCGCGGCGGCCGGGGCTGGCGGGTGACCAGCAGCTGGGCGGTCTCGATTGCCCTCGCCCTGGCGGTCGTCGGCTTCATCGGCGCCATGCAGTGGAACAGCTCGTTGGCCCGCAACCAGTTCACCACCTCGGCGCAGCAGGTGCTGGCCGGGCAGGTCACCGACCTGGAGGCGGAGCAGGACGCACTCCGCGCCGAGATCGCCACCGCCAACGCCCAGGTGCAACAGCTCCAGGAGCAGTCGACCGGCAGCTCGGTGGCGCTCGGCGAGCTGAACCGGCAGCTGGGTCAGGCGCGCCTGCAGACCGGCCTCACGGCGGTGCGCGGTCCGGGTGTGGCGGTCGAGATCGCCGACTCGAAGCGGGTCGTGCCGCCCGGCGAGAACCCGGCCAGCTTCATCGTCCTGGTCGACGACCTGCGCGACATCGTGACCGCGCTGTGGGCATCCGGCGCCGAGGCCATCTCCATCAACGGCGAGCGGCTGGTGGCCACCTCGTCCATCTACGGCGTCGGCGCATCGGTCCTGGTCAACACCGCCTTCCTGTCGCCACCGTTCCGCATCGAGGCGATCGGCAGCGACGGGCTGCTGGAGCGATTCCAGTCGCATCCGGCCTTCCTGGGCCGCGTGGCGCAGCGCATCGAGTTCTTCGGCCTGGAGTTCGCCTCCCAGGTCTCGACCGACCTGGAGCTGCCGCCCTTCATCGGCTCCACCCGCTTCCGCTGGGCGGTGCCGTCGGAGGAGACGCCATGACCCGGAACCTGGCGCAGGTGAGCCTGTTCGCGGTCGGGCTGCTGATCGGCCTGCTGCTGATCGGGCAGCTGCGCTCCCAGGAGCGGCCGACCGAGATCAGCAGCCTGTCGGCGCAGGAGCTGTCGCAGCTCATCGAGACGCTCTCGAACCGCAACGCGGAGCTGCGGGTCGCGCTCACCGACCGGCGCGACACGCTGCTCGAGTACCAGGCCGCCGGCCCGGTGGGCGCCAGCAGGCTGGAGGTGGGGCGCGAGGAGCTGCGGCGCATCACCGCCTTCAGTGGGTTGGCGCCGGTGCGCGGGGAGGGCATCTCCCTGGCGGTGGAGGGCGACCTGGACGCGATCGCCCTGAATGACCTGCTCAACGAGCTGCGCAACGCCGGTGCCGAGGCGCTGGCGGTGGACGACGTCCGCGTCACGCATCGCTCGGTCGCCGTTCAGGGGCCGACCTCGCTGCTGGTCGATGACGTGCCGATCGGGCGCCGCTTCACGGTGCGCGCCATCGGCTCACCGGACGGCCTGCTGTCCACCCTCGAGCGGCCGGGCGGCATCATCGCCCAGCTGGAGCAGTTCATCGACGCCTCGATCGTGGCAAGCCAGTCGGACGACCTCGAGCTGCCGGCGACGCGGACTGACCTGGCGCCCCAGGTCGCGCAGCCGGTCGAATGAGGAGCGCCACCGGCCGGTAGCATGTGGCGGCCATGAACGAGCTCATCGATCTGGCGCTGGATGCGGCGCAGTCCGCCGGGGCGCAGTACGCGGACATGCGCATCACCGAGCGCGAGACCGAGTCGCTGACGGTCAAGAACGGAGCGCTGGAGGCGGCCACCTCCAACCTGTCGACCGGCTTCGGCGTCCGCGTCCTGCTCGACGGCGCCTGGGGCTTCGCCGGCTCGGCGGTGATGACCGGTCCGGAGGTGGAGCGCGTCACACGCGAGGCGATCGAGATCGCGCAGGCCAGCGGCCTGGCGGCCGGCGATCCGGTGCAGCTCGACGACACGCCGCCGCAGGTGGCCCGCTTTGCCACGCCGGTGGAGGAGGATCCGTTCGCCGTTTCGATCGACGACAAGCTGGCGATCCTGTTCGAGGCCGATGCGGCCATGGCACGCGTGCCGGGCGTGACCGTTCGTGAGGGATCCATCGAGGGCGGCCGGGAGCGCAAGACGTTTGCCTCCAGCGAGGGGGCGCGCATCGAGCAGGAGCTGACCGAGGCCGGCGGCGGGATCGAGGCCACCGCGGTGAACGACTCGGAGTCACAGGTGCGCAGCTGGCCGAACTCGGCCGGCGGGCAGCACGTCACCGGCGGCTTCGAGGCGGTGCGCGCCATGGACCTGCCCGGCAATGCGGAGCGCGTGGCGGAGGAGGCGGTGGCGCTGCTTGACGCGGAGGAATGTCCCTCCGGGCCGATGACCCTGCTGATCGACTCGTCGCAGATGGCGCTGCAGGTGCACGAGTCGTGCGGCCATCCCATCGAGCTCGACCGCGTGCTGGGAATGGAGGCGAGCTTCGCCGGGACCTCGTTCCTGACGCTCGACAAGCTGGACACGCTGCGCTACGGCAGCGAGATCGTGAACATCGACGCCGATGCCACCGCTGCCGGCGGCCTGGGCACCTTCGGCTTCGACGACGAGGGCGTGCCGGCCCAGAACGTCCCGATCGTGTCGAGCGGACGCTTCGTGGGCTACCTGACCAGCCGCGAGACGGCGCCGATCATCGGTCGCCGCAGCATGGGCAGCAGCCGTGCCTCGGGCTGGAACGTGATCCCGCTGATCCGGATGACCAACGTCAACCTGCGGCCCGGCGAGGCCGGATCGCTGGACGACCTGATCGCCGACACCGACGACGGGCTGCTGGTCTGCACCAATCGGTCCTGGAGCATCGACGATCGGCGGCTCAACTTCCAGTTCGGCACCCAGCTCGGCTGGCGGATCCGCCGCGGCCAGCGGGCGGAGATGATCCGCAATCCGACCTATACCGGCATCACCCCGGAGTTCTGGGGCAGCTGTGACGCCATCTGCGGCGATGCCGAGTGGCGGCTGTGGGGCGTCCCGAACTGCGGCAAGGGGGAGCCGATGCAGACGCATCGCGTGGGCCACGGCGCGGCGCCCGCCCGCTTCCGGAACGTGCAGGTCGGAGTGGGTCAGTGGTAGCCACCCACACCGGCCGGCGCGCGGCGCCCGAGGAGGTGCTGGACCTGGCGCTGCGCATGGTGCGCGGGCAGGCCGAAGCGCTGTACCTGGCGCAGGACGCCGCGTTGACGCGGTTCGCCGCCTCGCGCATCCACCAGAACGTGTCCGAGCACGACGCCAGCCTGCGCGTGCGGGTGCTGGAGGACCGGCGCACCGGGGTGGCCAGCACCAATCGCCTCGACGACCAGGGCATCGCCGAGGTGGTGGCGCGCGCGACCGAGCTCTGCCGCCGGGCTGCCCCGAACCCGGATCCGACGCCGCTGGCCGGCGCCGATCGAGGCGCCGGCGACAGCGAGCTGGGCCACGTGGCGGCCACCGCCAACGCCGAACCGGAGCGGCGGGCCGAGGGCGCCCGCGCCGTGATCGCCGCCGCGCAGGCCGAGGACCTGGTCGCCAGCGGCGCCTTCTCGACCGAGGTGGCGACCATGGCCGTCGCCAACACCAACGGGCTGCGCTCCTGCCACACCAGCACGCAGGCCAAGCTGCTGACCGTCATGACCGGCGCGGAGCGCGCCTCCGGCTACGCGCAGGCGGTGGGCACCGATGTGGGTGCCATCGACGCCGCGGCGGTGGGCGCCGAGGCGGCCGATAAGGCGGCGCGCTCGGTCGGCGCCACCGACCTGGAGCCGGGCGCCTATGACGTGATCCTGGAGGAGTACGCCGTCCAGACGGTCCTCGAGTACCTGTCCTACGCGGGCTTCTCGGCGCTGGCCGTGGAGGAGGGACGCTCGTTCATGGACCTGGGCGATAGGGTCATGGGCGACAACGTCAGCATCTGGGATGACGGGACCGATCCCACCGGGCTGCCGTCGGCGGCAGACTTCGAGGGGGTCGCCAAGCAACGGGTCGACCTGGTGACCGATGGCATCGCCACCGCGGTCGTGCACGACAGCGCCACGGCGCGGCGCGCCGACGTCGCGTCCACCGGCCACGCCCTGCCCGCGCCGAACACGTTCGGGCCCATGGCCTGGAACCTGTTCATGGCGCCCGGCTCGAGCTCCAAGGAGGCGATGCTCTCGTCGATCGAGCGCGGGCTGTGGGTCACCCGCTTCCACTACGTGAACATCGTCCATCCACGCAAGGCGGTGCTGACCGGCATGACCAAGGACGGCACCTTCCTGATCGAGAACGGCCGGATCGTGCGACCCATCCGCAACCTGCGCTTCACCGAGGAGATCCCGGCCGCCTTCAGCCGCATCGAGGCGATCACCGCCCAGACCAAGCTGGTGGGCGCCGAGTACAGCGGCATCAACGCCCGCGTTCCCGCCCTCCGCATCGGTCGCTTTGCCTTCACCGGCGCGACCGCCGCCGAGTCGGGAGCGTGACGTTGCCGGCTGTCGAGCTGCACGTCGGTGACCTGATCGCGCTTCGCAAGCAGCACCCGTGCGGCGCCAGGGAGTGGCGGGTGCAGCGCATCGGTGCCGACATCGGCCTGATCTGCGCCGGCTGCGGCCACCGCATCCTGATGGATCGCCTGGACGTCGAACGGCGCTACACCGGGCACCGCGAGCACGGGCCGGACGGCGCCTGATGGCCGGCCTCGACCTGCCGCAGGACATCGGCTCGCAGGACCTGTCCGGCGCCGGCAGCGTCTTCCGCAACCGCAGCTTCGTGCTGCTGTGGGTGGCCCAGCTGCTGAGCCAGCTGGCCAGCAACATGGTGCTGGCCGGCCTGATGGCCACGGTGGTGGCCGCCACCGGGTCGAACACCGCCAACGCCGTGCTGATCCTGACCTTCCTGGTGCCGGCCGTCTTCTTCAGCGCCGTGGCCGGTGTCTTCGTCGAGCGCAGCGACGCCCGCTACATCATGCTCGGCGCCAACCTGCTCCGGGCGGGCGGCACGGTCCTCTTCATCTTCGTGGGCAGCCACGTCGGCCTGATCCTGTTCATCAACTTCTTCATCGCCACCGCGACCGCGTTCTTCGCGCCCGCCGAGCTGACCGCCATCCCGCGCCTCGTCGATCGCCGCAACCTGATGGCCGCCAACTCGATCTTCGTGCTGACCGTGAACGCGACCTTCGCCATCGGCTTCGGCTTCCTGGGGCCGCTGCTGCTCACGACCAGCGGCGTGAACGCGGTCTACATCGTGGTGGCCGTCATGTTCGGCCTGGCCGCGCTGGCCATCGTGCCGCTGCCGTCGGTCCGACCCGAGCGGATCGTGCCGCTCGCCGCGGAGACCACGGTCCATGCCCTGCGCGCGGTGTTCGACCAGGTCCGCGAGGGCATCGTCTTCGTGCGTGGCCATCGGCGCATCGCCTGGTCGCTTGGCTACCTGGGCATCGCGGCCAGCCTGATCGGCGTGATGGGAGCCATCGGCCCCGGCTTTGCCACCGACATCCTGGAGCTGCGGCCGCAGGACTTCTTCTTCGTCATGGGCCCCGCCGGGCTGGGTGCCGTGATCGGCATCCTGTTCCTGAACGCCTACGGCAAGGCCATCCCGCGGCGGCTGCTGATCGATATCGGGCTCGTGGCCATGGGCATCACGCTCATCGGGCTGGCCCTGGTCAAGCCGATCACCTCGGCCCTGGGTCCGACCTTCGGCACCATCGAGAGCACCCTGCCCGAGGCGCTGGCGCCGCTGATGTCGCTCATCGCGCTGGTGGTGGTGATCGCCGTCTCGGCCGGGATCGAGTACGCCTTCGTCGCCATCCCGTCGCAGACGGCCCTGCAGGAAGAGCTGCCGGTTGGCGTGCGAGGGCGCATCTTCGGCATCCTGAACACGCTGCTGTCGGTCGCGTCCTTCCTGCCGGTGCTGATCGCCCCGGTCGCGGCCGACCTCATCAACCTCATGTTCGAGGGGGCGGGCATCCCGATCGTGATGGCCGTGCTGGGTGCGCTCACGCTGTGGGCGGGCATCGCCTCATGGCGGCACAACGCGGCCGCCGGGCTGCATCGCGGCGAATTGCCTCCCGAGCTGGCGCCCCAGCCAGGGCCAGAGCCCTCGCGTCCCGAATCCCCGCGCCACGAGCCCACCGCGGCGGGCGAGGATGCGCAGTAGGCTCCTGGCCGGAGCCACCCTCATCGCGTCGGGGCTCGTCGCCTGGCTCGCCATCAGCGCCTGGCCGGTTGCACGGCTGCTGCAGGCCGCGATCGGGCTGTCGCTGGTGTACGTCGGTTACCTGGCCTGGCGCGGCTGGCTGGTGATGCGCGACGCGGTGCGTGCCCCTCCCCGGCGACCTGCGGAGCGCCCATGGATCACGGTCCTGGTCCCGGCCGCTGACGAGGCGTCGGTGATCGGCACCGTGGTGGGCGACCTGCTGGCGCAGGACTACGTCGACGCCGGCCAGCGGCGATTCGACGTGCTGGTCGTCGACGACGGCTCCTCCGACGGCACCGGTGAGCTGGCCGGGGTCGCGGCAGCGGCCGCACCGGGAACGGTCACCGTCAGCCGCCGGGAGCCCGGCAGCGGTCCACGCACCAAGGGAGCCGTGCTCGGCTGGGCGCACTCCCAGGTCCGTGGCGAGGTCGTGGCCGTGCTCGACGCCGACGCCCACCTGGCGCCCGACTTCCTGTCGCGGGCCATGGTCGCCTGGTCGCGCGACCCGGACGCGGCCGCGCTCCAGGTGCAGCGCCGGGATGCGAATCGTCGGATCGGCTGGCTGACCGCCGCGCAGGACGAGGAGCAGCTGATGGACATGGCCAGCCAGTGTGGCCGCTGGTCGACCGATGGGACGGCGGAGCTGCGCGGCAACGGCATGCTCATCCGCCGCGCCACGCTCGAGGCGGTGGGCGGCTGGTCGCCGACGGCGCTGACCGAGGATCTCGAGATGTCGACGCGCCTCACCCTGCACGGAGAGCACGTCGCCCTGGCACCCGAGGTCACCGTGGTCGAGCAGGCGGTGGAGTCGGTGCGCGCGCTGTGGCGGCAGCGCATGCGCTGGGCGGAGGGCAGCCTGCGGCGCCTGATCGAGCTGGGGCCGCCGCTCGTCGCCAATGGCTCGCTGCCGCTTGGCCGGCGGCTGGACTTCATCGTCTTCATCGGCGAGTTCGTGATCCCGCCGCTGTTCGCGACCTCGATCGCCGCCAGCCTGGTGACGGTGGTCACGCCACGCCCGGCGGACTGGACGGTGCCGGTCACCCTCTTCATCGGCTACGGGCTCGGCACCTACCTGCTGGCGCTGGCGGGCCTGGCGGCAGCCGGCGAGCGGTCGGTGCGGCTGCTGGGTCGCAGCGCGCGCGGCGCCCTCTTCCTCAGCCACTGGCTGGTGGTCGTCCCGGCGGCGCTGCTGCGGATCGCGCTGTGGCCACCGACCACCGATTTCGCCCGCACGGCCAGGCGATCGATGGTGGACCGATGAGCCCGCCCCGCGCCGGCACGGTGGTGATCGGCCAGGTGGTCGTCGCGGCTGAGGCCGATGGCCTGGTCACCGTCGAAGCGGTCGGGATCGCCGATGGCCGGATCGTCAGCGCGGGCCGGCGCGACGAGGTGCTCGCGGCCGCGGCCATCGGCGCGCGGCGCATCGACCTCGGTCCGCGGGCGGTCGTGCCCGGCCTGCGCGACTTCCACCTGCACCTGGTCGGCATGGCGCGCGCCCGGCGCGAGGTCGCGCTGGACGACGCAGCCGATCCGAGCGCCGTGGCCGAGCTGCTCCAGGCGGCCGCCGAGCAGCTGCCGGCTGATGCCTGGTTGCGCGGCCGTGGCTGGCGCGAGGCGGCGTTGTCGGGCGCCCAGCGCGAGGTGCTGGATCGTGCCGTGCGCGGCCGGCCGGCGCTCCTCTACAGCCACGACGGCCACTCGGCGTGGGCCTCGTCCGCGGCATTGGCGCGCGCCGGCCTGGACGGCTCCTCGTCCGATCCGCCCGGCGGCCGCCTGGAGCGCGACCCGGACGGCGGGCTGTCCGGCGTGCTGCGCGAGACGGCCACCGACCTGGTCGAGCCGGTCGCGGGACGCCTGCGTGGCGACGAGCTGGCGCGTGCCGTGGACGAGACGGTGGCCGACCTGGCGGCGCTGGGCGTTACGGCCGCCGTTGATGCCGGCGACTCGGCGCCGGACGGCGGCGAGGGCCAGTATGCGATGCTCGGCGACCGGGCCTCGGCGCTCCTCTCGCTGCGCGACCGGCTGGATGGCAGGCTGCGACTGTCGGTGAACGTGCCCGCCGATGCCATCGGCCCGGCGGCGGCGCTCGGGCTGCGCACCGGCGCCCCATTCGAGGAGAGCCGGACGATCCTCATCGGCTGGGCCAAGGCGTACGTCGACGGCGCGCTGGGCTCGCGCACCGCCGCGCTGTTCGCGCCCTACACCTGCGGACCGGCCGGCCAGACCGGCATCCCGCGCCTGTCGGCGGAGGAGCTGGACGCCATCATCGCGGCGGGCCGTGGGGCGGGCATCGGACTGGCCATCCACGCCATCGGTGACCGCGGCGTGGCCGACGTGCTGGATGCCCTCGAGCGCTCTGCACCGCCGGCTGCCGGCATGCCGCCGGACCGGATCGAGCACCTGCAGCTGCTGCGGCCGGCGGACGTGCCCAGGCTGGCAGCGCGCGATATCACGGCCAGCATGCAGCCGGTGCACTGCGCGGCCGATCGGCCCATGGTCGAGGCCTGCTGGGCGGATCGCCTGGCGGATGCCTACCCGATGGCCGCCCTGCGCGCCTCCGGCGCGCGCCTGGCCTTCGGCTCGGACGCGCCCATCGAGTCAGCCAACCCGTGGATCGGGATCTTCGCCGCCGTGCACCGCTGCTATCCGGGTGACGACGATCCGGATTGGCAGCCGCAGCAGGCGATCAGGGTCGAGGCCGCGCTGCGCGGCTACACGCTGGGGCCCGCCGCCGCGGCCGGGCTCGCGGACGAGGGCCACCTGCGGGTTGGGGCACGCGCCGACCTGGCCGTGCTGAACGTGGACCTCGCCACGCTGCTGAGAGCGGACGATCAGCTGGCGGAGGTGCGCTCGGACCTCACCCTGCTCGGCGGCAGGGAGGTCCATCGGGCCTGAACCGGAGGCCATTGCGGCCGCGCCGCGCCGAGCGTAGGATTGCCGGCCCGAAGCGCTCCATCGCGGAGCGGAGGCACCGATGGCGGATGGGGATGGGGGAGAGAAGGCGTTCGAGATCGAGGAGGATCGGCTCAGGCCGGTAGGCCCGGGTGGCCCGTCCTCGTCGTTCGACCCCACGCGCCTCGATTTCGGGCATTACGCCGGGCGAACCATCGCCGAGCTTGCCGCCGCCGACCCGGATTACCTGCGGTGGCTGGAACGGCATCCCTCCGGGACTCGCTATCGGGCGGAGATCCGGCGCGTGCTGGGCACCACCCCCACCTCCATCGACTGGTCGCGCTGAACCCATCACCCTGAGCCTCCCCGCCTGAGGCGAGGCACGGGGCTTGCATTCGGCCGCCCTTGTGACCACGACCCCCGCGGGGACCGACCCCGTCATCGCCCTGTCCGGCGTCGCGCGCCGCTTCAATGGCCTGTGGGCCGTCCGGGACGTCAGCATGGTGGTCCCGGCCGGGAGCATCCTGGGCCTCATCGGCCCATCCGGATCGGGCAAGACCACCACCGTGCGTATGCTGACCGGGACGCTGCGCCCGACGCATGGCGAGGTCCGGGTGCTGGGCGAGGACCCACAGCGCTTCAGCGTGCGGACACGCGAGCGCATCGCCTACATGCCGCAGCTCTTCTCCCTCTACCCGGACCTGACCGCGCGCGAGAACGTCGGCTTCGTGGCCGCCCTGTACGGGATCTCCTGGTTCGGCCGCGGCAGCCGCATCCAGCGGGCGCTGACGCTGGTCGACCTGTGGGAGGCGCGCAACCGCCGCGCGTCGGACCTGTCGGGCGGGATGCAGCGGCGCCTGGAGCTGGCCTGCGCCATCGTCCACGATCCCCAGGTCCTGTTCATCGACGAGCCGACGGCCGGCGTCGACCCGATGCTGCGGCGCGCCATCTGGGACGAGCTGCGCGGCATGCGCGACGAGGGCCGCACCCTGCTGGTGACGACCCAGTACGTGGCCGAGGCCGAGTACTGCGATCGGGTCGCGCTGCTGGCCGATGGCCACCTGATCGCCCTGGATGCGCCGGCGCAGCTGCGGCGCAGCGTCTACGGCGGTGACGTGCTCCAGGTCGTCGCGGAGCAGCCGATCGACCCGCAGCTGGTGGCCGACGTGGCCGAGGTGATCGCCGTGCAGCAGCCGGAGGCCCGCCGGCTGATCGTGACCGCCACGCAGGCCGGGACCGCCACTCCGCGCCTCAGCGAGGCCTTCCGGGCCGCCGGTGTGGAGCTGGTCAGCATCGAGGAGTACCAACCCTCCTTCGACGACGTCTTCACGGAGCTGGTGCGGCGGCAGCGCGCCGCGCGCGAAGAGGCGGAGGCATCGGCCGATGGGTGACCTGTGGCGCAGCCTGGTGCGCGTCACCTCGTTCTCCGGCAAGGAGCTGCGCGAGACGCTGCGCCGTCCTGGGATGCTGTTCGCGCTGGTGCTGGGACCGTTCCTGATCATGCTCATCTTCGGCCTTGGCTACACCGGCCACCGGCAGCCGTTCGCCACCGAGATCGTCATTCCGCCGGGCTCTACGCTGCCGCGTGACCCGGAGTTCTACCAGGAGCTGGCTCCGGGCAGGATCGCGGTGACCGCCGTGACCGACGACCGCGACGCCGCCCTGCAGCGGCTCGAGGAGCTGGATATCGACCTGGTCGTGGTTGCGCCCGAGGACGCGATCGAGCAGCTGCGCGCTGGCGAGCAGGCCGAGATCGTGGTCGCCTGGAACCAGGTCGATCCCGTGTACGACGGGCTGGCCCGCCTGGCCGTCTCGACCATGGTCAGCGCCCTGAACGCCGAGATCATCCGCCAGGCGGCGGCCGAGGGGATCGACCTGGCCGCGAGCGAACTTGGGCCCCGGGTCGAGAACCTGTCGGCCGACGTCATCGCCGAGCCGACCACGGCGGAGACCGAGAACGTGGCGCCCACCGAGCCGAGCGTCCTGAACTTCTTCGGTCCGGCGGTGCTGGCGCTCGTCATCCAGCACCTGGCGGTCACCCTCAGTGCGCTGTCGATGGTGCGTGAGCGCCTCAGCGGCCAGGTCGACCTGTTTCGCGTGGCGCCCGTCAACGCGATCGAGGTGCTGACCGGCAAGTACGTCGCCTTCGCGCTGCTCAGCCTGTTCGTGACCGCCGTCGTCGGCGCGCTGATGATCTTCGTGCTGGAGGTGCCACTGCTCAGCGGCTACCTGACCGCGATGCTGATCGTGCTGCTGCTGACCTTCGCCGCGCTGGGGGTGGGCCTGCTGATCTCGCTGGTCGCCGACTCCGAGCGGATGGCCGTGCAGCTGTCCATGCTGGTGCTGCTGGCCTCGGTCTTCTTCAGCGGCTTCGTGCTGCCGGTGCAGGACTTCATCGGCCCGGTGCAGTACCTGTCCTACGCACTGCCGGTGACGCACGGCATCGCCACCCTGCAGGACGCCATGCTGCGGGGCACGCTGACCGATCCATGGATGCTGGCGGCGCTGGCGGGCATCGGCGTGGTGCTGTACCTGGCCTCGTTGCTGCGGATGCGAGCGATCCTGCGCGGTGCCACTTAAGCGGGTCGCCGCAGGATCAGCACGCCGGCCAGCCCGGCCGCGCCGATCTGCACCCCCAGCCAGGCCACGAAGCCCAGGAACAGCCAGCTGAGCGGCGGGCTGCCGCCGGCCAGCTCCTCATCGGTCACGCTGGCGAGCTGCGCCAGCTCCCCGGCCAGTCCCCGCAGCTCCGCCGCCAAGCGATCGAGGTCGCCCTGGCTGGTGCCCAATGCCTGGCCGATCTGCTCCAGGCTGTCGCCCAGCACCCCCAGCTGGTCGGCGCTGGCGGCGAACTCGTCGGCCAGCCCGACCAGCGGCTGGGTGCCCAGGATCGAAACGCTCATGGCCTGCGACAGGGCGTCCAGCGTCCGTGCCGCATCGCGGCTCAGCGCGGCGGCGTCGGCGGCCGACGCCTGCGAGCGGGTCAGGCTGTCGTCGAATCCGGCCAGCGCGTCCGCCGCGGCCTGGGCCGATCCGGCGGCGGCCTCGATCGAACCGGTGGCGGCGTCGGCGATGCGCTCCACCCGGCCGACCATCGGCAGGCCGACGGCCAGGGCGGCGACCAGCAGCAGGAACCCGATCGCCGCGTAGGCAACCAGCAGCCAGCCAAGCGTGCGCACGGCGCCATCCTAGAGATCACGCCGCGTGCCACGCTACGGGACCGATGATGAGCAACGCGCGCAGCGCCCTCGGCCGCTTCCTGCCGGCCGGTGGCGTGCTCCTGTCGGTGCTCCTGTTCGGGAACTACGTCATGGGCCAGCTGCGCGACCGGATCTTCGCGCAGACCTTCGGCGCCGGTTCGGAGCTGGATGCCTACAACGCCGCCTTCGTGCTGCCGGAGATCCTGCTGGACGTGCTTGTGGCCAGTGGGCTGGCCGCGCCCTTCATCCCCATCTTCCTGCAGCTGCACGGCGAAGAGGCGAGGCGGGCGAACGCGTTCGGCCAGACGATCCTGACCGGCGCCGTGCTGGTGATGACCGCCGTATCGGCCGTCCTGTTCGTGATTGCGCCGCAGACGACGGCCCTCATCGCGCCCGGCTTCGTCGACGACCCGGCGCAGGCGGAGCTCTACACCAACCTGTTCCGGGTGATGCTGGTCACGCCCATCATCTTCGCCGCCTCGCTGACCATCGGCGACGTGCTGCTGGCTGAGCGGCGCTTCTTCACCTACGGCATCGCCCCGCTGCTCTACAACGCCGGGATCATCATCGGCACGGTTGCCTTCAGCGACACGCTCGGGATCTACGGCGCGGCCATCGGTGCCATCCTCGGGGCGTTGCTGCACCTGGTCATCCGGCTGATCGGCCTGCGCGGCACGGGCTTCCGGCCACGCTTCCGGCTGCAGTCGACCCCATCGGTCGGCGAATTCCTGCGACTGATGCTGCCCAAGCTGATCAGCCATCCGGTGGAGCCGATGACCTTCCTGTTCTTCACCGCGGTGGCCAGCTCCATCGCGGAGGGCAGCATCTCGTCGGTCAGCTTCGCCCGGAACTACCAGTCGGCGGCGGTCAGCATCGTGGGTGTCGGCTTCGCCCTGGCGGTCTTCCCGGCGCTGTCGGTCGCGTACGCCGACGCCGATCGGCGGGGCTTCCTGCGCTCGCTGATGGGCAGCCTGACCACGATCGTGACGCTGACCACGGCGGCCGCCATCGTGCTGTTCGGGCTGAGCACCTTCCTCATCGAGTTCTTCCTCGGCGGCGGAGCGTTCGACGCGGAGGACGTGGCGACGACGGCGCTGATCCTGTCGGTATTCACCATCTCCATCCCGCTGGAGAGCGTGACGCACCTGCTGAGCCGGGCGATCTATGCCACCCACCACACCCTGCTGCAGGTCTTCTCGTCGCTGGCCGGCTTCGGCGTGACGGTGGCGGCCACGCTGCTGCTGGTGCCGTCCACCGGCATCGTGGCCATTCCGCTCGGCTTCGCCATCGGGCAGGCCGCCAAGGTCCTGCTGCTCGGGCTCTCGCTGGCCGCCCGGCTACGCGTCTTCCCGGCACCTCACCTGGTCGGCAGCACCACCACGAACCTGCCGTCCCGATCCGGGTAGGCGCCCTCCGGGCGCGACCAGCCGATGAAGTTGCGCTTCATCTCGGCCATGTCCTCGAAATTGCCCGGTGGGTCGGACGGGCCCCAGATCGACGACACGCGCGGGTACCACGGGTCCAGGATGTAGAGGCCGCTGAGCTGCGCGTCGCGGAAGAGGGTCGGATCGGCATCGGCGCGGTAGCCGGTCATCACCCAGGTATGGGCACCCCACCAGGGCAGCAGGACCACCGGCTTGCCGGTTCGCGTCAGGGCGATGGCGGCGTCGCGCAGGGCATCGCCGCGCGAGTCGTAGGCGCGCACTTCGTAGTGCCTGGCGCCATAGGCGGCCAGCGCCTGGGCGATGGCGGCCGGTCCCCAGCCGCCGTTATGGCTGTCGTCCCAGGCCTCCCACTCGCCGATGCGTACCGCCAGCTCGTTCTGGAAATCGGCCGACGGGTTCCCCAGTCCCAGGACGGTGAGCACCATCTGCGTGCCGGCCACGGCGCACAGCTCGTCGGTCAGCTGCGACGAGAAGACGGCCTGGTGGTTGCGCACGATGGCCAGGTTCACCGGCACGCGCTCGGGGCGCGGGGTGGGCGTGGCCGTGGGCTCGGGCGTCCGGGTGCTGCGTGTGGTGGCGGATGGCTCGGCGGTCGGCAACGGCGCCAGCGTGGCGGTGGGCTCCGGCGTGACCACGATGGTCGGCAGGGTGGGCCGATCCGGCGCCGGATGGATGATGCCGCCGATGCGCGCCAGCAGCCGATCGAAGCGGTCGCCGGCCCCGAGCGTGTTGGTGCGGACCGCGGCGAAGCCCATCACGACCAGCACTGCCAGGATCGCGAAGGCCAAGCGCCAGTGCCAGCGCAGCGTGCGCATCGGCGAAGGGGGTTCCTCCCGTTCGACATCCATCGGTCCGTTGGACGGTATCCATCCGGGCCGCGGTTACAGTCTCCCGCAGATGGCCGCCCTGCGCATCCGGCCGAGCCGATGCGGGCCGTGCCCGCTCAGTCGCGTTGTGCCCGCGCGTACACTGGGCGCTCGATCGGGCGCGGAGGCTCCGATCGCGAACTGGAGGACCCGATGACCGAGACCGCGTCCACCCCGCAGACATCCATGGCCGAGATGGCCGACGAGCTCCGGCCGATGAAGTGGCTGATCATCATCCAGGGCGTCGCGGGCATCCTGCTGGGGCTCATGCTCCTGCTGGCTCCCGGCGCCAGCACCGTGATCCTGATCCAGTTCCTGGCCATCTACTGGCTGATCAGCGGCGTGATCGGCCTGACCTCACTCATCTGGGACCGCACCCAGTGGGGCTGGAAGGTCTTCGGCGGAATCCTGGGCATCGTCGCCGGCGTGGCCGTGATCCGGCATCCGATGTACGCCACCGTCCTGGTGGTGGAGACGCTGGTGATCTTCATGGGCATCCTGGCGCTGGCCTTCGGCGTCATGAACCTGGTCCGCGCCTTCACCGCCGGCGGGGGCTGGGGCCTGGGCCTGCTCGGCGCGGTCGATGTCCTCATCGGCCTGGTGCTGATCTTCAACCCCGTACCGGCTGGCATCGCACTGCCGATCGTGCTGGGCGCCTTCATCCTGGTCGGCGGCATCGCCTCGATCATCGTGGCCTGGCGCATGGGCTGACCGTCGCGGCTGGGAGTTGATACAGCCATGACCGGCTCGATCGCGCACCCGGACGAAGAGGCGATCCAGCGACCCCGCCCGCGCATGCTGCTGCTGGTGCCGGTGCTGGTGATCTTGCTGGCCGAGGCCGCCTACCAGGTGCTGTCCGCCTTCACCAACCTGCGCGAGCTCGGGTTGCACTCCAGGGCCCCGGCAGTGGCCATCCTCTTCGCCGTCCTGAACCTGGTGGCGAGCGTGGGACTGGTGTCGGGCATGCGCCTCGGCTGGATCCTGGCCATGTCGCTGGCCGGCTGGAACGTCGGCTACTTCCTGGTGCTGTGGTGGATCGGCGAGCCGGCCTGGATCGGCATGACGCTGGCGGTGGTGATCGTCTTCCTGCTGAGCTCGCGCGAGATGCGGCGAGCCTATCGGGCGCACGGCGCATGACGATCCGAAAGACCCCGAAGCCAAAGCCCAGGGCCGCGTCCGACCTGGAGCTGCTGCGCCGGCATGAGCCGATCGTGCGCTACACCAAGGGCGAGACGTTCTTCCCCCTGGAGGTGGGCACCTACCTGGCCCATGCCACGCTCTGGGAGCGGGACGCGAACGGCCAGGCACGAGTGCTGGCAAAGCCCGGCCAGCTCACGCCGGCCAATATCGGCGAGCTGGTGGCGGACGTGGAGGGCCGCACCTTCCTGAACGTGGCGACCGAGGCATCGGCGGCGGACATGGCCCGCGCCATCCTGCCCGGTCAGCGCGTGCAGGCAGAGGGATTCCGGCGCGGCCCCGGTCGCCTGGCGCGGGTCGGCTACCTATCGCGCCTCGCGGACGCGCTGTTTGCCGGGTCGCTCCTGCTGCGCGGCCGCGTGCCGGGGGGCATTGCCCGCAGCTCGGCGCTCTGGTACCGGGCCACCGCCCCCGATGGGCCGCACCCGTACTACGGGCGCGTCCTGCGCGACGCCGGCTGGACCGTCCTGCAGTACTGGTTCTTCTACGCCTACAACGACTGGCGCAGCGCCTTCCACGGCGCCAACGACCACGAGGCCGACTGGGAGCAGATCACGCTCTTCCTCTCGTCCGAGGACGAGGGCGCGCCGGTGCCGCGCTGGGCCGCCTTTGCGCAGCATGACTACCACGGAGAGGCCCTCCGACGGCGCTGGGACGATGCCGAGCAGCTGCAGGTGGTGGACGGGCACCCGGTCGTCTTCGCCGGGGCGGGCTCCCACGCCTCGTACTTCGTGCCGGGCGAGTACCTGGCCGAGCAGGAGCTGCGTCTGCCGCGCTGGATGCACCTCATCGCCGGCGCCATCGGGCGGCTGTTCCCCGGTGAGGGCGCGGATCGGGGCCAGCAGCGGCTGGTGCCGATCGCCTTCGTCGACTACGCCCGCGGCGATGGCGTCAGCATCGGTCCCGGCCAGGCCCGGGAGTGGTCACCCGTCCTGCTGGACGAGACCCAGACCTGGGCCTTCGACTATGCCGGCCTGTGGGGTGTCTCGATCCAGGATCCGTTCGAGGGCGAGGATGCGCCCGCCGGCCCGGTCTACAACCGCGATGGATCGGTTCGCGGCTCATGGTTCGATCCGCTGGGCTTCTCCGGCCTGGACCGCGTCCCGCCGCCCGAGGACGAAGTTCAGGAGCTCGTGAACCGGGCCGAGGGCGTGGCGGCCGAGCGGCAGGCGCTGAGCAGCGAGATCGACGACATCGGCCGCCAGCTGGTCGCCGCCGGCGCCGAGCTGGAGGCGATCCGGCATGAGGCCAACCTGCAGCACGAGGCGGAGCAGGTGCGCGCCCAGATCGCGGAGCTGCGCGAACGCAACCGGCGGCAGCGGCTGGCGCTGACGGAGACCCATACCCGCGGCGAGGCGATCGAGCGTCGCCGCGAACGGCTGGCGTCCGGCATCGTCGATGCGCCGCGCGCCCACGTCACCCGCATCGCGACCCCGACGCCGGCCGGGTCGGTGGCCTACGGGAGGGTGCTGGAGCTGTGGGCAGCCCTCAGCATCGGGTTGCTGCTGATCGGGCTGGTGGTGGCCCTGCTGGCAGCCCCCGCCTACGGCGTGATCGCCGCCATCATCCTGATCGCGGCCTTCGTCTTCATCGAGTCAGTGCTGCGCGGCACCGTCGTGGCGCTGGTCAACACGGTCAGTGTCGCGCTCGCACTGATCGCCTCGGTGATCCTGGCGATTCACTTCTGGGTACCGCTGGTCATCGCCGGCGCCATCGTCGCCGGCGTCTTCGTCATCGCGCAGAACCTGCGCGAGCTTGGCTGAGCGGGCGAAGACCTAGCCGGCCTGTCCCTCCCCGAGCTCGCCGCCGTACACCGCCAGTGCCCAGATCACCAGCACAGCCAGCACGATCATCAGGATCGACCAGAATGGGTAGTACGGCAGTGACGCGAAGTTGGCGATCGCGCTGATCAACGCCAGCGTGATGCCCACCACGCGCGCCCAGGTTGCCCCGGAGAAGAGCGACCATCCGGCGATCAGGATCAGGATGCCGGCGATGAGGTGCACCCAGCCCCAGGTCGTGACGTCCAGGGCGTAGACATACTGCTCGGTCACCAGGAACGAGGTGTCCTGCAGGATCGCCGCGAGGCCGTACATGGCGTGGAAGAAGCCGATCATGACCATCATCACGCTGGCGAAGAAGATCATGCCGACGGCACCGACGGCCCGGCCGGCTTCCTTGTCCATCTGTTCGGAATCGTTCGTCATGGAATCCTCCATCCATCACAGGCTGAGCGGAGTCTCGCACATCCAGGGTCTCCTCCAGGGCCCCGGCTGAGCATGCTGTGGCAGCCGGCCGGGCGTCGACCGGCTGCCACCCCCCGGTTCAATTGGGCACGCTGATTCGCTTCAGTAGCTGCTCGGCGTGGTCGGGCTGCTGGGCGCCGCCGGTTGCTGGCCCGGCCACTCCTCGTCCCACATCAACTCGTACTCGCGCGTGCTCGCCAGCTGGAAGGCCATCCCGATGACGGCCACCGCGAAGTACACGATCAGGTAGAAGGTCGAGTGGGCGACGACGGCGCTGACCGCGCCGTAGCCCAGCTGGTCCGGCTGCAGCTGGTCGATGAAGACGAGCCAGGCCGCAATGGTCGCCCCACTGCCCCACAGCGCAGTGACGCCGATCACGACCAGCTTCGGCATGCGCAGCACGATGGCGCCGATGGCGAAGACGGCAGCCACGGCCAGCCCGATCAGCACGCTGACGAGATCCAGCTCCAGGCCGAAGGCCGGCAGGATCGAAACGCCGAGCGCGTAGCCCATGCCGGCGAAGACCAGGATGACGCCGAGCCACCACCAGACGTAGGCCAGCGCTCCGAACAGCAGGCCGACGACCAGCCCGGCGACGACGCCGATCACGCTGGCCAGGAAGCCCTCGCCGAAGATGGAGGCCACCACCTGGGCGCCGACGATCAGGCCCACGAAGAAGCCGAGCAGCGGCAGCAGCAGCTTGAAGATGCGGTAACCGAAGAAGAGGGCAATCAGCCCGATCGCCGCCGTGACGAGCGCGACGAAGACATCCACCGTGCGAGATCCTCCTAGCCGACGTCCCCTCCACCTGCCCCCAAGATCCAACCCTACTGTACCCGCGTGCAGTCACGCGTCAACGGGTTACGGGTGAAGAGTTGCCGACGGCGACGGTCCGGATCCCGCGAAGCGCTAGCCTGTTGCCCATGTCCGGCTCGTCCGAAGCGCCAGACCGACGCGCGACGCTTCCTCCGGCGGTCGCCGCGCTGGACGCGGCGGTCCGTGGCATCAGCGGCGTCCCGGACGTGGCGCAGGTGCTGCAGCTCATCGTCGATCGGGTGCGCGAGCTGGTCCAGGCCCGCTACGCCGCGCTCGGCATCGTCGACGATCGGGGCCTGATCATCGAGTTCATCACCAGCGGCATCAGCCAGGCCGAACGGGAGGCGATCGGGGAGCTGCCGCGCGGACGCGGCCTGCTGGGCCTGATCATCCGCGAGAACCGCCCGTATCGGGTCGCGGAGATACGGAAGCACCCCGACAGCCATGGCTTCCCGCCGAACCACCCGCCGATGACGTCGTTCCTGGGCGTGCCGGTGACGGTCAAGGGCGAGCCCGTCGGCCGCCTGTACCTCACCGACAAGCAGGGGGCCCGCGAGTTCAGCCCCGACGACCAGGCGCTGGTCGAGACCTTTGCGCTGCATGCGGGGATCGCGATCGAGAACGCTCGCCTGCACGAGCAGGTGCAGCGCCTGGCCGTCGTCGGCGAGCGGGAGCGCATCAGCCGCGACCTGCACGACGGCATCATCCAGAGCATCTACGGCGTCACCCTGGCGCTGGACGACGTTCCGGAGCTGATCGACGAAGCGCCGCCGGAGGCGCGCCGTCGCGTCGACGCTGCCATCGACCAGCTGCACGCGGTGATCCGCGACATCCGCACCTTCATCTTCGGCCTGCGGCCGGTGCTGCTCGACGGGGGCACCCTGCTCGACGGGCTGCAGGCCCTGGCCGATGAGCTGCGCCGCAACACGGTGACCATGATCGAGGTAGCCGGAAGCGAGCCGGCGGGCCTGCCGCTGGAGGTGGTGGCCGAGCTGCTTTCCATCGCCCGCGAGGCGCTGGCCAACGTGGCGCGCCACGCCGCCGCGGGCCACGCCTGGGTGCGGGTGGACGAGGCCGATGGCGTGGTTGAGCTCGAGGTCGGGGACGACGGCGCCGGCTTCGATGCCGGCCGCCAGATCGGTCCCGCCCATCACGGCCTGGCCAACATGCGCAAGCGGGCGACCGGCATCGGCGCCGGACTGGAGGTGGTCAGCGATCCGGGGTCGGGGACCCGTATCATCGTGCGCATCCCACGTCGCGCCATGCAGCGAGGAGGCAGGCAGTGACAACCGACGGGGCAGAGCGGCCGCTCCGGCTGCTCGTCGTCGACGACCACGAGATCGTGCGCCAGGGACTGGTGGCGCTCCTCGATCGCCGCGACGGCTTCGAGGTCGTTGCCCAGGCCGGCACGGTGGCCGAGTGCCTGGCCCAGGCGACGCGGTTCCGGCCGGACCTGGTGATCATGGACGTGCGCCTGCCCGATGGATCGGGGATCGAGGCCTGCCGTGAGATCCGGGCCAGCATGCCGGAGACGCGGGTGGTGATGCTGACCAGCTATCCGGACGAGGAGGCGGTGCTGTCGGCCATCATCGCCGGCGCCAGTGGCTACCTGCTGAAGCAGGTTCGCGGGCGGGACCTGGTCAGCGCCCTGGAGGCGGTGGGCCGGGGGGAGTCACTGCTCGATCCGGCGGTGACCGAGAAGGTGCTGGAGCGCGTGCGTCGGGTGGCCAGCGGCGCCGCGGGCGACGAGCTGGCCGAGCTGACCGCCCAAGAGCGCAAGATCCTGCTGCTGGTGGCCGAAGGCAAGACCAACAAGGAGATCGCGGGCGAGGTGTACCTGTCCGACAAGACGGTCAAGAACTACGTCAGCAGCATCCTCTCCAAGCTGAACCTGCAGCGCCGCACGCAGGCCGCCGCCTTCGTGGCGAAGCATCACCTGGCCGCAGAGGATCAGTAGCCGCCGCCCCCAGCCGCGCGGTCGAGCTCGGCCAGCAGCCAGCGCCCCGTGCCTTCGGCGGCGATGTGCAGCAGCGCCCGATCCGCCACCCGCCCCAGCGCCCCGCCCGGCGGGGCATACCAGCCCGACACCGTCAGCTCGTCGGCGCGGGCCACGATCGTTCCCGAAAACACCGGGAAGAGCGGCGCCAGCGTGGCGGCGCGCCAGCTCACCTCGACCTGCCAGCCGTCCCCGATCGGCTGGATCGGACCGAGGTCGACGAAGGCCGCCTTGCGGAAGGTGGTGAGCGACGGCCGCTCGCTGACACGCAGGCGCAGGTCGGCCTGATGGCGGCGCATGCCGGCCGGTGCGTCGGGCAGCTCCGGACCGAGCCAGCCGTCCGCGTCGCGGAGGGCCGCCGCGGATCGCTCCGGCGCGCTGGTCACGCGGCGACGGACCACCAGGTGGCTCAGCGCATCGTCGGCCGGCATGGCGGCCATGCCCGCGCCCGCTCCGGCAGCCACGGCTACGGCTCCTCGACGATCATGACGGTCACCATGCCGAACTGCGTGGCCGCGTCGCCCGGTGCGCCGAGGACCTCGGCGGCCAGGATCATGACCAGCGCGAACATCGCGCCGGCGGTGGTGAAGGCGATCCAGATGGCGAGCCTGCGGGCATGCAGCGACTCCGTGCGGTCTGCGGGTTGTGAGCGTCCACCCTAGGGGCGACGGGGCGCACCCTGCAGTGCCGAATGGCACGGTCCGGACGGTACCGGCTGGCCCCCCTGATCGGTCTGGGCGGCACTCGGTGGCCTACGGCCGCATCGATACGGTGGTGCCGTAACGACGACGTATCGCATGACACGAAAGGTGGAACTCACGATGACCGGCCTGACCGCATCACGGGCCTACGGCATCCTGGCGCTTCGGGTCGTGACCGGCTTCTACTTCCTGTGGGCCGGCCTCGACAAGCTCTTCACCTGGATCGGGGATGTCGAGCCGTTCAGCGCGGCCGGCTTCCTGGCCTTCGGCACGGCTGGCACCACGTCAGCGGCGGTCGCCGAGGGGACCATCGTCAATCCCACTCAGCCGTTCTGGGGCGACCTGGCCGCCAATCCGGCGCTGCTGAGCACGGTCGACGTGCTGATCCCGTACGGGCAGGTCCTGATCGGCCTGGCGCTGATCCTCGGCTTCGCCACCCGGTTTAGCGCGGTGATGGGCTTCCTGATGATGGCCTTCATCACGACCGCATCCTGGGACTTCGCTCATGGCTGGATGAACTCGACCACGTATCTCGGGATCGTGACCCTGATCGTGGGCATCATCCGCGCGGGTGAGGTGTACGGGGTCGACGCGATGATCGGCGAGACCCCGATCGTGAAGAGGACTCCGGCACTGCGGTACGTCCTCGGCTGAGGCAGCCACTGCCTCCAGCCCCGGGCCGGCCGGCGGAAACGCCGGCCGGCCTTCGCATGCCCGCGGCCTGCGTGTACAGCGGCCGCCGCGTGTGCAGCGGCAGCCGCGTGTCCAGCAGGCCCTGCACGTCCGAATGGCCCGGTTGGAATGTGACCCTCGGCCCTTGGGCCTCCGCCCGCCGCCCGCAATGCTCAGCGCATCACTAAGACAAATCGCGCGCCCGACTCGCGTTCGCAGTCTGAGAGGAAGCAGTCATGACCCTGCCACGGCCCCTGGTCCTGTTCCTGGCGTTCTGCGGCGGCGCCGCGATCTTCGCCGCGCCGGTGCTGGTCGCCGCCCTGGCGATCGGCGCCAGCCCAGCACCGACCGCCTCGTCGGGGTCACCCACCCCGCAAGCCAGCGCCGAGGCGCCGACGGATGAGATTGTGGGCGAGCTCAGCTTCCGCGCCTTCGATCTCGGCTTCGAGCCGGCCAACCCCGAAGTGGAGCAGCCGGGCCGCTACACCGTCACGTTCGTGAACGACGGCGAGATCCTGCACAACATCAGCTTCGCCGACGGCACCCTCATCGAGGCAGACGCAGGCGAGACGGCCGAGGGCGAGGTGGTCGTGCCGACCGAGGGATTGGGCTTCGTCTGCTCCATCCCGGGACATGCCGATGGCGGCATGGAGGGCGCCATCTCGGTCGCCGGGGGCCATGCCGAGGTGCCCCACAGCGGCGCGTCACAGCCGCCGGGCGAAAATCCGACCATCGACCCCGATCCAAACGCCCCGGAGTACACGCCGCGTGACGCGGCCGCGCCGCCGGTGGCCTCCGGACAGCTGCACGAGCTCGACCTGGTCGTCAGCGAGCACGAGATGACGGTGGCGCCGGGCATCGTCCAGTCGGTGTGGACCTTCGGTGACACTGTCCCTGGTCCGGTGCTGCGGGTCACAGTCGGCGACACGGTGCGCATCACGCTCAGGAACCCCGACACCAACAAGCTGCCGCACTCGGTCGACTTCCACGCCAGCCTGGTCGCCTGGAACGACGAGATGCGGACCATCAACCCGGGCGACGAGCTCGTCTACGAGTTCGAAGCGAAGTACGCGGGGGTCTACATGTACCACTGCGGCACGACGCCGGCCCTGCACCACATCGCCAGCGGCATGTTCGGGATGATCATCGTCGAGCCGGAGGGCGGGCTGCCGCCGGTCGACCACGAGTTCGCCCTGGTGCAGAGCGAGTGGTACCTCGGTGAGCAGGCCGGCTTCGTCAGCCTGGACAAGGCCTCCGCCGCGGCGCCGGCGCCGGACTATGTCGTGTGGAACGGGATCGCCAACCAGTACGCCGATCATCCGATCGAGGTGCCGGTGGGCGAGACGGTGCGCGTCTTCGTGCTGAACGCGGGACCCAGCATCGACAGCTCGTTCCACGTGGTGGGCACGATCTTCGACCAGGTCATCAAGGAGGGCGTCCAGCTCCGGCGCGGCAACGAGGGCAACTGGGGATCCCAGGCCGTCGACCTTTCGCCGGCGCAGGGCGCCATCGTCGAGATGCACTTCGACGAAGATGGCCTGTACCCGATCGTCACCCACGCCTTCAACTTCGTGGGACGTGGTGCGCTCGGCCTGTTCCAGGCGGGCGACGGGGGCGAGGCGCCGGCGGGCGGGCACTGACCGCCGATGAGGCTCCAGCTCACCCGACGCGGTGACTATGCCGTCCGGGCCATGCTGGCGCTGGCGGAGGCCGGGGATCGGCAGCTGAGCGCCGCCACCATCGGGGCGCTGATGCTGATCCCCGCCACCTTCGTCCCGCAGGTGATGGCCGACCTGTCGCGCACCGGCATGGCGCGGGCCTCGCTGGGGCGCGCGGGCGGCTACCGCCTGGCGCGCCCCGCCGACCAGATCTCGCTGCTCGAGGTGATCGAGGCGATCGAGGGGGACGGCCGCCATCGGACCTGCGTGCTGCGCGGAGGGCCGTGCGACGCGCTGGGCCAGTGCCGCGTGCACGACACGTTCAGCCAGGCCCGCGGCGCGATGCGCTCGGTGCTCGCCGGGACCTCGTTGCACGACCTGGCCAGGCACGAGGGCGCCGGTGGGCCGAAACTGACCCGCGCATGACCCTCATCGTCACCGACTTCCTGGCGCTGCTGTCCCTGATCGCCGCAGCCGGCGTGCTGGCGGCCCTGGTGCTCGTGGTCATCGGCCGCGGAGCGTGGCTGCGCGAGGTGATCGGGTCGCTGGCGCCGTGGCTCGCCTTCGCCGTGGCGCTGACCGCGACGTCCGGCAGCCTGTACCTCTCGCAGGTCGTCGGGCTGGAGCCGTGCACGCTGTGCTGGTACCAGCGCATCGCGATGTACCCGCTGGT